>JAZRZQ010000171.1:0-4270 GCA_045601445.1 Eubacteriales bacterium | reverse complement strand
CGGCTGCCTGTGAGTGTAATGCGTTGTCAAACTTCAGTAGTCCCTTTCAGGGACGAAGCCTGTATTAGCCCCTTATAGGGGCTGTGCAAGCCACCGGTTCAACCGGTGGTCTTGACTTGGATTATAAATTCTCTTGAATGGCTTTCAGCAGATCGGAATAGGAATCAAAGGCAGGAAGAGCAGGATAATCCTTTTTGATCTGCTCTGTGCTACGGAAAAGAAAGCCCGCCTTGCTCTCGAGGATCATTCCCAGATCGTTATAGCTGTCACCGGCTGCAATGGTCTCAAAACCGATCGATTGCAGAGCCTTGACGGTGGTGTATTTGGATTTTTCGATTCTCATTTTGAAATCGAGGATCTCACCGTTCTCGGCAACGACAAGGGAGTTGCAGAAAATGGTCGGGTAGCCGAGCTTTTTCATAAGGGGCGCGGCAAACTGCGTAAAGGTATCGCTGATGATGATGACCTGAGTCATCTCGCGCAGAGCATCGAGAAATTCTCTTGCTCCTTCCATCGGCTCGATTTTGGCGATCGTCTCCTGAATTTCCTTTAAGCCGAGCCCGTGGCGCTTGAGAATGTCGAGGCGAAAGCGCATCAGCTTGTCGTAATCGGGCTCGTCGCGGGTCGTGCGTTTTAATTCGGGAATTCCCGTTGCCTCCGCAAATGCGATCCAAATCTCGGGGACCAAAACCCCTTCCAAATCCAAACAAACAACGTTCATATCCATCTATTCGTCATCCTTTCGCATTGATCCAAGTTATTGTAGCAGAGTTCGAATCAACTTGCAAGAGATTTTTTTCAATTCCGAAAAAAATTCCCAATCCCGTGTCCATCCGATTGCGCAATCGGTTGACATTTATCTTGTTTTGTTGTAAACTGTTTGGTAGAATTTTCCCGTTTTGATCGTTTGAATTCGAAAAGGAGCTTTCCGTGCCGAAAATCAGTGTCATTCTACCGATTTACAAGGTTGAGCCGTATCTTGACCGTTGTGTCGACGTTTTGCTTCGTCAAACCCATACGGATTTGGAATTGATCCTTGTTGACGACGGCTCTCCCGACCGTTGCGGTGCCCTTTGCGATGCTTGGGCCGAAAAGGACGGGCGCGTTCGCGTCTACCATAAGGAAAACGGCGGCCTTTCCGATGCCAGAAACTACGGCATCGACCGTGCTACGGGCGAATATCTTTCCTTTGTCGATCCGGACGATACGGTCACCGAGCACTATCTTTCTTACCTCTTGCGTCTGATGCAGGAAAAGGAGGGAACGCTTCTTTCCGCCTGCAACCACAACGTTGTAAGAGGCGACCGAAAAAAAGCCAACAACGCGCTTTCAGCCCCCCGCATTCTCTCCCGAAAAGAGGCGTTTGAAGAGGTTTTGTATCACGGTGATCTTGACGTCAGCGCATGGGGAAAGCTTTATCACAAAAGCTTGTTTCAAACCCTTCGCTTTCCCAAGGGAAGGCTTTATGAGGACAGCTTTGTGTTTGGTGAGGTTTTATCGATGCTGTCTCACGTTGTTGTCGGGCCGGAGGCGCATTACGATTATATTCAGCGCGAGGGCTCGATCGTCAGCGGCTCTTTTTCCGAAAAGCGGCTTCAATTTATTGACTCCGTCTCAAGGCTTTGCGATTATGCCTTATCGTGCTCTGCGAGCCTTCAGCCTGCGGTTCTTCGCCGTATGACGCACGCAAGGCTGAGTGTACTGCGCTATATGTCCGGCTGTGATCGCGCCTTTTATCCTCTGCGAGCCCGCCTGCGCGATGAGATTCTCGCTGTGGCCGATTCGGTCCTGTCCGACCCTCGCACGCCCAAGCGTGACCGAATTGCTATATCCACCCTTCGCATGGGCTTTCCGCTGTTTTTTGCCGCTTGGAGGCTGTACGGAGCATTCCGTTGATCTTTGTATTTTGAACGTATAAACGTATAAAAGGAGAACTGTTTTGGCAGGCTCGATTCGTAAAAATTTTTTGTTGAATTGCATCCTGACCGCAACGTCCATTCTCTTTCCGATGATTACGTTCCCCTACGTTTCGCGTATTCTGCTTCCGGGGGGAATGGGAAAGGTTGCTTTGGCGATTTCGGTCGTAGCATATTTCGATCTGTTTGCTCAGCTTGGCATTCCAACCTACGGCGTGCGTGCCTGCGCCCGCGTCAGGGGAGATCGCACACAGTTGACCCGCACCGCACACGAGCTTCTTGTTATCAATCTCGTTACGACGCTGATCTCCTATGTTGCTCTTTTCATTGCGATTGCCACCGTGCCGAAGCTGAGGGAGGAAAAGCTTCTCTATCTTGTCGTCAGCTCCACGATGTTTTTGTCCGCGGCGGGTATGGAGTGGCTTTACAAGGCAATGGAGCAGTACAGCTATATCACGCTCCGCTCCGTTTTCTTTAAGATCCTTTCGCTTATTTCCATGTTTTTGCTGATCCACGAGCAAAGCGACTACGTTCTTTACGGCTTTACCTGTATCCTCGCCAATTCCGCTTCCAATCTTTGCAATTTCTTTTGTATCAGAAAATTGATGGGCACAAAGCCTGTCGGCGGCTACTGCTTCCGCCGCCATCTGAAACCCGTCTTTACCTTCTTTGCTTTTGCCTGTGCTACGACCGTTTACACCAATTTGGATTCGGTTATGCTCGGATTTTTGAGAAGTGACGATGAGGTCGGCATTTACAATTCTGCGGTCAAGATTAAGTCGGTGCTGGTCAGTGTGGTAACCTCGCTCGGCGTGGTGATCCTTCCCCGAGCCTCCAATTATATTGAGCAGGGAAAGAGGGAAGAGTTTTGGCGGATCAGCAAAAAATCGCTCAATTTCGTTCTTTTGATGTCACTTCCGCTTTGCCTCTATTTTATGCTTTATTCCCGCACCAGCATTTATTTGCTGTCGGGCGGTGCCTTTGAAAATTCCATTTTGCCGATGCGTCTGATTATGCCGACGCTCGTGTTTATCGGAATTACGAACGTTCTGGGGATTCAGATCCTCGTTCCGCTGCTGAAGGAAAAGATCGTTTTGTATTCCACCGTTGCAGGGGCATTGACCAATCTCGTTTTCAATCTTACCCTGATCCCGAAATTCGGTGTCGTCGGTGCGGCCATCGGAACGGTCGTGGCGGAATTTGCGGTTCTGATTGTACAGCTTCTTGCCATTCGCACCATCAAGCCCGATTTGTTTTCCGACATTCGGTTTTTCAAGATTGCCCTCGCGCTTCTTTCGGCCGTGATTGCCGCCGTATGGACGCTGTTTGTCGGATGGAGCAATATCGTGACCCTCTTTGTTTCCGCACTCCTCTTTTTCGGTGTCTATGCCCTCGTTTTGCTTCTGACAAAGGAGCCGTTTGTGATCTCACTGATCCTGCCGATCAAGGCTTCTCTTGCCCGATGGTTAAAAAAATAACGTTTTGAAAAATTAAGGCCAATGGAGTTTGTCCATTGGCCTTTTGACGTAAATTATATGGAAAAATGCGTTTTGGTTTTTTCGCAGAGCAGGGCGGCATCTTCCTTGCTTGGCATTTCGCAGAATACGCGGAGAAGCGGCTCCGTGCCCGAAAAGCGAATAACGATCCAACCACCGTTTTCAAAATACACCTTGCAGCCGTCAAGGTAGGAAACCTTGCGAACGGCAAACGGTGCATAGTCGCAAAGCTCCTTGTCGATGAAGATGCGCTTTTGCAGCTCTTCCTTTCGCTCGGGGCGGAAGGTGTAGGAGTTCTCTTCCATATACGTCGATCCGAATTCCTCTCGGATCTCCTGCATCAGCTCCGACAGCTTCTTTCCCGTCACGGCAACCATTTCCACCAAAAGAGAAGCGGCGTAAACACCGTCCTTTCCCTTAATGTGGCCACTGACGGTCAGACCTCCCGAGGATTCGCCGCCCAAAATGGCATCGGTTTCTGCCATCTTGGCGGAAATGTGCTTAAATCCGACGGGCACCTCGTAGCAGATTTGACCGAAGGCTTTGGCAATGGTATCCAATCGGTGCGTTGTGGAGAGGTTTCGAACGCAAGGGCCCTTCCGGCCGCGGAACTTGATGAGGTAATAATACAGCAAAACGAGAATGTCGTTGGGGTGCAGATAGTTACCGCGATCGTCGATCACACCGAGGCGGTCGGCATCGCCGTCCGTTGCAATTCCCATATCGTAGCCCTTGTCGACTACGTAGCTTTTCAGCATCTGCAGGCGGTCGGCCGGGGGGGCGGGCATCTTCCCGCCGAAGAGGGTGTCGTGCTCCTGATGGACCACGTCAAGCTCACACCGTCCCGTAATGAGGATC
>JAZRZQ010000170.1:0-17303 GCA_045601445.1 Eubacteriales bacterium | reverse complement strand
GCTTGGTGGGCATTCCCATTCTCATCCTGCTTGTGATGGCACTGATCGGCTTCCGCGGCGAGGCGCTCTTCCTGACGCTGGCGATCACCGCGCTCCCTGCGGGTCTCAACTGTGTGATCTTCCCCGAAAGCATGGGTCTTGATGCCTCTCAAAACGCGCGCTACTGCTTTATCACCACCCTCTTTTCACTCGTCTCCCTGCCCGTTCTCTTTGCCATCGTGCCGAGCATCATCTCCTACCCCTGACTTACTTTCTTTTGAAAAAGAAAGTAAGTCTTTGCCTACTTTTTATAAAGCAGATTTTCGGGATACGGAAGTTGAGCTTTACTATTAAGCAAACGCGAGTTAAAGTTTTCTTTGCTTCCTTTCTTTTTCAAAAGAAAGGAAGGGGGGCTTGCGTTTTTTGGGGGAATCTTCTATAATAATGGGGAAAATATAAAAGCGGAGATAAAAAAGCAATGAGAATGAGAAAGAAGAAACACACCGACGAGCGACTTGCTGCCTGCGAGCGGTATTTGATTACGGAGCCTGTGGCGCATCGCGGAAGGTTTCGTGAGCTGTTTGCGAAGGCGGGCGAGGAGCGCAAGGCGCGCCGCCTCGAGCTTGAGATCGGCTGTGGCAAGGGTGCCTTCATTCTGGAATTGGCGAAAAGAAACCCCGAAACGCTCTTTGTCGCCGTGGAATTTTGCCGCGAGGCGATGCTCCTTGCCGTCGAGAAGGTCGCGGCGGCAGGGCTTGAAAACGTCCTCTTTCTCGGCGCAGACGCCAAGAATCTCGCGGAGTATTTTGCCGAGGGCGAGGTCGATTGCATCTACCTCAATTTCTCCGACCCGTGGCCGAAGGCGCGCCACGCCAAGCGACGCCTCACCGCACCGAGCTTTCTTGCCGTCTACCGCAGCATCCTCGCTGACGGCGGCGCCATCCGTCAAAAGACCGACAACGTCCTTTTGTTCGAATCCTCGCTGGAAAGCTACCCCGCCTGCGGCTGGCGTGTCGAGAACGTCACGCGGGATCTGCACCACTCCGAGTGGGCGGCAGACAACATCCTCACCGAGTACGAGATCACCTTCTCCGGCAAGGGCCTGAGCATCAACGCCGTTACCGCCTACAAATCATGAAGGAATTTATCATCCAAAAAAACGACGCCGACCAGCGAGTCGATAAATTCGTCAGCAAGGTCACCGTCGCCCTGCCGAAAAGCCTTTTGTATAAAGCCATCCGACTCAAAAAAATCAAGGTCAACCGCAAGCGCTGTGAAGCAGGCCAGCTTCTTTGCGAGGGCGATACGGTGCAGTGCTTTCTCGCACCCGAATTTTTCGAGCCGTCCGATTTGGCATGGCAGAGCCTCGTGCCGAGCCTTGGCGTCGTGTACGAGGACGAGAATCTGCTCGTCTGCGACAAGCCCGAGGGTCTCTCCTGCCACAGCGACGAAACGCAGAAAACAGGCACGCTCATCGACCACGTCAAGGCCTATCTGTTCCAAAAAGGGGAGTATCTGCCCGAGCGCGAGGCTTCCTTTGCCCCCGCGCTCTGCAATCGCATCGACCGCAATACCTCGGGACTCGTGCTTTGCGCCAAGAGCGCCGAAGCCTTGCGAGAGATGAATCTTCTCATCCGAAGCCGAAGAGTCCGCAAGGAATACCTCGCCCTTGCCGCAGGGCAAGTCAAGCGCGAGGGGCAGATCGTTTTGTATCTGAAAAAGAACGCCGAGGAGAGATGCGTCAGCGTCTCCGAAACGCCGCGCCCCGAGCATCTCACCGCCATCACCGAGATCAAGGTGCTTCATTACGACCCCGCTCGCGACCGAACGCTCCTTTCCGTGCTGCTGCATACGGGCAGAACCCACCAGATCCGCGCCACCCTCGCCCACCTCGGCCACCCCCTCGTCGGAGACCTGAAATACGGCTCGGTGCGCGATCCCGAGTTTGCCCATCAAGCCCTGCGCGCGCATCGCGTCAGCTTCGAGCCCGAGGAATCCGGCCCGCTTTCGTATCTGAAAAACGTGTGCATCACCGCGCCGCCGGACGACAGATTTATCCCAAAAAAATAAATTTTTACACCGAAAGTTTTCCACAATCGAAATTCACAGGCCCTGTGGAAAACTCTGTGGAATCTATGGAAAACCGAGGTTTTCGGGCGCTTATTTTTTCAATAAGCGCCTTTTTTCTGTGGAAAACTCCCTTTTTCCCGAAATGGATTCTTTGTCATTTTCAGGAAATTTTCAATTTCCGCGTGAGAAGAAAAAACAAAAAAAGAAGAAAATTTTTTTGTAAAAAAAGAGGAATCCCGTCCTTTTTGTCGTATATAGAGAGTAAGAGAACAAGAAAGGAGACAGAAGATGCCGATCCCCGAGAGCTTTATTCAGGAAGTCATCGAGCGAAACCCCCTCGAAGAGGTCGTCTCGCTGTACGCGACGGTGCGCCGCGCGGGCGCGAATCAGGTCTGCTGTTGTCCTTTCCACAACGAAAAGACCCCCTCGTTCACCCTCTATTCCTCACCGCCGCATTTTTACTGCTACGGCTGCGGCGCGGGGGGCGACGTCATCACCTTCATCCGCCGCATCGAAAACCTCGATTACGTCTCCGCCATCGAGTTTTTGGCCAATCGCGCGGGGCTTCCGATGCCGCAGCAAACCGGCTTTGAAAAAAGAGTCGATAAAAAGCGCTTTTACGATATGAACGCCAAGGCCGCCCGCTTCTGGCACGAGACGCTGCTCTCGCCCGCGGGCAAGGCGGGGCTTGACTACCTGGTCGAGAAGCGAGGGCTTTCCATGCCCGTCATCAAGCGCTTCGGGCTTGGCTACGCGCCCGAGGGGTGGGAAGCACTCTATCAGCACCTGCGAAAAGAGGGCTACTCCGACAAGGAGCTTCACGAGGCGTTTCTCATCCGTCAGGGGACAGGCGGGAGCTATTATGACGCCTTCCGCGGCAGGGTGATGTTCCCCGTCATCGACGCCTCGGGCAACGTCGTCGCCTTCAGCGGCCGCCTCGTCGCGGGCGGCGGCAAGGACGATCGCAAGTACGTCAATACCAACGACACCCCCGTTTACAAAAAGAGCAAAACCTTGTTCGCGCTCAATCTGGCCAAAAACAGTCCCGATCGGGAGCTGATTCTCTGCGAGGGCAACGTCGACGTCGTCTCGCTTCACGCCGCGGGCTACTCCAACGCCGTCGCCTCGCTCGGTACGGCGCTCACGGGCGATCAGTGCCGCCTGCTTGCCCGCTTCACCGACCGCGTCATTCTCTGTTATGATGCGGACGACGCCGGCAAAAACGCCACGCAAAAGGCCATTCGGCTCTTGCAGTCGGTGGGCTTGAAGGTCAGAGTAATCACGCTGACGGGGCAGACCGCGGACGGTCGCAGCGCCAAAGACCCCGACGATTTTCTGCGTCTGTTCGGCAAGGGTGCTTTCGAGGCGCTCCGTCAAGCCGCCCCCGGCGCGCTGGAGTATCTGTTTCGCGAAAAACGGGCAAAATTTTCGCTGAGCACGATGGACGAGAAGGACGCCTTCGTCAAGGAGTGCCTGCCGCTTCTGGCGGACGAGGGCACGGGCGAGATCGAGCGGGAGCTGTATATCGGCAAGATCGCCGAGGAGACGGCTCTTCCCATCGCCATCATCCGCGCCCAGACCGAAAAGGAAATGAATCGCCGCGGGCGCAAATTCGAGCAGGAAAAGCTCGCGGAGGAGGTCAAAAAGACGCAGGGGCTCGGCAACCGCGTCAATCCCGACAAGGCCAAATTTCTCCCGCAGGCGAGCAAGGAGGAGGGCATCCTCGGAATCCTGCTGCAGCGCCCCGAAGCGCTCTGTGATGCCAAAATCCGCGCCCGCTTCAAGCCGGAGCTGTTTCAATGTGCCTTCCTGCGCCGTGCCGCCGAGGCGCTCCTTGCCGTCAGCGAGGGGCCGGAGCTCTGCACTTCGCGCTTGAACGAATTCTTTACTCCCGAGGAGATCGCCGAGCTGGAGGAGTTGCGCCGCAAGCGCGAGCGTCTTGGCAATCAGGAGAGCGTTTTGCACGAGCTGTTCGATCGGCTCGAGGAGGAGGCGCGCGCCAAGGCCCGCCGTGAGGAGCCGCTCTCGGCTGATTGGCTGGAGAGGCTTCGTGCCGAAAAAGGAAAAAAAGAGTAATCCCGACAGATTCGATACATAGAAAGGAAAAAGCGTTATGGCAAAGAAGAAGGAAACCGAAAAGAAGGAAACCGAGGAGCTTGCACCCGAGGCAAAGCTGAAAAAGGCGTTTGACGCCATCATCGAAAAGGGTAAGCAAAAGGGCTCGCTTTCCAATTCCGAGATTATGGAAATGCTCGAGGACGTCGAGTACGAGGGCGATCAGCTCGAAAAGCTTTACGACGTGCTGGAGGCTTCCGGCGTTGAGATTTCGTCCTTTATGGAAGCGCCCGATCTGGAGGATCTGAAAAACGAGGACGAGATCGAGCCGCTGGAAACGGGCGAGGATATGGAGGAAATGCTCTCCAACGAGGGTCTTGCGCTCGAGGACCACGTCAGAATGTACTTAAAGGAGATCGGCAAGGTGCCGCTTCTGACGGGCGATGAGGAATTGGTTCTGGCCCGCAGGATGATCGAGGGCGAGAGCGAGTATGTCCGCGAGGACGCCAAGCAGAAGCTCGTAGAGGCAAACCTTCGTCTGGTCGTCAGCATCGCCAAGCGCTACGTCGGCAGGGGAATGTTCTTCCTCGATCTGATACAGGAGGGCAACCTCGGCTTGATGAAGGGTGTCGAAAAATTCGATTATACCAAGGGCTATAAGTTTTCCACCTATGCGACCTGGTGGATCCGTCAGGCGATCACACGCGCCATTGCCGATCAGGCAAGAACCATCCGCATCCCCGTTCACATGGTCGAAACGATCAACAAGGTGCTTCGCGTGTCCCGCCAGCTTCTGCAGGAGCTCGGCCACGAGGCCAGCGCCGAGGAGATCGCCGAGGTGATGAACATCCCCGTGGAAAAGGTGCGCGAGACGATGAAGATCGCGCAGGAGCCCGTTTCTCTGGAAACGCCCATCGGTGAGGAAGAGGACAGCCATCTGGGCGACTTCATCCCCGATGACGACGCGCCCGCCCCCGCCGAGGCCGCCAGCTATACGATGCTGCGCGAGCATCTGGACGAGGTGCTCCACACCCTTACCCCGCGCGAGATGCAGGTGCTCAAGCTGCGCTTCGGCTTTGACGACGGCAGAAGCCGCACGCTCGAGGAGGTCGGCAAGGAGTTCAACATCACCCGCGAGAGAATCCGTCAGATCGAGGCAAAGGCGCTTCGCAAGCTCCGCCATCCCAGCCGTGCCAGAAAGCTGAAGGATTATTTGGATTAAGCAAAGCGGGAATTTGGCAAGAAGTACAGAAATCGGGGTCGCATTTTAGGAATTATGACCATTCATTCTCCCTTGACATTCTTGCCTTGGTTGTGTAAAATATAAGTAATTGACCGTATATGATGAAATACTACGGTTTGGAATCCAAGAAGGAGGAATCTTTTTATGAAGAAAAGACTCATTAGTCTTCTTTTGGCGATGGTGATGCTTCTTTCTCTGTGTATGACCGCCTGCTCTTCCGAGGAAGAGAGCGAGACCGCAGAGGAGGACGAGCCCCAGAGACCGAACATTGCTCTGACCATCTACGCCGTCACCGATGACAGCACCACCGCGGAGGGACTTGCCGCAGTGGAGGAGAAGGTCAGCAACTACTGCGTCGCGAAGTACAAGACCGCGATTGATCTGCGCTTTGTGACCGAAAAGCAGTACCAGAAGCAGCTGGAAGATATGTACCAAAAGTTTGCCGAGGAAGAGGAGGCCAAGAAGGCCGCCGAGGCCGAAGCAAAGAAGAAGGCCAAGGAAGAGGCCGCCTATAAGGCGACGCTGACGCCCGAGGAAAAGAAGAAGTACGAGCAGCAGAAGCGCTTGGAGGCCAAGAAAAAGGCCGAAGAGGCTGAAAAGCTCGAGCAGGAAAAGAACGAGCTCATCGAGCAGGGTAAGGACGTTGCCGTTCTCAAGGACGTGCAGATGGACATCATCTACATCCCCACGGCCGATGCTTACTACAAGAACATCGAGGAAGGTCTTCTTACCGACCTGACCACCTTCCTTTCCGGTACTTACAAGAACGTGCGCGATTACGTTTATCCTTCCTTTATGACTGCCGCTACCGTGAACGGTCAGGTGTTCGGTATCCCGAACAACCACGGCGTCACCACCGAGGAGACCTATTTTGTGGTCAACAGCGCGCTTGCCGAGAAGTACAACGTCGATTGGACCAAGGTTCGCTCCATTGAGGATCTTGAGCCCGTCTTTGCCCAGATCCGTGCCAACGAAAGAGGCGTGACCCCCATCCTCGGCGACTTTGCTCCCGAAGATCTGGTCTACTATACCGAGACGGATATGGCAAATTCTCTTTGTGTCTTCTTCGACACGCTCCCTGCCGGTAAATTTACCGCTGAAAACGCTTACTCCGCACTCAATCCCAATTCTGCTCAGAGCAGCGCCTTTGTGGATTACTGTGCGCTGAAGGCCAAGTGGCGCAATGCCGGTTACCTCTCCGAGAACAACGCCAACTTCTTCCTTGCCGTCGAGCAGCTCTCTGCCGCCGAAAAGAAGCAGTTTGAAGAGGAAGGCTATTCCGTCATTCTCTACAAGGGTGCCGAGTTTACCACCGAAGCCGCCTTTGAGTACGGCCTGTTCGGTATCAGTAAGTTCTGCCAGTACCCCGAGCGCGCCATGGAGATCCTTCGTTTGTTCTCCTGCGATTCGGAATTCAAGAACCTCATCACCTTCGGCGTAGAGGAGACCCACTACATCAAGACCGCCGGTGAGGAGAATATGATTACCGTCATTGACGATTCCTATTCGATGGATTACTTTACCACCGGTAACGCTCTGATCGGCTACGTGACCGACAAGATGGATAGCGACTTTATCGAGATCTCCAAGGAAAAGAACCGCAACTCCCGCATCAGCCCCTTCCTCGGCTTCCGCTATGAGTGGACCAAGGCAGAGGATAAGTACCTGAAGGCCTTTGGTGAATGGAAGTCTGCGATCGACGCCCGTTACGATCAGCTGGTGTACGGCACGAACGATTATCTTGCCATCCTCACCGAGATCTACAACGAGATCTACAACAACCCCGACAATAAGTTTTCCGCTTCGTATCAGTCCTTCCAGAACGATTGCGGCTTCCGCAATGCGTACAAGGCCTACGCACCCAAGCTTGTGACGCTGTCCAATACGCTGATCGTTCCCGAAGAGCCCAACACCCCCAAGGCGGCGCCTTCGACTCCCGCCGCTCCCGCAAACTAAATCAAGCGCAAGCGTGATGCTCCGAAGAGCATCACGCTTTTTCTATCCCGAACCCGATGGTGAAAACCGCAGTTGGTATTTCACAAGAGAAAACAAAGAGAGATGCTTCGCAAGAAGCGTCTCTCTTTGTGTGTTTTTTCGTTTAGTCGTTGTAGATGCGCTCGATCGTTCCGTAGCCGTCCTCCATCAGGCGGTCGATCTGGAATTTTGCGTTCTTTTTGAGAGGAAGCACCGTCACGGTTTTGCCCTCGGCGCGGAGAAGAGCGGCGCGAGAGAAGATTTCCGCGAGCTTTGCGGCATCCGCCCCGCCCGCCACGAGAAGGGCGATCTTGTCCGTCTCACTCTCGCTGTTTTTCTTCGGGTGATCGCGCAGGATGGTGGTGATGCGCTCAAAGCCGATGGAGAAGCCGCAGGCGGGCACGCTCTGTCCCGAGAATTTGCCGATCATTTCGTCGTAGCGGCCGCCGCCGGCGATCGAGAAGTTGTATTCGTTGAGCTTAATCTCGAAGATCGTTCCCGTGTAGTAGCCCATTCCGCGCACGAGCGTCGGGTCAAAGGAAAGCGTGACCTTCTCGGACAGATTTCCCTTGGCGCAGGATAGAATGGTGTCGAGCTGCTCGGGAATGGCGGGGGAGAGAAATTCGGCGGGGATCGCCGCGCAAAATTCACGCACCGAGTCGGTGGCGCGAGAATCGAAGAGAGAGAGATATGTTTCCACCGTCTCCTCGGACGCACCGAGTAAGAGAAGCTCTGCCTTGACGCCGTCCGAACCGATCTTGTCAAGCTTGTCGAGAATGATAAAGACCTCGTCGAGACTCTCCTCGGCAAAGCCGGCGTAGAGTGCCATGGCGCGCAGGATTCGGCGGTCACCGACGTGAACGGTAAAGCCGGGCAGATCCGTGTCCTCGAAAATGCGCTCGAGCATCTGCGCGGTCGCGCCGATCAGCTCGATCTCGGCCAAGGGAGAAGCGTCACCGAGAATGTCGATGTCGCACTGGGTAAATTGGCGGAATCGGCCCTTCTGCGGCTGGTCGGCGCGCCAGACGTTGCCGATTTGCATCGCCTTGAAGGGAGCGGGCAGGCTTTGGGAGTTGGCGGCGTAATACCGCGAGAGGGGCAGGGTCAGGTCGTACCGCATTCCGCTGTCGGCCAGCTCCTTCTGATCCTCGATGGCGCGCGCAAGGGCGGCGCCGCGCTTGAGCACCTTGAAGATGAGCTTTTCGTTTTCGCCCCCCTGCTTTCCGGTCAGGTTTTCAATATGCTCCATCGAGGGCGTTTCAATCTCGCGAAAGCCAAAGGTCGCGTAGGTCTTGCGGATGAGGGCAAGCACTTCTTGGCGCAGTGCCTCCTCCACGGGGAGAACGTCGTTCATTCCCTTGACGGGTGTTTTGATAAAAGCCATAAAAAAACCTCCGAAAAAATGCTTGAATACCGCCCGCTGTGCTCGGCACGAAAACCGTGTCACTCGCGAGCGATCAATAAAGGAACGGAAAAGCTCCGCACGTTTCATTATAGCAGAAAAAAAGAACTTGTAAAGCACGAAGCGCGCTTTTTTCCCGATTTTGGTCAAACAGGCGGAAAAAACAGCCTCGGAGACTGTCTTTTTTTACAAAATTCTTGACTTTGCTTGCAAAAAATGATATTCTGTTAATAATTAAACGCGAGGATGAGGACAAGTACGCCCGTTTGACCTCCCACAGAGAGCGGTCGGTTGGTGCAAGACCGTGGAATCGGCGGTGCGGAATACCCCTCGGAGCGGCTCTTTCGAACAGGCTCTTCAGTAGAGAGAGACGGCGGCAACCGTTACGTTGCGGGGCAGCATTTGCCCGTGAGGCCCGCAAGGGTAAATTTGAGGTGGTACCACGATTTTTTCGTCCTCTGTCGTTTGTTCGGCAGAGGCTTTTTTATTTCATTGTGACAAGGAGACCGTTATGCCCATAACCGAATTTCTGGAACGAAACGCGAGACTGTACCGCGGTGAGACCGCGCTGGTTGAATTGAATCCGAGCGAGGAGCGCGACCGCTCCGAAACCTGGCGCGAGGCCGCGCTGATCGAAACGACCGACCGTGCCCCGTACCGCCGCGAGCTTTCCTGGAGTGATTTTGACCGTCGCGCCAACCGATTTGCCAATCTTCTGCTCTCCCGCGGGATGAAGCGAGGAACGAAGGTTGCCATTTTGCTGATGAACTGTCTGGAGTGGCTGCCGCTGTACTTCGGCATCCTCAAGGCGGGCGGCATTGCCGTTCCGATGAATTTCCGCTATTCAAGCGACGAGATCAAGTATTGCCTCGAGCTGTCCGACTCGCAGATTCTGGTGTTCGGGCCCGAGTTTGTCGAGCGTGTGGAGAGCATCGTCCCTTCGGTTTCCATCGTTGAGACCTACTTTTTCGTCGGGGATGAAGTCCCCTCGTTTGCCGAGGATTGCCTTCGGTTGACGGGCTTTTGCTCCTCTTCCGCTCCTGCGGTGGAGCTTTCGGATTCCGACGATGCCGCCATTTATTTTTCCAGCGGCACGACGGGCTTTCCCAAGGCCATTCTGCACAACCACAAGGCGCTGGTCTCCTCTTGTCTGACCGAGCAGAACCACCATTCCCAGCAGCGGGACGACGTGTTTCTTTGCATTCCGCCTCTGTATCACACGGGCGCGAAGATGCACTGGTTCGGCTCGCTTCTCTCGGGAAGCCGTGCGGTGCTTTTGCGTGGGGTCAAGCCGCAGTGGATTCTTCGCGCCGTGTCCGAGGAAAAATGCACCACCGTCTGGCTCCTGGTGCCGTGGGCGCAGGATCTGCTCGACAGCATCGACGCGGGCACCGTCCGCCTCGAGGACTACGCCCTTTCCCAATGGAGATTGATGCACATCGGTGCTCAACCCGTTCCCCCGAGTCTGATCCATCGCTGGAAGGCGGTCTTCCCTCACCACGAGTACGACACCAACTACGGTCTGTCTGAATCCATCGGGCCGGGCTGTGTCCACCTCGGTGTGGAAAACATCCACAAGGTCGGCGCGATCGGCAAGGCGGGCTATCTTTGGGAGACCAAGGTCGTGGACGAGAAAGGCGGACAGGTTTCCCGCGGCGAGGTCGGTGAGCTTTGCGTCAAAGGACCGGGTGTGATGCTCTGCTATTACAAAAACCCCGAGGCCACCGCCGAGGTACTGCGGGACGGCTGGCTTTTTACGGGTGATATGGCCAAAGAGGACGAGGACGGCTTTTTGTATCTGGTTGACCGAAAGAAGGACGTGGTCATCTCGGGCGGGGAGAATCTGTACCCCGTTCAGATCGAGGATTTTTTGCGCGCCAACGACAAAATTAAGGACGTGGCGGTCATCGGCCTGCCCGATCCGCGCTTGGGTGAGATCGCGGCGGCCATCATCGAGGTCAAGGAGAACGAAAGCCTGACCGAGGAAGAGGTCAACGAATTCTGTCAGGGAATGCCGCGCTATAAGCGTCCCAAAAAGATCTTCTTCGATCGCGTTCCCCGAAATCCCACGGGTAAAATCGAAAAGCCCGCCCTGCGCGAGAAATACTGCCGCGGCAGTTTGGTTGAGGCGCAGATCAACGGATAAGGTGCTGTCAAGAAAAAGAAGGTGTTTTTATGGATCTTTTTATTAAAATCGCAATGCTCGTTTTGTTTTTCGGCAGTATGGTCGGCATCGGTATTTACTGCCGCAAAAGCGCAACCGACGTCAACGGCTTTGTGCTGGGTGGCAGAAGCGTCGGCCCTTGGTTGACGGCCTTTGCCTACGGCACCAGCTATTTTTCCGCCGTGGTATTCGTCGGTTACGCGGGACAGTTCGGTTGGAAATACGGCGTGGCCGCCACCTGGGCGGGCATCGGCAACGCGCTGATCGGCTCTCTGATGGCTTGGGCCATTCTCGGCAGAAGAACGCGCGTGATGACCCAGCATCTCGACAGCGCCACGATGCCGCAGTTCTTCGGCGCACGCTTCTTCTCTCCCGCGCTGAAGATCGCCTCTTCCGCACTGATCTTCATTTTTCTCATCCCCTATACCGCTTCTCTCTACAACGGCCTGTCCCGTTTGTTTGCCATGGCCTTTGACATCCCCTACGCCGTGTGCGTGATCGTGATGGCGGCGCTGACGGCGGTGTACGTCATCGCCGGTGGGTATATGGCCACGGCCATCAATGACTTCGTGCAGGGAATCGTTATGCTCGTCGGCATCGTCGCGGTCATTGTTGCCGTACTCGGGCAGAACGGCGGCTTTTTTGCCTCGCTTACTTCTCTTGCCGAGGTCGAGCACGAAATCCCCGGTGTGTTCGCTTCCTTCTTCGGGCCCGATCCGACGGGGCTTTTGGGTGTGGTCATTCTGACCTCGCTCGGCACTTGGGGTCTGCCGCAGATGGTGCAAAAGTTCTACGCCATCAAGAGCGAAAAGGCCATCCACAAGGGAATGATTATCTCCACGCTCTTTGCCCTCGTGGTTGCGGGCGGCTGTTATTTTCTCGGGGGCTTCGGCCGACTCTACGCCGACAAGCTCTCGGTGAATGAGGCGGGCATTCCCGCGGGCGGCTTTGATGCCATCATCCCGACCATGCTCGAGGGCCTTCCCGCGATTCTGATCGCCGTGGTGATCGTTCTCGTGCTTTCCGCTTCGATGTCCACGCTCTCCTCTCTGGTGCTGACCTCCTCCTCTACGCTCACGCTCGATCTGATCCGAGGCCACGTCAAGAAGAAAATGACCGAAAAGAGCCAGCTTCTCTGGATGCGCGTTCTCATCGTCGTGTTCATCGTCGTTTCCGTTGTGATCGCGCTGATCCAGCACAATTCCTCCGTCACCTTCATCGCTCAGCTCATGGGCATCTCCTGGGGTGCGCTGGCAGGCGCGTTCCTCGCCCCCTTTCTGTACGGTCTGTACGCCAAGTGGGTGACGCGCGCGGCCGTTTGGGTCAATTTCGCCTTCTCCACGGTCGTGATGGTCTGCGTCATCCTTTTCCCGAGCATCTTTCCCGCTCTGCTTCGCTCCCCGATCAACGCGGGCGCGTTCTGTATGTTTGCGGGTCTGGTGATCGTTCCGCTGGTCAGTCTCTTCACCCCTAAACCCAATCAGGAAAAGGTCGATGAAATCTTTTCCTGCTACGATCGCAAGGTCACGGTCTCTGCCCGTCACGCGATCGAAGAAAATACGTCACAAGGAGAATAAAGAATGAAAACTTTGCTTTTGGGAAATGAAGCCGTCGCACGCGGTCTGTATGAGGCAGGCTGCAGCTTCGTTTCCAGCTATCCCGGCACGCCGAGCACGGAGATCACCGAGGCCGTTGCCCGCTATCCCGAGGTGTACGCCGAGTGGGCACCCAATGAAAAGGTCGCGATGGAAAGCGCCTTCGGTGCTTCGCTGGCAGGAAAGAGAAGCTTTTGCGGTATGAAGCACGTCGGCCTGAACGTGGCCGCCGACCCGCTGTTTACCGTGTCCTACACGGGCGTGAACGCAGGCTTTGTCATCGCCGTGGCAGACGATGCGGGAATGCACTCCTCGCAGAACGAGCAGGATTCCCGTCACTACGCCCGCGCCGCCAAGATCCCGATGCTCGAGCCGTCGGATTCCGCCGAGGCTCTTGCCTTTGCCGCCCGCGCGTTCGAGCTCTCCGAGGAGTTTGATACCCCCGTGCTTTTGAAAATGTGTACCCGCGTGGCACACTCGCAGTCGGTGGTCGAAACGGGTGAGCGCGTCGAGCGCTCGAAGCCTTACGAGAAAAACCCCGCCAAGTATATTATGATGCCCGCCAACGCCAAGCGCCGCCACCCCGTCGTGGAAGAGCGCACGCGCGCGCTTGCAGCCTTGGCCGAGACCGATCCGATCAACCGTCTCGAGGACGGCGAGGATCACAGCATCGGCTTTTTGACCTCATCGACCTCGTATCAGTACGTCAAGGAGGTGTTTGGCGATCAATACCCCGTGATGAAATTCGGCTTGATCTGGCCGCTCCCCACCGAAAAGATCCGCAAGTTTGCCGCTTCGGTTGACCGCGTGATCGTCGTGGAAGAGCTGGATTCCTTCATCGAAACGCATTGTCGTGAGATTGGAGTGGAGGCTGAGGGCAAGTCGCTCTTCTCCTGCATCGGAGAATTCAGCCAGAATCTCGTCCGTGCCAATCTCGGCGAAAGCGTCCCCACGGGTGCCGCTCTGTCCGAAGCGCTCCCGCCCCGCCCCCCCGTGATGTGTGCGGGCTGTCCCCACAGAGGCTTGTTCTACGTTTTGAGCAAAAACAAGATCACGACCCTCGGTGACATCGGCTGTTACACGCTCGGTGCGGTCGCTCCGCTCTGTGCACTCGATACCACGATCTGTATGGGCGCTTCCGTTTCGGGACTGCACGGCTTTGTGAAGGCGCTGGAGGGCGCGGCGGACGGCAAGACCGTCGGCGTCATCGGAGACTCGACCTTTATGCATTCGGGCATCACGGGTCTTGTCAACATCGCCTACAATGCTTCCAACGCAACGCTGATTATTCTTGACAACTCCATTACGGGTATGACCGGCCATCAGCAGAACCCGACCACGGGCTTCAACCTCAAGGGTGACGTTGCTTCCAAGATTGATCTGGAGACCCTCTGCCGCTCGGTGGGCATCCGCCGCGTGCGCGTGGTCGATCCGTACGATCTGGCCGCCTGCGAAGAGGCCATCCGTGAGGAGCTGGCCGCTCCCGAGCCATCCGTTATCATCTCCCGCCGTCCCTGTGCGCTCCTCAAAACCGTCAAGCATCCCGGCCCGATCTCGGTCGATGCCGATGCTTGTCGCGGCTGTAAGATGTGTATGAAGATCGGTTGCCCCGCAATCAGTATGAAAAACGGCAAGGCCGTCGTTGATAACACCCTTTGCACGGGCTGCGGCGTTTGCACCCAGCTTTGTAAATTCGGTGCCATGGGCAAAAAGGAGGCAAAATAATGGAAACGAAAAATATTATGATCGTCGGTGTCGGCGGTCAGGGAAGCCTGCTTGCCTCGAAGCTGTTGGGGAAGCTGCTTTTGACCCGCGGCTATGACGTCAAGGTCAGCGAGGTTCACGGAATGAGCCAGCGCGGCGGCAGCGTCGTCACCTACGTCCGCTTCGGAGAAAAGGTCTACTCTCCCATCATCGACGTGGGCGAGGCCGACGTCATCGTCTCGTTTGAAATGCTCGAGGCGGCTCGTTGGACCGAGTACCTAAAGCCCGACGGCATCATCGTCGCCAACACCCAGCAGATCAACCCGATGCCCGTCATTACGGGTGCGGCCGAGTATCCGGCCGATCTGGCGGAGAAGATCCGCGCGGCAGGGGTTCGTCTGGATGCGTTCGATGCGCTCAGCCTTGCCGAGAAGGCAGGCAGCGCCAAGGCCGTCAACATTGCGCTGATGGGACGCCTGTCCAAATACTTCGATTTTTCCGAAGAGGAGTGGCTCTTGGCCATCGAGGAAAGCGTTCCCGCAAAGTTTCTCGAATTGAACAAGACCGCCTTCCGAATGGGAAGAGAAGCATAACAAAAGAAAAAAAGGACGTCACTTCAATCGAAGTGACGTTCTTTTTGTTATGCCGTTACGGCGTGTATTCATCCAGCGTGATCTTAACACTGTGCGTTTGTCCGTCGCGGTAGTATTCCACGGTAACGGTCTCGCCCGCCTTGTACTTGTTCTTGGCGTTAATCAGCTCGTTTGCCGTGGTGATCTTGGTGTTCTGGAACTTGGTGATGATGTCGCCGACTTCCAGCCCCGCCTTCTTGGCGCAGGAGGATTTTCCGATCTCCTCGATCTGCGCGCCGTAGGCTGTTTCCACGAGAACGCGTCTGCCGAGGGCGTCGATCTCGTAGCGGTATCCGGGTGAGGTGGAGACCGTAACGCCCAGATTGCTTCTTCCCTTGACGTAGCCGTAATTGACCAGATCGTTTGCCACGCGCATGGCGTCGTTGATGGGAATGCAGAAGCAGATGCCTTCCACGCCCGTGGCGGCGTATTTCGCGCTGGCAATGCCGATCACCGCGCCCGTTGCGTCAAAGGCAGGGCCGCCGGAGTTGCCCGAGTTGATCGCGGCGTCGGTCTGGAAGGTCTGAATGGCGTATTCACCCGTGTTGATGGTGCGGTTCGTGCCGGAGACGATGCCCTTTGTCAGGGTAAAGGTCAGATCGCCCAAGGGGTTTCCGATGACCAGAACGTCATCTCCGATGCGGAGATTGTCGGAATTTCCGATGGTAACGTGCTTAAGGCCCGTCGCCTTGATCTTTAAGACGGCCACGTCGTTGATCGCGTCCGCTCCGATGACCTCAGCGGGGTAGGAATCTCCGTTTGAGAAGGTGACGGCAACCTCAAGGCAGTCCTGCACGACGTGGCAGTTGGTCAGAAGATAGCCGTTTTCGGAGTCAATCACAAAGCCCGATCCGCTACCGCTGCCGTTTTTGAATTTTGCTTCCACGAACACCACGGTATCCACGTTGTTTTCGTAAAGCTGGGCGGCCGTCAGCGCCTTGCCGGAGTAATCGTCGTTCACGATCAGGTTGTTTCCGTCCTCGGAAGGGTTGGTTTTAATGGGAGCGTTGGTGCTGTTTTCCTCGGTTTGGGTCTGCGTCGGCTCGCCCGTTTCAGGGGCGTTGGGGGCTTGGCGAAGCAGATACCACGCAAGTCCTGTCATCGAAGCAAAATAGATCAGGATCACAGCGACACCCAGCGCGATCCAAGCTGCTTTTTTATTCTTTTTGGGCGGTTTCGGCTCGGGAGCGGGCTGTTGCACTTCCCAAGACTGCATCTCGTTCATAGCGTGTCCTTTCCGGATCGGAGGATCCTTTTTGTTTTCGTAAGTTGAGAATAAAGCAAATAAATGAATGGAATATGAAGCCCTTACGCAAAAGCGCGCGGGTTGTAGAAGCGAAGCACCTTGAGCGTCTTGTCGTACACCTCAAAGTAAAGCAGGGTCTTGGTGCCGTCCGCCTCGCGAATGACGGCGCGGTAGGTGTTGGGATTGTCCATCGTGCTGGCGGCAAAGACCGTGCGGTCAAAATCTGCCTCGCGCACGGGTTCTTTGGCGGGAGCGACCGATTCCATATCGGAGATCTTGGTTTTGTAGAAGGCCTTTCTCTGCTGCTTGCCGTAAATGACTTCGAAAGTCATCTCGCCCTGCAAAATGGTGTATTCGTATTCGATCGAGGCAAAGCGCCAGAGATACCAGCCGAGAAAGCCCACGACGATCAGCGCGACGGGAACCAATCCCGCCAAAAAGGAAAAGACGACCGTCAGAAGCACCAGCACCAAGATCACCAGAGCCGCAATGATCGAGCCGATCAGAAGGCGCTTGGGCATAATATATTTCGATTCCTTTAAAGGAACGAGATATTCCACGTAATTGGGCAAAAATTCGTTTCCGTTTCCTGCCATATTCATCACCGAACCTTTCCAAAAAATTCCTTTTTGCTATTGTACCACCGATTCGGCTTGAAAGCAAGGTGCAAGATTATTTTTCCCGCAAAAAAATGATTTAGTACCAATTTTATCGGAACATATTTTTCTTTTTTCGGAGCAAATTAAATCTGTCTGAAAAGACAAATTCAAACGGGAGTTTTTTATGATCCGAAAAACCTATCAAAGAGCAGCATTTTTTGCTCTGGCGTGTTTGTTTGCGCTGTCGGTTCTGTTCGGGCTGGGTGAGGCTTGCTATCCCGATTCGGTCAGCCTGTTCGTCGGAGAAGAGGCCAAGGACGTGTTCGGCTTCACGCTGTCTCCCGAATCGGACGGAAAAACGGGCAAGGTGCTTGCCCTCGGCTTTTTGCCGGTCAAAGAGGTCGAGATCCGCTATTACGAAAAAGAAACGCTCATTCCGGGCGGCGAGCTGATCGGCATCAAGATCGACACCAAGGGTCTTTTGGTGACGGGGCTCGGCGAGGTTCAGACCCGAGAGGGCATCAAGCGTCCCGCCGTGCAGGCGGGGCTTCAGCGGGGGGACGTCATCCTTGCCGTGGATGGAGCGGAGACGGAATCGGCAAGTCAGTTTTCCAAGCTCCTTGCCAAATCGCAGGGAAAA
>JAZRZQ010000169.1:0-27678 GCA_045601445.1 Eubacteriales bacterium | reverse complement strand
ATCGCTACCCGTGCCACCGGTGTTATCGCTACCCGTGCCGCCGGTGTTATCGCTACCCGTGCCGCCGGTGTTATCGCTACCCGTGCCGCCGGTGTTATCGCTGCCCGTGCCGCCGGTGTTATCGCTGCCCGTGCCGCCAGTGTTATCACTACCCGTGCCACCGGTGTTATCGTTGCCCGTGCCGCCGGTGTTATCACCACCCGCGCCGCCGGTGTTGTTATTTCCGCCTGCACCACCGCCTGCGTTATTTCCGCCCTGCGGACCTGCATTCGGATCAACAGTTGGGAATACAACGATCGGGGTATAGGTAGGACGATCCTCTTCATCTGGATTCTCCTCATCCTGCGACTCCGTATCAATCGGAGTCATTTTAGCGACGACGACAAATCGACGAGAGGAAGATACTGCACCGGAGCAGGTAGATAGTAGCATAAATTGATCTGTCTCGGAAATTTCAACATTCGTCTGAAATACCGAATCGGCGACAAGTCGATTCAGATATGTGATCCTACCATCATCGGAAAACGGCGTAGTATAGACATACGAGGTCGCCGTAGTATTCACACCGGCAAAAATATCCAGACGATAATTCTGATTCGGGGTAAAGAAAAACAAAACGGGATGCTTTTCGTAATACCCCTCCAAACGATAATCAAGTAGTGAGCCGAACATCGAACGGTTCTTCATATTATGGCCGTACATGACATTAAGCCAACCGGAGAAATTATAAATAGTCCGGCAATCCATAAAGATACTTCCCGATTCATTGCTGGTCCCATCCGGCAAACGATACAGATAAAAATCATTATCTATGTATTGGAGAACGGGATAATGAATGGGGGTATCCTTACAATAGATCCAACCAACCACATTGGCATATTTAGATTGAATGACAGAAAAGTCGACTGCAATATCCGGATAAAGGTACGACTGGTCAATCACCGACCCGTCAGCACCGATAACAGGAAGATATTCGGGAATCTCAACCTGCTGAATTCCCTCGTTTCTGATCTCCTGATTGACAAGCTCGCCATCCTTGCGTTCGGTGAAATACGCAACGACCTGATAAAGCGAAAACAGAAACAAAAATAAAAAGGCAGAAAAAGCAATTTTCAAGATTACAGCTCGAAATTCAATCGGCTGTCTGTTTTGAGTTTGAAGCTTCATTATCTTCTCCTTTGTAATTCTTGCTTCCATTGTATCAAAAGAATGCAAAAGATGCAAGAAGAAAAAACAGGAGAAACTCCTGTTTTTTCTTTTAAAGTGATTGAAGATCGTAAGGGGTCGACTGATACACGAAATAATTCAGCCAGTTGATGAAAAGCAAACTGCCATGAGCGCGCCAACGAACGATCGGGCTCTGAGTCGGGTCATCATTTTCGTAGTAGTTTTGCGGCATTTTTGTTCCAAGTCCGGCGGCAAGATCGCGACGGTATTCCGAATCAAGCGTGAATGGGTCATATTCTGCATGTCCCATTACAAAAAACTGTCGTCCGCCGTTTTTGGAAACGATATGCACCCCTGCCTCGTCAGAGGAAGCAAGAACCTTGAGTTCCGGAACAGCCTCAATCTCATCGCGATGCACAGTCGTGTAGCGAGAATGCGGAACATAAAAGACGCTGTCAAAGCCGCGAAGAAGCATTGAATGGGGATAGTCAGCCTTGTGAGGGTATACTCCGAAGAGCTTTTCCTCAAGAGGATACTTTTCTATGCCGAAATGATAATACAATCCTGCCTGTGCTCCCCAACAAATGTGCAACACGCTATGGACGTGTGTCTTTGACCATTCCATAATACGGCAAAGCTCCGGCCAATAATCAACATCTTCGAATTTCAAGGTTTCAACGGGAGCCCCCGTAATAATCATTCCGTCAAATTTTTGGTCGGAGACTTCATCAAAAGTCTTGTAAAACGCCAAAAGATGTTCCTTTGCCGTATTTTGTGACTGATGAGATGCTGTACGAATGAGAGTCAATTCGATCTGAAGAGGTGTGTTTCCAAGGACGCGAGAGATCTGCGTTTCCGTCTCAATCTTCTTCGGCATCAGATTTAACAGCAGAATCCGCAAAGGACGAATATCTTGGGTGATTGCCCTTTTTTCGGTCATTACAAAGATGTTTTCATCTGCCAAAGTCTGAACCGCAGGAAGATCATTGGGAATTTTGATTGGCATAAGCTACCCTCCGAAATCAGATTTGTTCCAGAGCGCGATCAATATCGGCAATCAAATCCTCGGGGTCCTCCAAGCCAACGGAAAGACGAACCAGATCGGGGCCGACACCGCAAGCAACCAATTCTTCATCGCTCAACTGACGGTGTGTGGTGGTTGCAGGATGCAAACAGCAGGAACGAGCATCGGCTACGTGGGTCTCAATGGCAACGAGTTTAAGATTCTCCATAAAGGAAGAGGCCGCTTCCCTGCCGCCCTTAACACCGAAGCTGATAACGCCGCAGGTTCCCTTCGGCATATACTTTTTCGTCAATGCGTAATCGGGAGAAGACGGAAGCGCCGGAAAATTGACCCAAGAGATCTTCGGATGCTTCTCAAGATGCTCTGCAATCGCCAAAGCGGAAGCACTGTGACGGGCCATACGCACGTGCAAACTCTCGAGGCCAAGATTGAGGATGTACGCACTCATCGGTGCAGGCGTTACACCAAGATCACGCATCAACTGCGCGGTTGCTTTGGTGATATATGCTCCCTCAATGCCGAAACGCTCGGTATAGGTAACGCCGTGATAGCTATCATCGGGCGTGCAAAGACCGGAAAATTTGTCGGGATACTTGGTCCAATCAAACTTGCCGGAATCGACGATCGCGCCACCGACACAGCTTCCGTGACCGTCCATATACTTCGTGGTAGCGTGTGTCACAATATCAGCACCGAAATCAAAGGGCTTGCAATGAACCGGAGTCGGGAAGGTATTGTCGACGATAAGGGGAACGCCGTGCTTATGGGCAACACGTGCAAATTTTTCAATGTCAAGAACCGTCAGCGCAGGATTGGCAATGGTCTCTCCGAACACAGCCTTCGTTTCGGGACGGAATGCGGCGTCAAGTTCTTCCTCGCTCGCTTGCGCAGAGACAAACGTCACGTCGATTCCCATTCTCTTCAAGGTAACAGAGAAGAGATTGAACGTGCCGCCATAGATCGAAGCACAGGAAACAAGATGATCGCCTGCGCTGCAAAGATTAAAGACTGCAAGAAAATTGGCCGCCATTCCCGAAGAAGTCAACATAGCGGCAGTGCCGCCTTCCAATTCACAAATTTTTGCGGCTACGGTATCGCAAGTCGGATTTTGAAGACGAGAATAAAAATATCCGCTTGCCTCAAGATCGAACAGCTTGCCCATTTCGGCACCGCTGTCATATTTAAACGTGGTGCTTTGAATGATCGGGATTTGACGGGGCTCTCCGTTTTTAGGGGTGTACCCGCCCTGCACACAAAGCGTACCAAAACCTTTTTCGGACATCAGAAACCTCCTAATTGATCGAGTGGCTTGATTATATCACAATTCAAAAAATTATGCAAGAGTCGCCGCCATCACGGCCTTAATGGTGTGCATTCGGTTCTCTGCTTCATCAAACACAATCGATGCTTCGCTCTCAAATACCTCGTCGGAAACCTCCATACAGTCGATTCCGAATTTTTCATAGATCTCTTTGCCGATCGTCGTCTTCACATCGTGGAAGGCAGGCAAGCAATGCATAAAGCGGCACTGCGGTCCCGCATTTTTCATCAGATCACTCGTAACACGATACGGAGTCAGCTCGCGGATTCTCTCTTCCCAGACGGAATCAGGCTCACCCATAGATACCCAAACGTCGGTATAGAGCACGTGTGCGCCCGCTGTTGCCGTTTTGGGATCCTCGATAAATTCGAGTACCGCACCCGTCTCCTTGGCGATCTTTTCAGCCTCCATGCGAAGCTCGGGAGCAGGAAAATATTTTTTCGGAGCGCAAGCAACAAAATGCATTCCCATTTTGGCACAGCCGACCATCAAGGAATTGCCCATATTGTAACGGGCGTCGCCCATATAAACGAGTTTTTTACCCGAAAGCGATCCGAAATGCTCACGAATGGTTAAAAAATCAGCAAGAATCTGAGTCGGATGGAATTCATTCGTCAAGCCGTTCCAAACTGGTACGCCGGCAAAACGCGCCAATTCCTCGACAATACTCTGTCCAAAGCCGCGATATTCGATGCCGTCGAACATTCTTCCAAGCACTCTGGCCGTGTCGGCGATGCTTTCTTTCTTCCCCATTTGAGAACCGGTGGGTTCAAGGTAAACGGGATGCATTCCAAGATCGGCGCCGGCAACCTCAAAGGCACAGCGTGTACGGGTGCTGGATTTTTCAAATACAAGGGCAATGTTCTTTCCTTTACACAATCTGTGAGGAATCCCCTGCTTCTTTTCTGTCTTAAGCTTAGCAGCAAGATCAAGAAGACATCCGATTTCCTCGGGAGTAAAATCAAGAAGCTTTAAAAAGCTTCTGCCTTTCAAATTCAAATTCATTTTGATTCCTCTTCAGCACAAATGGCTTTTATCACACGGATCGCTTCCGAAAGCAAATCCTTCGGAATATTCAACGCAGGAAGCAAGCGCACCTTATTCTTTGCGGTGAGGCAGAGAATGCCCTTTTCCATACATTTCGATACAATGGTCTTTGCATCCCCTGCCGTTTCAATGCCGACCATCAAGCCGAGACCGCTGACCGAGCGAATTCCCTTCGCACCATTAAGTTCTGTGCGGATCATTTCGGCTTTTTCAGTTACTTCGGAAAGAAAAGCATCATCCATACGGTCGAGAATGCTGATCGCACCTGCGCAGGCAATCGGGTTACCGCCGAAGGTGGAACCGTGATCTCCGAAGCCGAGCACGTCCTCGACCTTTTCACCGAACAGACAAGCGCCGATCGGAAGTCCGCCGCCTAAGCCTTTCGCCGTGCTGACAAGATCGGGATGAATATCAAAATGCTGATACGCATAAAGTTTTCCCGTTCTTCCGTTTCCTGTCTGAACCTCGTCAATGATTAGCAAAATGTCATTTTCTCGGCAAAGACGATAAACCTCTTTGACAAAGTCGGGATCAAGAGCGATCACGCCGCCTTCGCCCTGAACGCATTCCATCATAACAGCACAAACGCGATGCTCGGAAAGCGTTTTTCTCATCGCTTCAATGTCATTGGCGGGGGTGTGAACAAATCCCGGTGTCAGGGGTTGAAACAGCTCGTGATAATGCTCTTGCCCCGTCGCGGCAAGCGTCGTGATCGTTCGACCGTGGAAGCTGTTTTCGAGCGTTACGATGGTGTCATACTCTTTTCCCTTGCGGTCAAAAGCGTACTTTCTGGCAGCCTTGATGGCGCATTCATTTGCCTCTGCTCCCGAATTGGAAAAGAACACCTTTTTCATACCGGTCCTCTCGCAAAGGCGCTTGGCAAGCTGCGCGCAAGGCTCGGTATAGTATAAATTGGACATATGCTGAACACGGGAAAGCTGTGCTTCCACAGCGCTGACCCAAACGTCATCACAGATACCGAAAGCAGTCACACCGATTCCGGAGCCCATATCAATATAACGCTTTCCGCCGTCAGAAAAAACCTCACTTCCCTTTCCGCTGACAATCGTTAGCGGAAAACGGGCGTATGTGTTTGCGACGAAAGCGCGATCAAGATTTTGCAAATCAGACATTTCAGCCTCCTGTTACCATTGTACCGGCACCCTCGTCGGTAAGCAGCTCCATCAAAATCGAATACGGAACCCTACCGTCCATAATAACAACGTTCTTTACGCCCTCACGAATGGCTTCGACACAGCACTCAACCTTGGGGATCATACCGCCGGAAACGATCCCCTCCTGCTTGAGCTGCTCGGCCTGCTGGAGCGTAACGTAATGAATCAGCGAGTTCGGATCCTCGCGATCGCGGAGAATTCCGGCAATATCGGTCATCATAATCAAGCGCTCTGCTCCGAGCGCGCCCGCAATATAGGCCGCTGCAGTATCGCCGTTTATGTTATATGTATTACCTTCGCGATCACAACCGATGGTGGAAATAACAGGAATATAATTCTTCTCGAGTAGGTCAATGACAGGATCAATATTGATCTTGGTAATCTTTCCTACGTAGCCGAGTCTTTCGTCCTTAATGGTCGCTTCGATCAGTCTGCCGTCCATACCGGAGATCCCCATTGCTCTGCCGCCCTTGGACTCAATCAAATTGACAAGAGTCTTGTTAACCTTTCCTGCCAGAACCATTTGAGCAATTTCAACCGTTTCCTTGTCTGTCACACGAAGACCGTCGACAAATTCGGTTTTCTTGCCGAGTCGGCTCATCATTTCGCTGATCTCTGGGCCGCCGCCGTGAACGAGAACGATCTTGACGCCGATGAGCCAAAGAAGAGCGACGTCTTCCATTACTTGCATTTTAAGTTGCTCGTCAATCATTGCGTTGCCGCCGTATTTTACCACAACGACTCTTCCGTTATAGCGTTTGATATATGGGAGCGCTTGCGTTAAAATTTCCGCGCGCTGAGCATTCGAAAGGTGCAAATCCATCATAACCTCCATTAAGTACGATAATCTCCATTGATCTTGACGTAATCATACGTGAGATCACAGCCCCAAGCACAAGCATCTGCCGTCCCATCCCCAAGAGAAACCAAAATCTCAATCGAATCCTGCAAGAGGATCTCTTTTGCCTCTTCTTCGCAGAATGGCACGCCGGCTCCGTTTTGGCAAACGCAAACCGTTCCCTTCTCGCTTTTGAAGGAAACGTCTACGCGAGAAACGTCAAGCTCTGCTCCGCTGTAACCGATGGCGCACAGAACGCGCCCCCAGTTGGCATCTGCGCCAAACATTGCAGCCTTCAAGAGGCTGGAGCAAATCACGCTTTTGGCAATGATTTTAGCATCCTTTTCGCTCTTTGCGCCCTGCACTCTGCACTCAAGGAGCTTCGTTGCACCTTCGCCGTCGGAAGCGATCATTCTGGAAAGAGCAACGTTGACGGTATTCAGAGCTTTCATAAACGTATCAAAGGCTTCTCCTTCGGCGTCAATCAACGGGTTGCCCGCCAAGCCATTTGCCAATACGGCGACCGTGTCGTTCGTCGAGGTATCGCCGTCCACACTAATCATATTAAAAGTAGACTGAATATCGGTTGAAAGCGCCTTTTGCAGCATCGCAGGCGAGATCGCAGCATCTGTCGTAATAAACACGAGCATCGTTGCCATATTCGGGTGGATCATTCCACTCCCCTTTGCGATACCCCCAATGTGACAGGTCTTTCCGTCGAGAACAAATTCAACGGCAATTTCTTTCTTTTTCAGATCGGTGGTCATAATGCCTTCTGCCGCCAAAGCACTTCCGTCAGGAGAAAGCGATTGAACAAGCGACGGAAGCCCGTCACGAATCGGCGTCAGATCAAGCGGCTGACCGATCACGCCGGTGGATGCAACCACAACGTCATTGGCGGGAATCCCAACGGCATCGGAAAGAAGCGAGCACATTGTTTCCGCCACTTCAATTCCGTTCGCATTACAGGTATTGGCATTTCCGCTGTTGCAGATCACCGCCTGAGCATAGCCGTCGGAAATATGATTCTTTGTAACCGTCAAGGGAGCGCCCTTGACGAGATTCTGCGTATATACAGCGGCAGCCGAACAACGGCAATCGCTGAGGATCAACGCGAGATCGCGCTTCGTTTTGTTTTTGCGGATGCCGCAATGGACACCGCCTGCGCGAAAACCCTTTGCGGCACAAACGCCGCCTGAAATCAATTTCATTTGCATACTCCTTATTTAAACGTTAAGTCCGGCCGACTCATCGGCACCCAGTAAAATATTCATATTTTGAATGGCAGAGCCGCTTGCGCCCTTGCCAAGATTATCAAAACGGGAAATGAGAAGAAAACGCTCCTCATTGCCCTTGACCGTAATCTGCATATCGTCCCGACCGGAAAAGGCGTTCGCCGAAAGGAATCCGCTTTCTTCAGCCTCCGAATCAAAGTGAACCAAGCCGTTTTGGTATACCGATTCGTACAACTCGCAAATCTGCCGATACCCAACCGAAAGCATCTCGCGAGAAACAGAAACACAAACTTCCATACCGCTGTAAAAAGGAGCAACGATCGGACTGAATACAGGCTTTTTGTTCAGCCCGCAAATCGCAACCATTTCTTTTAAATGCTTGTGCTCCTGCGTTAAACCGTACAAACGGGGCGCATCAAAAAGCGAGGGACGGGCGGGATCCTCATATTCCGCAATCATTTTTTTACCGCCGCCGGAATAGCCCGTGAGAGAAAAGCAGGAAAGGGGCGTGTCGGGAGAAAGAATGCCGGCTTGGCAAAGAGGCTGAACCAAAGCGACAAAACCGCTGGCATGACAGCCGGGGTTGGCAATGCGCTTGGAGGAACGGATCGCCTCTCTTTTGCCCGAAAGCTCGGGAAAACCGTAAGTCCAATCGGAATTCGTTCTGTGTGCAGTTGAGGTGTCGATCACCGCCACGTTTGGATTCTCGATCATCGAAACTGCCTCCACGGCGGCCGGATCGGGTAAGCAGAGGAACGCGATATCACAGGCATTCAACGCTTCTCTGCGAGCGGCGGGGTCCTTACGAACCTCATCGGAAAGAGTGATTACCTCAAGATCCTTGCGCAAGGCAAGTCTTTCGTGGATGCGAAGGCCGGTTGTTCCGGCACTTCCGTCAATAAAAACCTTGGTCATTTTTGAATCCTTTCACAGACGAAATCAATCTGCTTCTGAACCGAAGCAAAGGACGTTCCGCCCTCACTGTTTCTTTTTTCCACACAAACCGAAAGATCAATCTCGGAATACACATCCTCATCAAAAAGTTCCGAATATTCGCGATAACGCTCCAAGGGGAACGTTTCAAGGACGAGATTCTTGGAAATACATTCCGCTACGATCTGACCCGAAATCTTATAGGCACTGCGGAACGGCATTCCCTTCTTCACCAGATAATCGGCAAGATCGGTTGCATTGATAAAGCCGCCCTGCGCCGCTTTCTTCATATTCTCGGGCAATGCACGAATTCCCTTAAGCATTCCTTCGAAAACGTCCAGACACATTTTGACGGTATCGCAAGCATCGAAAACGCCCTCCTTGTCCTCCTGCATATCCTTGTTATAGGCCAAAGGAATCCCCTTCATCGTCGTAAGCAGCGCCATCAGATCGCCGTAGACTCTGCCCGTCTTGCCGCGGACAAGCTCCGCAATGTCGGGATTTTTCTTCTGCGGCATAATCGAAGACCCCGTCGTATATTGATCGGAAAGCTCAACGAATTTAAACTCCCAGCTGCACCAAAGAATGATCTCCTCGGAAAAGCGGGAGAGGTGCATCATCAAAACGGATAGAGCGGAAAGAAACTCAAGTGCAAAATCACGGTCGGAAACAGCATCAAGCGAATTGAGACAAACGGAATCAAAGTGAAGCTTTTCTGCTTCAAATCTGCGATCGGTATCGTAGGTCGTACCGGCAAGAGCGCAAGCGCCGATGGGAGAGACATTCATTCTGCGTCTGCAATCCGAAAGACGGTCAAGATCGCGAAGAAGCATCATCGCATAAGCCATCAGATGATGTCCAAACGAGATCGGCTGTGCTCTTTGCAGGTGAGTATAGCCGGGAAGGATGACGGTCTTATACTCGTCGGCCTTGTCACAGATTACGGAAATGAGCGAGGTGATCTTTTCGGAAATCGAATCCAATTCTTGTCTCAAATACATCCGAAAATCGAGCGCAACCTGATCGTTGCGACTGCGAGCGGTATGAAGCTTTTTACCGAGATCGCCGAGTCGAGACGTTAAAACCTCTTCTACGAACATATGAATGTCCTCGCAAGAGTAATCAAACGAAAGCGAACCGTTTTCAAGATCAGACAAAATGCCTGCCAAACCGTCCATCAAGGCAGAAGCCTCTTCGGAGGTAATAATGTTCTGTTTTCCAAGCATAGCGGCGTGCGCGATGCTTCCGGCAATGTCCTGACGAAACATTCTGCAATCAAAATGAATGGAAGAATTGAAGTCATCCGCCATCTGATCGATCCTGCCGTCAGTCCTTCCTGCCCACATTTTAGACATTTTATGTCTCCTTCTCTTCAAGCAAAGAATTGAATAAATATTCACAACACATCAAATTACCACAATATTATATTCTTTGTGGATTTCTTTGTCAAGAACAATATCAAAAATGTTCCTTTTATTTTGGCAATAAAATATAAAAAGAAGCTCTGCGATTGCATACGAGCCGCAGAGCATCCATTGTTATTGAATAATATTCATTTTGTCATTTTTTCCTGCTTAACCTTGTGATCGATAACGTGTCTGGAAGCGAGTTCCTTATGAATATCCTCCAAGGAAATACCCATTTGCACCATCATCACCATCACGTGATAAGCAAGATCGGCAATTTCGTAAATCGTTTCCGCGCGATCGTTAGCTTTTCCCGCAATAATAACTTCGGTCGATTCTTCACCAATTTTTTTCAGAATCTTATCGATTCCCTTTTCAAACAAATACGTCGTATAAGACCCTTCCTTCGGGTTGCTTTTCCGCCCCTGCAAAAGATCCATCAAGCCCTCCGGCGAAAATTCGTGAAGTTCATCGCTTTGCCATACGCACTCTTCAAAGCAAGACGTCGTTCCTTTGTGGCAAGCAGGGCCATCCGGCTCGACGACAACGGTTAAAGCATCTTTGTCACAATCGGCGGTGATCGAAACAATATGCTGGTAGTTTCCGCTGGTTTCCCCCTTTAACCAAAGCTCCTGACGGGAGCGGCTCCAAAAGCAGGTGAGCCCCTTTTCCATCGAAATTTTGAGACTTTCTCGATTCATATAGGCAAGCGTCAGCACTCTCTTGGAAACAGAATCAACCACGATTGCGGGGATCAATCCGTTTTCGTCAAACTTTAAGGTTTCAATATCAAACATTGTCTTATTCTCCTTTCGTGCGGACCGGAATCCCGCACAATGACAGTTTTTGTTTCAGGTCAAAAATCTCAACCTCGTGAAAATGAAAAATAGAGGCCGCAAGTCCCGCATCCACCTTCGGGAGCGTCTGAAACAGCGTTTTAAAATGTTCGATCGAGCCTGCACCGCCGGAAGCGATGACCGGAACGGAAACGGCCCCGCAAACACGATCAAGCAGCTCAAGGTCAAAGCCGTCCTTTACACCGTCCGTGTCAATCGAATTTACTACAACTTCTCCCGCGCCGTCGGAAACACAGCGACGAATCCACTCGATCGCTTCCATACCCGTATTTTCTCTGCCTCCCTTGGCAAATACGCGAAAGGCCCCGTCGACTCGTTTGACGTCAACAGACAAAACAACGCATTGATCTCCGTAACGCTTCGCCGCATCAGAAATCAGCGCAGGATTCCGAATTGCTCCCGAATTTACACTGACCTTATCCGCTCCGCATTTCAGCACGCGGTCAAAGTCCTCCAAGGTGTTGATCCCACCACCAACGGTTAACGGAATGAATATTTGAGAAGCGACATCCAGAAGAATATCGGTAAACAAGGATCTCTTTTCAGCAGAGGCCGTGATATCGTAAAATACAAGCTCATCCGCACCGTTTTCACTGTAATACTTTGCCAGTTCCACCGGAGACGATACGTCGTGAAGTCCCAAAAAGTTCGTTCCCTTTACGACTCTTCCGTTTTTTACATCAAGACAGGGTATGATTCTCTTCGTGATCATTTTGCCACCTCGATTGCTTCTTTAAGCGAAATCGCTCCCAAATAGTATGCCTTACCAATGATGGCACCGTGTATGCCAAGTTTGGAAAGCGCCCGAACATCCTCCATACTGCTGACACCGCCCGAAGCAATCAGATCAATGGGATAGCGCTCGGATAACTCACGGTAAAGCTGAACATTCGTGCCTTGCATCGCGCCATCCTTTGAAATATCGGTGCAAATGACCGTTTTGACACCGAGATCACACATTGATGCAAAAAACTGATCCGCCGTTAGAGCGGAAATCTCCGTCCAGCCTTTGATCGCAACCCTTCCGTCCTTCAGATCAATTCCAACGGCAATATTCTCCGGATAGCGCTTCAAAGCCTCGCGGAGAAACATGGGGTCCGTGACGGCGGCAGTCCCGAGAATCACTCGATTGACACCCGCCTCAAGGTATGCCTTGATTGTCTCCAAGGAACGGATGCCTCCGCCAACCTCGACGAAAAGATCGGTCTCCGATGCAATTTCACGAACAACAGAGAGATTCGGCGTGGTACCGTCCTTTGCCCCCTCCAAATCAACCAGATGAATCACGGTCGCACCGCTTGACTCAAAATCGCGGGCAACGGCAAGCGGATCGGTGCTGTAAACGGTCATTTTTTGATAATCACCGCGCAACAATCGAACTGCCTTTTTTTCATACAAATCAATCGCAGGATATATTAGCACAGCTTATTCCTCCCAAGCGCAAAAGGCTCTCAAAATCTCAAGGCCGACTTCCCCGCTTTTTTCGGGATGAAATTGGCAACCGAACACATTCTTGTTCTGTACTGCGGCCGTCAGATCGGCGCCGTATTCGCTGTAAGCCGTAATGAATTGAGCTTCGGTTTTGGCATAATACGAATGCACAAAATACACAAAATCTCCTTCGCTGAGCCCACCAAAGATCGGACATCTCGGTTCGGAAAACGAAAGTGCGTTCCAACCGATATGCGGTATTTTCAGATCCGCGGGAATCACGTCGGAAATCGGTCGAATTTCACCGGGAATCAGACCAAGTCCTTCGTGACAACCATACTCATAGCTTCGTTCAAACAACAACTGCATTCCCAAGCAAACACCGAGAAGAGGCTTTCCGTCCAGAGCAATTTCACGCAAAAAATCAAAAAGCCCCGTGCTTCTCAGCTTTTTGGCGGCATCCTCAAATGCACCGACTCCGGGAAGGAGAATGCGGTCGGCAGAATTTAGCACAGCTCTATCGCCCGTTACAACGGCATCAACGCCGAGATAACGCAGTGACGAGGTCAAGGAATACAAATTACCGACGCCGTAATCGACAATGGCAAGCATCAAAGAACTCCTTTCGTCGAAGGGATCTCGTCCGCAAACGACGGGTCGATCGAAACCGCCGCACGAAGCGAGCGAGCAACCGATTTGAACGAGCCCTCTGCAATGTGATGCGAATTTTTGCCGTCAAGTTTGCGAATGTGGAGAGACATCGGACAGTTTCGGACAAAGGCAAGCCAAAACTCCTCTAACAGCTCGACATCAAAAGTGCCGATCTTTTGAGAAGGCAGCTCACAGGAATAGGAAAGATTGCAGCGGCCGGACAGATCGACTGCGGATAAGACAAGCGCCTCATCCATCGGCAAGATCATCGAGCCGTAACGAACAATGCCCCTCTTGTCTCCAAGTGCTTTGTTAAAGGCAGCTCCGAGAACAATCCCAACGTCCTCCACCGTGTGATGATCATCTACAAACAGGTCACCCTCACAGTTTACGGAAAGGTCAAATTTTCCGTGTGACGCAAAAAGATTGAGCATGTGATCTAAAAAGCCACAGCCGGTATGTACGTCTGCCTTACCGGACCCGTCAAGACAAAGAGAAAGCGTTATCTTCGTTTCATTGGTATTGCGGGAAATATTTACTTCTCTCATTCCATCTCCTCCAGAATTGTTTTCAGTTGGAAAATCAATGCAAGCATTTGCTCGCGACTGCCTACCGTAATGCGAATATAATCCGAAATGCGGGGCTTTGAAAAATGCCTGACAAGAATGCCGCGCTCTTTCAAGGCAAGATAGAGTCGTTCACCGTGAATTTTCGGATGCTTGACAAACAGAAAATTAGCAACGGAATCGGTCATTTCAAAGCCAAGCTCAAAAAGAGCTGTCTTTGTCATTTCACGATTCTCGGCGATCAGGCAGCAATTACGGCGAAAATATTCATCATCTGCGAGCGTTCCGAGCCCTGCCGCCATCGTCATCGAGTTGATGCAGTAAGGATTGGTGGAATAGCGTAGGGTATTCAAATCGGAAATCAGCGTAGGGTCTCCGACGCCGAATCCGAGCCTTGCGCCGGCCATTGAGCGGGACTTTGAAAAGGTTTGCGTGACCAAAAGATTGTCATAGCGAAGCGTGAGAGGGATACAGCTTTCCGCTCCGAAATCAACGTACGCCTCATCGATAACGACAACGCGATTCGGATTGGATGCAACCAAAGCCTCCACCTGATCGATTGTCAGCGCAAGACCTGTGGGAGCATTGGGATTGGCAAGAAAGACGGTCTCATCCGTGCCGAAATAAGGCTCAAGATCAATGCTAAAATCCTCACGAAGCGGAACGGTACGATATGGAATTTGATTGGCTTGGGCAAACACGGAATAAAATCCGTAGGTGATGTCGGGAAATACGGCCGGATGCTCCTTGTCGCAAAAAGCCATAAACGCAAAGTTCAAGACATCATCCGAACCGTTCGTCCAGATCAAGCGTTCAGGGGTAACAGACAGCAGCCTTGCAAGTGCCTGTGTCAAATCTCTGCAATCCGGATCAGGATACAGCATTAAACGCTTTGCGGCATCGGAAGCCTTTTCGATCGCAAGATGCGATGGCGGAAAGGGAGATTCGTTGGTATTCAGCTTGATATACTGTCGCTCCTTAGGTTGTTCACCGGGAGTATAAGGAACCAGGGATGAAAAGCGGGAAGAAAAGAATCGACTCATTGTTTTTCACCAAATCGGATCGTCGCACTGTTTGCGTGAGCAGTCAGGCCCTCTTTTTTTGCAAAAAGTGCGACCTGATCGGAAACGCGGGCGAGTGCATCCTTTGAAAAATACGTGTACTGTGTTTTTTTGACAAAATCGTCAACGGAAAGCGGGCTTGAAAATTTTGCCGTTCCGCCCGTAGGAAGCGTGTGGTTCGGGCCTGCCAGATAATCCCCAAGTGCTTCGGGGCAGAACCTGCCCAAAAAGACCGAACCGGCGTGACGCACTTCACCAAGAAGCGCAAACGGATCGGCAACGCAAAGCTCGAGATGCTCGGGTGCTAACTGATTGGAAAGCTCAATGGCAACGGAAAGATCCTTCGTAACGATGATTTTTCCGTTTTCATCAATGGAGCACCTTGCAATGTCCTTTCGCTCGAGTGCTTCAAGCTGAACTTCAATTTCCTCGGAAACAGCAGTCGCAAGCTCCAAGGAATCTGTGATTAGGACTGCGCTGGCCATTTTATCGTGTTCAGCCTGCGATAAGAGATCCGCTGCAATGTGAGACGGGTCGTTATCCCCATCGGCAACGATCAAGATCTCGCTCGGGCCTGCGATCATATCGATCGAAACCGCACCGAAAACCTGCTTTTTCGCTTCTGCTACGAAGGCGTTGCCCGGTCCAACGATCTTGTCGACCTTGGGGACGGACTGCGTGCCGTATGCCAATGCTGCAATCGCACCCGCACCGCCGATCTTGAAGATGCGGTCAACACCCGCAACCGAAGCAGCGGCAAGAATCGCGGAAGGAATCTTACCGTCCGGATTCGGCGGAGTGACCATAATCACCTCACGACAGCCTGCAATCTTGGCAGGTATGGCGTTCATCAAGACACTGGATGGATATGATGCCGTGCCCCCCGGAACGTAGATACCGGCCCGATCAACGGGTAGGATCTTCTGTCCCATTACGATCCCGTTTTCTTCATTGAGAATAAAGCCGGAACGAACCTGCTTTTCATGGAATTTGCGAATATTGGACGCTGCCAACGTCAAGACCGAAAGAAACTCGGCTTCCACTTCATCCACTGCGCGCTCTATTTCTTCCTTTGTCACCTCAAGCGCCGTCAGCGTTGCTTGATCGAATTTTTTGGCATAGCCAATCAAGGCCTTGTCTCCGTTTGCACGCACATCGGCGATGATCTCCGACACGATTGCCTCAACGTCAATTTTCGGTGTGACTCTGGAAAAAACTTCGGAATTGTCAACCTGCCCGTATTCCATTAAACGTATCATACCGCACCTCCGTTCAGTTGTTTCGAAAGGCTGTCAAGAATTTTTTCAATGGGCTTATTCTTAAATTTAAAGCTTGACTTATTTGCGATCAAACGAGCGCTGATCGGAATGATGTCTTCTACAACCTCAAGATTATTTTCCTTAAGCGTTTTGCCAGATTCGACAATATCGACAATCACGTCGGAAAGACCGAGGATCGGTGCGATCTCAATAGAACCGTTAAGATGTATGATGTCAATTTCTCTTCCGCACTGGGAATAGAAGCTCTTGGCAATATTGGAAAACTTCGTAGCAACCTTCAGTGTTTTCGAAGGATCATCCCGAAATCCGACGGGAGCTGCAACCGCCATTTTGCAAATACCGGTATTCAAATCAAGCAATTCGTAAACGTCGGGACGATACTCAAGCAAAATATCTTTTCCGGCAACGCCGAGATCTGCCGCTCCACGCTCCACGTAAATTGAAACGTCACTCGGTTTCACCCAAAAATAGCGAACGGACAGTGCTTCGTTTTCAAAAATAAGCTTACGGGTATCTTCCATCACTTCCGGACATTCAAAGCCGGCTTGTTCAAACATTTTATATACACGTTCACCAAGTCTGCCCTTCGGAAGCGCAATGTTCAGCATTTCTTTCATACGATTTTTGCTCCTTGCTCGGTCACGCGATATAATCTCTGATAGCGTAATTTATCCGGAATTTTGTTTTGAACCAAGACGCTTTGATGCGTTTGAGAAAGCTCGGAAAAAGCGCGGTATACGTCTTCAATTCGATCGGCTGAATCATAAAGCAAAAGAACGTCAACGTCAAATTCGGCCTTCTCGCCTTGCAGCTCCTCCAGCAGGTCCAGATAAACGCCGAAGCCAACTGCTGCGGCGCTTCGGTTCATCTTCTGCATTAAACGGTCATATTGTCCGCCGGAAAGAATCCAAGTTGAAATCCCCTTCAAGAAGCCGCGGAAAACGATTCCGTTATAAAAGTTAGCATTACAGACCTCGCTGAAATCGACTCGAAGAATATCTGCGTAGCCCGCTTCGGAAAGACGCAAGCAAAGGCGCTCAAGCTGCGAGATCTTTTCCATCGCATCACTTGTTACAAAGCGTTTCTTTAAAACGGGAAAAACCGCGCTCGGCTCGCCGTAAGTCGAAACCAAGAGATCGAGAAGAGACGCTTTTTCGTCGGAGACCCCTTCCCTTTTGCAGAGGGCACGGATCGCGTGGGCATTCTTTTCACCGAGAAGTTCCAGAAGCTGCTGTTTGACGGTCGAATCAACGCCTAAAGAATCGATCAGATCCGTCACAAGTCCAAAATGTGAGAGATCAAGCACGGCATCGCGCGAGAGAGCCTTTAGACTCTTTGCTGCAAGCAACAAAACCTCAAACAGGCAATATTCATCCACCTGTCCCATGCACTCAATTCCAAGCTGCATAATCTCTTTAAAGGATTTCGTTTCGCCGGAAACGCGATAAACGTTCTCATTATAATAAACCTTTTGCACACCGAGGAGATCGGGCTTAAAGTTTTTAATGATTGAGAGCGTTACGTCCGGCTTCAATGCCATCAGCTTGCCATTGGTATCCGTGAAGGTAATAATTTCATCGGAAATCAAGAAATCTTTATTCTTAACGTAGAGATCATACTCTTCAAACTTCAGCATTTTAAACTGCGAGTAGCCATAGGACTCATACAGATTGCGAAGTCTGAAAATGGCATCTTCGCCGTTTTGAAACATTTCCTTTTGCATTGATTCAATCCTCTTTTATTAAGTCGATCGCAGCCTGATAACCGCCGCTTCCGTACGACAGACATTTATTGACTCGACTGATCGTCGCGGTGCTGACGCCGGTTTTGCGATTAATCTCCTGATAGTTGGTCCCGTTTTTTAAAAGCAGAGCAACCTCGAAGCGCTGTGACATATCCATCAATTCCTTGATTGTGCAAAGGTCTTCAAAAAACAGATACATCTCTTCCCTCGTGGAGAGTTTCGCAAGAACGTCCATCAGACGATCCGTCGATTCGTTATGCCAATTAGCCATATTTGCCTCCCAAAGTGGTGTTGTTTTATTATATTAGCACTTTAAAGCGTTAAAGTCAAGTGCTTGGGAGAAAAAACTTTTTGTGATTTCATTACAAAGCATTCGCCCCCAAAGTCAAAGCTTCAGGGGCGAATGAATCAGCGGAAAACGATCAGCAATTAGCGCCAAGCTCCATTGCTTTCAAATTCACGTCGATCATATCTGCGTGCTTGGCGGAAATGACCTTTTGAAGAGTCGTCTTCAAAGAAGGATCGTCGATTTGGCCAAGAACCTTCAAAATTTTTCCGAGTACGATCATATTGGCAAGTGTCGGAAAACCGTTCTCACCGGCAAGTCGAGTTGCCGGAACGGGATAAACGGTAACGTCACTGCGCTTTACCTCTCTCTCGATCAGAGAAGAATCCATAAAGATCATACCACCGGGAACGACGCTGTCCTCAAAGCGATCAAGCGAAGGAAGATTGAGCGCAACCAAAATATCGGGATTCGATACAATAGGAGAACCGACAGCCTCATCGCTGATGATAACGCTGCAACTCGCCGTACCGCCACGCATCTCAGGGCCGTAGGAAGGGAGCCAGCTAACCTGCTTATCGTCGATCAAGCCCTTGTAGGCAAGCATTTTTCCGGCAAAAAGGATTCCCTGTCCACCAAAGCCGGAAAGCAAAAACTGTTTCGAGCTCATTTTTGTTCCTCCTTTGCAGAGCGATCCTTATAAACGCCCAAGGGATAATACGGAATCATTTTCTCGTCGATCCACTCCAGAGCCTTTTGAGGAGTCATACCCCAGTTGGTAGGACAAGAAGAAAGCACCTCGACGAGAGAAAAACCCTTTTTATCAATTTGATTCTGGAAAGCCTTTTTAATGGCCTTTTTCGCGTTGCGGATGTTTTTGACGCTGTTGACAGTGACACGCTCGAGATATTCGGGTCCGTCAAGCTGAGAGAGCATTTCGCAAACGCGGATCGGGAAGCCGCACGCATTGGTATCTCTGCCATAAGGAGAGGTTTGCGTGATCTGACCGGGGAGCGAGGTCGGGGCCATCTGACCACCGGTCATACCGTAAATGGCGTTATTAATAAAGATGATGGTGATGTTTTCGTTTCTTGCGGCAGAATGTACGGTTTCAGCCATACCGATCGAAGCGAGGTCACCGTCGCCCTGATAGGTGAAAACGATGTGATTATCAGGATCAGAGCGCTTAACACCGGTTGCAACGGCAGGAGCTCTGCCATGAGCGGCTTCGATCATATCGCAGTTAAAATAATCGTATGCCATGACCGAGCAACCGACAGGAGCAACACCGATGGTTTTTCCCTCGATACCAAGCTCGTCCAACACCTCGGCTACGAGACGATGAACAATACCGTGCGTACAGCCGGGACAATAATGCAGCGGAACATCCGCCAAGGACTTCGGTTTATCAAATACAACCATTTATTTCACCTCCGCGTCATTTGCTTTCACAATCGCATCCAGAACCTGCTCGGGAGTCGGAATCATACCGCCGACACGATTACAAAGCGTGACAGGTACCTTGCATTCGCTTGCAAGCTTAACGTCTTCAATCATCTGCCCCATCGAAAGCTCGACAGAAATGATGGATTTCACCTTTTCGGCCGCCTTCTTAAACGGAACCTTCGGGAAAGGCCAAAGCGTAATGGGACGGATCAAACCGACCTTAATGCCGCGTTTTCTGGCCTCATTGATCGCGTTCTTGGAAACACGAGCCGCAATACCGAACGCCGCAACGCAAATTTCGGCATCCTCCATCATATACTCTTCATACATCGCTTCCTTTTCCTCGATCTGAGCATAGCGCTCATAACGGGCAAAGTTTTCAGCCTCAAGCTGCTCGGGAGCCAGGAACAGAGAGTTTACGATGTTATGCTTTCTTTGATTTTTCGTTCCATTGGTAGCCCACGGCTTTTCGGGAGCGGGCTTCACATCAAAATCAAGAGATACAGGCTCCATCATTTGACCCATCGTACCGTCGGCGAGGATCATCGCGGTCATACGGTAGGTATCGGCAAGTTCAAATCCCTTAACAGTCAATTCCGCCATTTCCTGAACGGAAGAGGGGGCAAGAACGATCATATGAAAATCGCCGTGTGCCGCACCGCGGGTTGCCTGAAAATAGTCAGACTGGCTGGGCTGAATACCGCCGAGACCGGGACCGCCACGCTGAACGTTAACAACGAGCGCGGGAAGATCCGCACCGGCCAAATAGGAAAGTCCCTCGCCCTTTAAGGAGATTCCGGGGCTCGAGGAAGAAGTCATAACTCGTTTGCCGGTACTCGAAACGCCGTACACCATATTGATTGCGGCGATCTCACTTTCTGCCTGAAGAAATACGCCGCCGATCTTAGGCATTTTCTTTGCCATATAAGCCGCAACTTCCGTTTGGGGCGTAATCGGATAACCGAAATAATGGCGGCATCCTGCAATGATGGCCGCTTCTGCGATCGCCTCATTGCCCTTCATCAAAATCTTATCTGCCATAGCTTTCACCTCTCAACCTTAATGACACAGTCGGGACACATCATTGCGCAGAATGCGCACCCAATGCAATCCTCTTGCCTTGTAATTTCAGCGGGATGATGACCCTTCTTGTTGATTTTATCGGGAGCAAGCTGAATCAAGCCCTTCGGGCAAGCGTTGACACAAAGCCCGCAACCCTTACAAAAATCCGTTTTAAATGTAAGTTTTGCCATAACAAGCACTCCTTTTTGATTCAATAATATTTCTTCTGCAGATTCAAAAAAGTAAGATTTGGAATCTTTCCCTCCAGATCCGGTTTCAAATCCGCTTTTGCAAACGTACCGAGAAGCGGAAGACCGCTTTTTTCGGAAAATTCCCTCGCCAATGTCATCGAACGAATGACGTCATCCGCGCAGGTCTCTTCCCCGAGATTGGAATTGTTCAATACACCCGTAAATTTGATTCCGCAGGCCGTTTCCATCTCTCCCATCACCTCCAGCATCGAGACCGAATCAGAGGTCAAAGGACGATAGAAATTCATCACCAGAAGCATCTGGTAATCGTTTTCCTGTAAAATGGCGGGTGCAAGACGGCCAAGCGCGAGGGCACCGCGATCATCACCGCCGATGTCCAAAACAAAGGTGGTCGAGCGATCGTCGGTAACAGCATACATCTCTTGCGGAAGTGCAGGAATATCAAGGTTGGTATTGGCATACTCCGACGAGATCAGGCGAATCCCAACTCTTTGAAAATCCTCCATACTGTCCTTCGTGCGAAAATACGGGTTGACAATATCAAGATCCGCCACCGCAACCTTTTTACCTTGCTCTGCGAGCGTGAGAGCCATATTGACGGCAATATTGGTTTTTCCGCTGCCGTAATGTCCCGCAAGAATGGTAATGCGTTTATCCATTGCAGACCATAACGCTCCAACCGAAGGGATCTTCAGCCTTACCCCACTGAATGGCGGTCAGGTTATCGTAGAGCTTCTGCGTCAGCGGACCGATCTGATTGTTGCAAACCGTGTATTCCTTTCCTTGATAGAACAGATGTCCGATCGGAGAAACCACAGCGGCTGTACCCGTTCCCCAAGCCTCCTCCAATGTTCCGTTTTCAGCAGCCTCGAAGAGCTCATCCACAGAAAAGAGTCTCTCTTCGACTTCGTATCCCCAAGAACGGAGAAGCTCAACACAGCTCTTTCTGGTGATACCGGGCAGAACGGAACCGGTCAACTCGGGAGTAACAATCTTGCCGTTGATTTTGAACATAACGTTCATCGCACCGACTTCCTCGATATACTTTCTCTCGACACCGTCAAGCCAAAGGACCTGCGTATAACCGTTCTTCTCTGCTCTTTCGCCGGCACGAAGGCTTGCTGCGTAGTTGCCGCCGCATTTTGCATAGCCCGTACCGCCGCGAACGGCGCGAACGTCCTGAGACTCAATGGCGATCTTGACGGGGTTGATTCCCTCGGCGTAATAAGCGCCTACGGGAGAGCAGATCACAACGAAGGTCGCATTCTTCACGGCATGAACGCCCAAATGAGGATCGTTACCGTAGAGGAAAGGACGAAGATAGAGGGAAGTTCCGTCAGAGTGAGGAACCCAATCCTTTTCAAGCTCAACTAAGGTCTTTAAAATATCAAGACAACCCTCTTCATCCAATTCGGGAAGGCAAAGGCGCTCCGCGCTGTTATTCAGACGTTTGATGTTTTCCATCGGTCGGAACAGGCGAATGGAACCGTCCTTCGCACGGTAGGCTTTCATTCCCTCGAAGATTTCAACACCGTAGTGAAGAACCGTAGAAGCGGGGTGAAGTGCAATCGGGCCAAAGGGAACAATGCGAGCATCGTGCCAGCCTTGCTCCTGATTGTAGTCCATCATAAACATATGATCGGTAAAGATCTTGCCGAATCCAAGCTTGGACTCATCCTGCGGCTTCTGCTTGGGGGATGCCGTTTTGGTGATTTGAATCGAATACTTCATCTCAAATTTCTCCTTTTCGTTGTTGGATCAAAGTTTATTTCTCTGAATCTTGCCGCTGACGGTCTTGGGCAGTTCGTCTCTGAATACGACAAGTCGGGGATACTTATACGGAGCGGTATGCTCTTTGACGTAGGTTTGAATCTCCTTCTTCAATTCCTCGGTCGGTTCCGTTCCCTTTGTAAGAACGATGCTTGCCTTGACAATCTGTCCGCGAACCTCGTCGGGCGCGGCAGACACGCCGCATTCCAGAATGTAAGGAAGCTCCATAATAACGCTTTCGATCTCGAACGGACCGATTCGGTAGCCGGAAGATTTGATAACGTCGTCCGCTCTTCCGACGTACCAATAAAACCCGTCCTCATCACACCACGCAAGGTCACCCGTGTGGTAGTAACCGTCGTGAATGGCCTCGTTGGTCTTTTCATCGTCGCCGAAATAGCCGACGAACAGACCACAAGGAGCGCCGTTTTTCAGATTGATACAAACTTCGCCGGGGTCACCGCGATGGACGGGGTTTCCGTCGGCATCAAGCAATTCCACGGAGTAAATCGGAGCAGGCTTGCCCATCGAACCGATCTTGTGAGGAGCGCCGATCATATTACCGATAATCATTGTGCTTTCCGTCTGACCGAAGCCCTCGAGGATCTGAAGGCCGGTAGCCTTTTCAAACTGACGGTAAACCTCAGGATTGAGCGCTTCTCCCGCCGTGGTCATGTGACGAACCGAGGACAAATCATACTTTGAGATGTCTTGTTTAATCATCATGCGAAGCATGGTCGGCGGCGCACAGAACGTGGTGATTTGATATTTTGCAAACATCGGAAGGATCTGCGATGCATCGAAGCGATCGAAATCGTAAACAAAGATCGCAGCCTCGCAGAGCCACTGGCCGTAAAGCTTACCCCACATCGACTTCGCCCAGCCCGTGTCGGAAATCGTAAAATGAAGACCGTCGGGGTCGACCGCGTGCCAAAACTTCGCCGTGTGGAAATGGCCGAGAGGATATTTATGATTGTGTGCGGCGATCTTGGGATACCCTGAGGTGCCGGAAGTAAAGAACATCAACAAGAGATCGTCGCCACAGGGAGAATCCTCCGTGCGATCAAAGTGAGAGCTGTAGAGGCAATATTCCTCATCAAAAGATCGCCAAGAAGGACGAGTTCCGTTGACGATCATCTTAAATTCCATATCGGAATAGTCAGAAAGCGCTTCGTCAACCTGATTGGCAACGTCTCCGTCAGCCGTACAGATAATGCCTCGAACACCTGCGGAACGGAAGCGATATTCAAAATCGTGAGCCAAGAGCTGATTGGGTGCCGGAATGGCAACAGCACCAAGTTTATTCAGTCCGAGCATTGCAAACCAGAACTGATAATGGCGCTTAAGCACCAGCATCACACGGTCGCCTTTTTTAATGCCGAGCGATTTGAAATAATTCGCACACTGATTGGAAGCTCTCTTGATATCCTTGAACGTAAAGCGACGTTCCGTCAAATCACGGGAAATATGAAGCATCGCAAGCTTATCGGGGTCTTTATCCGCCAAGGAGTCGATCAAATCAAAAGCAAAGTTGAATTTATCGGTATTTTTAAAGCGAATGGAAGTGGGCGTTCCGTTTTCATCACGCTCAACGTCAATAAAGTTATGATAGATTCTTTTCTTGGTATCCTTCTCAATCACCTTATCGCTGACGATTGCACGGGTCGGCTGCAATTCGGGAATCGGCTCGCCGGTCGGATTCAAAACGATCGCGTAAAATGAGCAATCCTCTCCCTCCACGGCAATCATTCCGTGAGGAGTTGACGAATCAAAATAAATACTGTCGCCGGGGCCAAGGATTTCCTTATGCTGTCCGATCTGCACAAGCAAACGTCCCTCAATGACGATATCGCACTCTTGACCCGCGTGAGTGGTCAATTCAATATCACGATTCTGAGCATTCTCGTCATATCTGCTTTTAACAAAGAGAGGTTCGGCAATACGGTTCTGAAATGCATACGCAAGATTATAATAGGTCATTCCGTGAGCGTCAGAAACCTGCTGCTCCGAGCCGCGACGAGTCACGGTGTAAGAAAGCAGATTCGGTGCCTGACCTTCGATTAATTCCGTAACGTTGACATTCAAAGCAATGGCGCAACGGTACAAAAAAGCAAAGTTCAAATCACGGTTTCCGTTTTCGCAATCAAGATAATCCTGCACGGAAACGTCGGTTTTAGCCGCCATTTCCTCGACGGATAGGTTCTCAATTTGACGAAGTTCGCGAATGCGGGCAGACATCTCACGAATCTTATGTTCCAGCGCATTGATTTGTTTCATCTCTTAAACTCCATATCCGGGACGAAAAAAGCACTCGTCCCAAAGGCGTATTCTTTGAGACGAGTGCAAAACGTCATTACACCCGCGGTACCACTCAAATTGCAGTAAAAACTGCCACTCAGGATCTAACAATCCGTAGACATTAACGCAGTCATCACGGAAGGGGTCTACTGCCCATCGCGGGGTTCTTCCCTTCGGCTCAGAAGCTACAAACCGAAGTTTTCATCTCGTGGCTTGCACCAACCGCCACTTCTCTGCATCAGAACAAAATCGGACCTCTTCCTCAACGCCTTTAAATACATTTTCAATATACCACTAAACTCAAGAATTGTCAAGGGTTTTTCGTCAATAATCGTCGCAAAAAACGAAAGGAAGACCCTGGCATTTCCCATCATCTCTTCTCTCGGTGCATTTCTCATAAAAAAATCACACCGACAAATGAGTGATGTTCTTAGCGGAGAAATGAAATAAGGGTATGGGCATAGCCCGATGCATTTGTAAAACAAATGCGAAACTGGCGATAAATAACAAAGAGAGAACGAAATGGAAATCCATTCTGTTCTCTCTTTTTCTGCTTTCTGATGAAATCGTGTCAAGCCACGATGAAATCTTCACTTCGTTCAGATGAAATCCAAGGCTGCCGCCTTGGATGAAATCAAATCCGTCTTCCTTCTCCCTGCGAAGCAGGATTTCATCGCGTAAGCGATTTCCCCCACCGCAGGTGGATTTCATCCGTCGGAGACGGATTTGGCTGCGTGATTGTCCGTTAAGGACATCACGCAAAAGTCGGTGTGATTTTTTATCATCAGAACAGGCCGGAAATTTTTCCGTTTTCGTCCACGTCGATTCGCTCAGCGGCGGGAAATTTCGGCAAGCCGGGCATCGTTAAAATATCACCGGTTAAGACAACAACAAAGCCTGCGCCGGCAGAAACCTTAACATTTTTCACAGTCACCGTAAAGTTTTCGGGTGCGCCCAATTTGGTCGGATCATCAGAGAAACTGTACTGGGTCTTTGCAATACAGATCGGGAGATTACCGAATCCGAGCTTTTCAAGCTGTTCGATCTGTTTTTTGGCCGAAGGCAACACGGAAACGCCGTTTCCGCCATAGACCTTTTTTACAACCGCTTCAATCTTTTCCACGATGGTTGCGTTAAGATCGTAGGAGAACGTGAACTCGCCTTTTTCTTCTTCGCAGAGACGAACGACCTCTTTGGCAAGATCAACGCCTCCCTTGCCGCCCTCTGCCCACACCGTGGAAAGAACGGTGTTGACTCCGAGTGCGCGGCACTTCTCGATGATAAACTCAATCTCAGCATCCGAATCGGTCGGAAAGCGGTTGACGGCAACAACGCAGGGAAGCTTGTAAACGTTTTTAATATTGGAAACGTGACGCAAAAGATTAGGAATTCCCTTCTCCAATGCAGCAAGGTCTTCCTCGGCAAGCTCATTCTTTGCTCTTCCGCCGTGCATCTTCAACGCACGAACGGTAGCAACCACGACAACCGCATCAGGAGTAAGACCCGCCATACGGCATTTAATGTCAAGAAACTTCTCGGCTCCAAGGTCTGCGCCAAAGCCGGCTTCGGTAACCGTGTAGTCGCCCATTTTCAGAGCAAGTCGAGTTGCCATCACAGAGTTACAGCCGTGAGCAATGTTGGCAAACGGGCCGCCGTGCACGAAAGCGGGATTGCCCTCAAGAGTCTGCACCAAATTCGGCTTGATGGCATCCTTGAGCAGTGCCGTCATAGCACCAACAGCCTTCAAATCGCCTGCAGTGACGGGCTTATCGTCGTAGGTATAGCCTACGATGATGCGAGAAAGCCTTTCCTTGAGATCCGTAATGGAATCCGCAAGGCAGAAGATCGCCATAATTTCACTGGCAACCGTAATATCAAAGCCGTCCTCACGAGGAACACCGTTAGCCTTTCCGCCAAGGCCATCCGTCACAAAGCGAAGCTGACGGTCGTTCATATCGACGCAGCGCTTCCAAGTGATTTTGCGGACGTCAATGCCAAGTGCGTTTCCTTGCTGAATATGATTATCGAGCATCGCGGCAAGCAGATTGTTAGCCGCGCCGATCGCGTGAAAATCACCCGTAAAGTGAAGGTTGATATCCTCCATCGGAACAACCTGAGCATAGCCGCCGCCGGCAGCACCGCCCTTCACCCCGAAGACGGGGCCGAGGGAAGGCTCGCGAAGCGCAACGGTAACATTCTTGCCGATCCGTGCCAAGCCATCTGCCAGACCGATGGTCGTCGTAGTTTTTCCCTCACCTGCGGGGGTCGGCGTGATCGCTGTCACCAGAACGAGCTTGCCGTCCTTCTTTTTGCTGTCCTTTAACAGACGAAGATCAATTTTCGCCTTATATTTTCCGTATTGCTCGAGGTACTCATCGTCAACACAGGCTTTTTTGGCAACCTCGGTGATCGGCAGGAGCCGACACTCCTGCGCGATCTCAATATCCGAACGATATGACATACTTTTCCTCCTTACTTGAAGTAACGAACCGCCGCTTCGAACATACGAATATCATAATGACCGGGGACGTTGCGGTACAGCCCCTTTCCAATTCTTTCGCTGTGTCCCATCTTACCGAATACTCTACCATCGGGAGAGGTAATTCCCTCAATGGCAAACATCGAATCGTTGGGATTAAAATGAACGTCAGATGTGGCGTTTGCATCAAAGTCGACGTACTGCGTAGCGATCTGCCCGTTTTCAGCAAGCTTGCGGATCAAGGCCTCATCGGCAAGAAATCTTCCTTCGCCGTGAGAGATCGGAACATCGTAAACATCGCCAACCTGCGTCAGGCTGAGCCAAGGCGAAAGGTTAGACGCAACACGCGTGCGGACGATCTTGGATTGGTGACGGGAAATGGTGTTAAA
>JAZRZQ010000168.1:0-18656 GCA_045601445.1 Eubacteriales bacterium | reverse complement strand
ATGCATCTCTTCAAAAATATGCTCAAACTTGGTACGGAAGGGCGAGTTTTCAATGTTATGAATATCTCTTTGCAATCCCGTTTCTTTGTTATATGCTGCCATACCGCCGCGTTTTGTTCCAAGGTGCGAATGATAATCCGTACCGAAGAAAACGTCTGAAAGCGCATCACGACGGCTGACAACACCAAAAAAGCCCCCCATAGCACCTCCAAAGCTTACGCTTGAAACTCTGCTGCCATCTTGCGATCCTTTTCCAAGACCTTGGCAGCGTCAGAACGGCGCTTTTCATCAAGCAGAGCTGCAAGAGATGCATCCTCAACGGCAAGAATTTGAATTGCCAAAAGGGCTGCGTTGGTCGCTCCGTCAACCGCTACCGTTGCAACAGGGATTCCCGAAGGCATCATCACGGTTGAAAGGAGCGCGTCAAGTCCGTCCAAATTGGCAGATTTACAGGGGATTCCGATAACAGGAAGCGTCGTGTTTGCAGCAATCGCGCCCGCCAAATGTGCCGCCATTCCGGCAGCAGCAATGATAACGCCAAAGCCGCGACGGCGTGCATTAACGGCAAACTCTCTTGCCTCCTCGGGAGTGCGGTGTGCGGAATAAACGTGAATTTCGAAAGGAACTTCAAAATTCTTTAACGTATCAACCGCTTTTCTGACGACGGGAAGATCGCTGTCACTCCCCATAATAATTCCTACTTTTTTCATTTTACCATCCTCATTTCAAGACTACAAACAACAAAAAGGGCGCACTTAACTCATCGTTAAACGCGCCCAGACGGTCGGCTAAAAGAGACAGGCTCTTTCGATCTTGGCTTTTCGTTCCTTTGTGGTAAGCTCCACACGTTCCGTCAGTCGCAAAAAGCCATATTCAATTTACCCGAGAATTATAACACACAGGCAAATTTGTGTCAAGGCGCATCGAAAAAAACGACTTATTTAATGGACGGGCCTTTTTCCTTTTGAATGACATCGTGAGCGCCGCCCTCAACAATGCTGGTAGAAGACACCAAGGTCAACTTCGCCTTCTTCTGAAGCTCGGGGATCGTTAGAGCCCCGCAATTACACATCGTTGATTTCACCTTGCTCAGAGAAAGTGCAACGTTGTCCTTGAGTGTTCCCGCGTAAGGAACGTAAGAATCAACCCCCTCTTCAAAAGAAAGCTTTTTATCTCCGCCAAGGTCGTAGCGCTGCCAATTTCGAGCGCGGCTGGAGCCTTCACCCCAATATTCCTTATAATAAGTACCGCCGATATTGACCTTATTGGTCGGGCTTTCGTCAAATCTGGCAAAATATCTGCCGAGCATTACAAAATCCGCTCCCATCGCAAGTGCGAGCGTAATGTGGTGATCGTAAACGATACCGCCATCGGAGCAAACGGGAACGTAAATACCCGTTTCTTCAAAATACTCATCACGAGCCTTACAAACCTCGATCAGCGCGGTTGCCTGCCCTCTGCCAATTCCCTTTGTTTCGCGGGTAATGCAAATTGAGCCGCCGCCGATGCCAACCTTGATAAAATCGGCACCGCAATCAGCAAGAAAACGGAAGCCCTCTGCATCAACAACGTTGCCTGCACCAACCTTGACACTTTCGCCGTAATGCTCGCGAATCCAATCGATCGTGAGCTTCTGCCACTCGGAGAAGCCCTCAGAAGAGCCAATGCAAAGAACGTCGGCTCCTGCCTCAATCAAAGCGGGTACGCGCTGTGCATAGTCGCGTGTGTTGATTCCGGCACCGACTACGTATCGCTTATTGGAATCAAGCAGTTCGTTAGGATTCTGCTTATGCGTATCATAGTCCTTGCGGAAAACGAAATAGCAAAGCTGGCCTTCCTCGTTGATGATCGGAAGCGAATTAAGCTTATTATCCCAAATAATATCATTGGCTTCCTTCAGGCTAATTCCCTCTTTTGCCCAAACAAGCTTTTCAAAGGGCGTCATAAAATCGGAAACGGGAGTGTCGGGATCCATACGGCTGACGCGGTAATCTCTTCCCGTAACAATGCCCAGAAGTTTTCCTTCGCTCGTGCCATCACTGGTCACGGCAACCGTAGAATGACCGGTCTGTTCCTTCAAAGCAACTACGTCCTTGAGAGTAGAATCGGGAGAAAGATTGGAATCGCTTTTAACAAAACCCGCTTTATAGTTTTTGGCTCTCTTTACCATAGCAGCCTCATCCTCAACGGATTGAGAGCCGTAGATAAAGGAAACGCCGCCCTCAACTGCGAGCGCAATCGCAAGACGATCGCCGGAAACAGACTGCATAATAGCGGAAACCATCGGAATATTCATCATAATCGAAGAGGTTTCTCCTCTCTTATAACGAACCAAGGGTGTTTTCAGCGAAACGTTGGCGGGAACACACCGGCTGGAGGAATACCCCGGGATCAGTAAATATTCGTTAAAGGTATGGGACGGTTCATTGATAAAGGTTGCCATTATTCTGTCTCCTTTTCTGTTGCAATTTTTTCACAATATACACAACGGTAAATTCCTTTTTCGGGATCGACCAAACGGAACTTTTGAAGCAGCTCCTGCTCGGTTGAGGTAATACAACGCGGATTATCGCAAGTCAAATGGTGAACGATGGAAGAATCCGCGTCATTTGTTTCGCCGTGCTCAAACAGCAATTTCAGAATCAACGCCATACGCATCAATTTGCCGTTCATCACCTGCTTAAAATAGCATGCCCTCGGATCAGAATCGATCGCAACGCTGATTTCATTGACTCTCGGAAGGGGGTGCATAACGCACATATCTTTCTTGGCGATCGCCATTTTATCAGCCGTCAGAATATAACTATCCTTCAGGTTTTCGTAGCTCTCCAGATCATCAAAGCGCTCGCGCTGAATACGCGTCATATAAAGGATGTCGAGATCGGGAAGGACCTCTTCCAAATCAGAAGTTTCAACATACTGCATATTAGCAGGCTGCATAACGTCGCTTTTCATATAATCGGGAATCTTCAATTCCTCGGGAGAAATCAAGACCACGCGAACCTTCTGAAAGCGCGCAAGCGCGGAGATCAGGGAATGTACGGTTCGGCCGTATTTTAAATCACCGCAAAAACCGACAGTAAGATCATCGAGACGATTCTTTTCACGATAAATGGTCAAAAGATCAGCGAGGGTCTGAGTCGGATGGCAATGACCGCCGTCACCGGCATTGATGACGGGAACAGTAGCGTGTTGTGATGCCACGTATGGTGCGCCCTCCTTGGGGTGGCGCATAGCAATGATATCAGCATAACAACTGATAACCTTTGCCGTGTCGGCAATGCTTTCTCCCTTGGATGCGGACGAGCTGGATGCCTCGGAAAAACCGATCACAGAGCCGCCAAGCTCGAGCATAGCCGCTTCAAAGCTGAGTCGGGTGCGAGTGGAAGGCTCAAAAAACAAGGTAGCGAGCTTCTTTCCCTTGCATCGCTCGGCGTATTTTTGAGGATTCTGACTAATGTCGCACGCGACGTGAATCAGCTCTTCAAGCTCTTTGTTGTTAAAATCGACAATATCGATCAGACTTCTCATTTCTGTTTACCAGCTTCAATCCAGCTTTCATCAGAAGGATTGTTGCGGAATGCGATCAGTCGCATCACGTCTTCTTTTTTGATATAGCCTTCCTCTGCGGCAACCTCGGCGATCACGTCGAAATTTGTTAAGGAAACGTTCTTAACGTTGGCTTCTGCCATTCTGTCAATTCCCTTTTTCATGCCGTAGGTGAAAATGCTGACGATGCCAAGCACCTCCGCACCCGCTTCACGAAGAACGTTGACAACCTCCAATACACTGCCGCCTGTCGAGATCAAATCCTCGACAACCACGACCTTTTGTCCTTTTTCGAGTCTCCCCTCGATCTGATTCTGTCTGCCGTGATCCTTTGCACCGGAGCGCACGTAGCCCATCGGAAGGTGCATAATATGACCGGTAATGGCGGCATGAGCAATACCTGCGGTAGAAGTACCCATCAACACTTCCACGTCGGGATAGTGCTTGCGGATGGTCTCTGCAAGACCATTCTCCACGTCATCGCGAACCTCAGGAGAGGTCAGGGTCAGACGGTTGTCACAGTAAACGGGGCTTTTGATTCCGCTTGCCCAAGTAAAGGGCTCTTCGGGGCGGAAGAAAACGGCTTTGATCTTGAGCAGATCCTTTGCAATACGTTTTTCCATATCATTGATCTCCTTATTTAATCGACAAATTCTGAAACGCAACGCTCATACGCTGCAACCGGATCTGCAGCGGCGGTAATCGGTCTTCCGACAACGATATAGTCCGAACCGATTTTTTTTGCTTCCGCGGGCGTCATCACTCTCTTTTGATCGCCAACGTCCCCGTCAGCAAAACGCACACCGGGCGTAACGGTCAAAAAGCCGCTTCCGCAAGCATCGTGAACCTTGCCTGCCTCCAAAGGAGAGCAAACGACACCGTCAAGGCCGGCATCCTTCGCATTCTTCGCATAGTGAAGAACGACCTGATCGATCGGCTCGCGGATCAAGAGGTCGTTTTCCATGCTCTCCTGATCGGTCGAGGTCAGCTGAGTGACCGCAATGAGAAGAGGACGGGTGCCGTCGGGACGTGTCAAGCCCTCCAAAGCAGCCTCCATCATTCTTTTCGTGCCGCTTGCGTGAAGGTTGCACAAATCAACGTCAAGGCCGGACAGAACGGCCATGGATTTCTTTACGGTATTGGGAATGTCGTGGCTCTTCAGATCCAAAAAGATCTTATGCCCTCTTGCTTTGATCTGACGAACGATTTCAGGGCCTTCGGCATAAAAGAGCTCCATACCGATTTTAACAAACGGTTTTTTGCCGGTAAATCGGTCCAAAAACGAAAACACCTCTGCAGCACTTGCAAAATCGCAAGCAACAATAACATCCTTTCCCATTACTGAACACCTCCGATTATATCACTCAAATTATCAATGTTATACTTCTTCATTACCTCGGGAAGTGAGGCTACGATATCGCGGCAAACAAACGGATCGACAAGATTTGCCGCACCGACCTGAACGGCGGTTGCACCGGCAAGCATCATCTCAATCACATCCCGAGCGCTGCTGACACCGCCGATTCCCACAACGGGAACGCGAACAGCCTTAGCAACCTGATAAACCATACGAACAGCAACGGGAAAGATCGCTTTTCCGGAAAAGCCGCCCATCGTATTGGCAATGATCGGTTTTCTGCGATTTAAATCGATCCGCATTCCCAAAAGGGTGTTAATCAGACTGATTCCGTCTGCGCCGGCCTCTTCACAAGCCAAAGCAATCGAAACAATATCCGTCACGTTCGGTGAAAGCTTGATGATAACGGGCTTTTTGGTAACGCTCTTCACCGCGCGGGTAACCTCTGCCGCCGCCTCGGGGTTTGTGCCGAAGCTCATGCCGCCGCCGTGCACGTTGGGACAGCTTACGTTGACCTCAAGCCACCCAACCTGCTCACATTGATCCAGCTTCTGGCAGGTATAAGCATAATCCTCGACGGAAAAGCCGCTGACGTTTGCCATAACGAGCTTATGAAAGCACTTCTTAAGCTTGGGTAACTCCTCGGAAATCACTCGCTCCACGCCGGGATTCTGTAGTCCGACTGCGTTGATCATACCGGAAGAGCATTCCGCAATACGAGGCGTCGGATTCCCAAAGCGCGGCTCACGGGTTGTACCTTTGAAGGAGAACGTTCCAAGGCAGTTGATATCGTAAAGTTCGGCAAATTCATATCCGAAGCCAAAGGTTCCGCTGGCAGGAATCACGGGATTATCCAATTCAATTCCGCAAAGATTCACCTTCATTTTTCCCACAGAATCTCCTCCTTACGCAACACGGGGCCCTCTTTGCAAATTCTCTTATATCCGGTGATGACCTTGCAGGAGCAACCCATACAAGCACCGAAGCCGCATCCCATACGTTCCTCAAAGCTGAGCTGGCCCGAGGTTTTGGACGCACGATAAACAGCTTTGAGCATCGGCTCAGGACCGCAGGTATAAAAATGTGTATATTCCAGATCGGCCATCGCATCGGTCACAAAGCCGGGTACGCCGTATGAGCCGTCAGCCGTGGTTACGATGACACGGGCGCCAAGCTTGCGAAATTCTTCTTCGTAAAACACCTCATTTTTGGTGTTAAACCCCAAAACGGCAGTTACCTCTTTTCCCTCCGCAATAAGCTTCTTGGCAAGCCAATACAGGGGCGGAACGCCGACACCGCCACCCAAGAGGAGCGGCTTTTGGCCGGATACGGACAAATCGTAACCGTTTCCGAGACCGGTGAGAACGTCAAGGCTCTCTTTTTGCAAACGGCGCATTTTATCCGTGCCATCCCCAACGACCTTATAGAGTATCGTGACGGAATCTTCATCGCGATCGCAAACCGAAATCGGTCTACGGAGAAACAGACCGTCAAGCTTAATATTGATAAATTGACCGGGTGTCGTAATAGCGGAAACATCGCCGACTAAGCGCATCCGGTATACGCTCTCAGTCAGGGGGAAATTCTCCGCTACGGTAAAGATTCCTTGCTTCATAAATGTCTCTTTCTGCTTATGCATCGATCGTCGAGATCGTCAGCGTGGTTTCCTCGAGAACGTCAAGAAGGACGCGAACGGTATCGAGCGCGGTAAAGATCGTAACGTTATTTTCAGTGGCAATCTTTCTGATCTCGTAGCCGTCGTTTGCCTGACTGCTATCCCCGATGTCGCGAGTGTTGATGACGTACGCAATATGACCTTGGCGAAGTGCATCGGGAATCTCACTGTTATCGTCGTTGATCTTCTGCAAAATATGCGTGCGAATTCCATTTTGCTTTAAGAAGAGAGCTGTTCCCTCCGTGGCCTGAATATTAAAGCCGAGATTGTAAAAGCGGCGGATCAGAGGCAACGCTTCTGCCTTGTCCTTATCGGCAATCGTAGCAAAGACCGTGCCGTAATTCTGCAGACGCATACCGGATGCCTGAAGAGCCTTGAAGAGCGCGCGGTTAAGCTTATCGTCGTAGCCAATGGCTTCACCGGTGGATTTCATTTCGGGAGAAAGATAAGCGTCCAAGCCGCGGATCTTGGAGAAGGAGAAAACCGGAACCTTTACGTACCAGCGCTTCTTTTCTTCGGGATAAATGTCAAAAATTCCCTGCTCCTTGAGGCTCTTGCCCAGGATAGCCTCCGTAGCAATATCGGCCAAGCTGTATCCTGTCGCCTTGGAAAGGAACGGAACGGTGCGCGAGGAACGGGGGTTGACCTCGATGACGTAAACGTCCTCTTTTTCATCGACAATAAACTGAATATTGTAAAGACCGACGATACCGATTCCAAAGCCGAGCTTTTTGGCGTACTGAAGAATGATGCCCTTCACACGGTCGGAAATGCTGAATGCGGGGTAAACGCTGATTGAGTCGCCGCTATGAACACCCGTACGCTCAACAAGCTCCATAATACCGGGAACAAAGACGTCTCTTCCGTCGCAAATAGCATCGACCTCGACTTCTTTTCCTTGAATGTACTTATCGACCAGAACCGGCTTATCCTCATCAATTTCAACCGCAGTCTTAAGGTAATGACGAAGCTGCTCCTCGTTACCGACGATCTGCATGGCTCTGCCGCCGAGAACGAAGCTGGGACGAACCAAGACGGGATAGCCGATCTCAAAGGCCGCACGAATTCCGTCCTCGATCTTGGTAACCGCTCTTCCCTTCGGCTGAGGAATGCCAAGGGAATTGAGCACCTTTTCAAAGCTGTCACGGTTTTCGGCACGCTCAATGGCTTCGCAATCCGTGCCGATGATCTTAACGCCGCGACGCATCAAGGGATCAGCAAGATTGATGGCCGTCTGTCCGCCGAGCGAGGCAATGACACCCTCGGGCTTTTCAAACTCAAGGATGTTCATAACGTCTTCCGTCGTCAAAGGCTCAAAGTACAGCTTATCCGCCGTAGTATAGTCCGTCGAAACGGTTTCGGGGTTGTTGTTAATGATGATCGCTTCGTATCCGCATTTTTTGATGGTAGCAACAGCATGAACGGTAGAATAATCGAATTCTACGCCCTGTCCGATACGGATCGGGCCTGCACCAAGCACAACGATCTTCTTTTTATCGGTCAGCCGAGAGGCATTCTCTCCTTCATAGGAGGAATAGAAATACGGAATGTATGCGTTGGTATGGCAAGTGTCAACCATGCGGTAGACGGGGAACATTCCCGCGTCTTTTCTCATCTGATAAACATCGATCTCCTTCATATCCCACAAGCGAGCAATAAAGGGATCGGAGAAGCCCATTTTCTTAGCCTGCCAAAGCAGCTCAAGATCTTTTTTGGAAGCTTTCAGCTTCTTTTCCATTTCAACGATCTTGCGAACGGACTCGAGAAAATACGGCGTGACCTGAGTCAGACGGAACAGCTCATCAACACCGACACCGCGGCGCATCAGCTCAGCGATACAGAAGATCGTGTCATCCTTAAACTCAGCAAGATAACGAAAGAGCGCATCCGTGTCCATCTGATCGAACTTGGAAAGCCAAACGTGGTTGGCGCCGATTTCAAGAGAGCGAACCGATTTCAAGAAGCACTCCTCGAGATTTGAGCCGATTCCCATCACCTCGCCGGTAGCCTTCATCTGCGTGCCGAGAGTATTGGGAGCGGTAGCAAACTTGTCAAAGGGGAATCTGGGAAGCTTGGCGATCACGTAATCCAAGCGCGGCTCAAATGCCGCCGTGGTGTTGGCAATCGTAATATCCTCAAGCGCCATACCGACGGCGATCTTTGCCGTAACGCGAGCGATGGGATAGCCGCTTGCCTTGGAGGCAAGAGCAGAAGAACGAGAAACGCGGGGATTGACCTCGATTAAATAATACTCGCTGGTATTGGGATTGAGCGCAAACTGTACGTTACAGCCACCCTCAATCTTCAGCTCGCGGATGATCTTGATCGCGCTGTCATTGAGCATTTTCAGATCGTGATCGTTCAGCGTCATAATCGGAGCAACAACAAAGGAGTCACCGGTATGAACACCGACGGGATCGACGTTTTCCATACCGCAAATCGTGATGGCGTGATCGTTGGAATCTCGCATAACCTCAAACTCGATTTCCTTATAGCCCTTCACGCTCTTCTCAATGAGAACCTGATGTACGGGAGAAAGCTTAAAGGCATTGGTTCCGATCTCAACGAGTTCTTCCTCATTATAAGCAAATCCGCCGCCGGTTCCGCCAAGCGTAAATGCAGGACGAAGAACAACGGGATAGCCGATCCGCTTGGCGGCTTTTTTAGCCTCTTCCAAGTTATAAGTAATCTCAGAGGGGATCGTCGGCTCACCGATGGATTGACAAAGCTCCTTGAAAAGCTCGCGATCCTCCGCGCGCTCAATGCTTTCACTGCTCGTTCCGAGAAGCTCGACGTTGCATTCCTTGAGGATTCCCTTCTTTTCCAGCTGCATTGCCAGATTCAAGCCGGTCTGACCGCCGATACCGGGAACGATCGCATCGGGACGCTCATAACGAAGAATTTTAGCGACATACTCCAGGGTAAGAGGCTCCATATACACCTTATCGGCAATAGAGGTGTCGGTCATGATGGTTGCGGGGTTGGAGTTGCAGAGAACAACCTCATATCCCTCTTCCTTGAGTGCAAGGCATGCCTGCGTGCCCGCATAATCAAATTCCGCCGCCTGACCGATGATGATCGGGCCGGAACCGATGATAAGAATCTTTTTGATGTCTGTACGCTTTGCCATATTTTATCCTCCCAAAATGCAATCGCATTCTTTATGCCAATAAACTCTTTACGCTTGATATACCACGTTCCCGTCGTACACGGTAGCAAGGCACTCGCCACTCAAGGTCATTCCTTCGAAAACCGTTGCTTTTCCCATTGAGAGAAAACTTTCGGGTCTAACGGTAAATTCCTGACCGAGATCCCAAATGGAGTAATCCTTTTCAGTAAGCGGAATCTGAAAACGTCTGCGGGGATTGACGCACAAAAGCTCAACCATTCTCTCAAGACTGATAACGCCACGCTTCACAAGATGCGTGTAAATAACGGGCACGGCGGTTTCAATCCCGACGATGCCGAACGCGCTCTGCGCCAAGCCTTTCGCCTTTTCCTCTGCCGAGTGTGGCGCATGATCGGTCGCAATCATATCGATCGTACCGTCAACAACTCCCTCCAGTAAGGCAAGGCGATCCTCTGCTGAGCGTAAGGGCGGGTTCATTTTAAAACGACCCGATTCCTGCAAATCGGAATCATCCATTACCAAATAATGGGGGCCGGTTTCACACGTTACGTCAAGGCCGCTTTTCTTTGCTTCGCGAATGAGAGCAACGCTCTCCTTTGTTGAGATGTGACAAACGTGATAGGGGCATCCGATCTCACTGACCAGCTCCAAATCGCGGCGAATCTGCTCATACTCGCTGGCGCTCGATATGCCCTTGTGACCGTGTGCTTTCGCATACGCACCGTCGTGGATATATCCGCCGAAGAGCAAGGAATTGACCTCGCAGTGAGCGACGATCATTTTGCCGAGAGCCTTTGCCGTTTTCATCGCATAGCGCATCATTTCGTCACTTTGAATGCCCTTGCCGTCATCGGAAAAGGCAACAACGTTCGGCGCCATCGCTTCCATATCGGAAAGCACCTCTCCCATCTGGCCTACCGTAATCGAGCCATACGGAATCACGCGAATGCAAGCGTCCCGCGAGATCAGATCAAGCTGCAGTTGCAAATGCTCGGGCGAATCGGGAACGGGATTGAGGTTTGGCATCGTGCAAACCGCAGTATAGCCGCCGTGCGCCGCCGCCGCAGAGCCGGAGGCGATGGTCTCTTTATAAGAAAAACCCGGCTGACGAAAATGCACGTGCACATCGCAAAAGCCGGGAAAGACAGTAAGGTCGCGGTCGGGAGAGATTTTGGAAAGAAAGGTCGTAGGAAGAGAAAAGGGGGTCAAACCGACAAAGGATACTGTTTGAGTCGTTCCGTTCTTTTTCATCTCTTGCTCCTTTCAAGCCGGTTTCGTGCGGCAAGTTTTGCCGTGTTGCCGACGCATATTCCAATCTTTATATAATTTTATAGATTATAACGCTTAAAGCGACCTTTGTCAACAGTTTTTCCCTTTCGATGACTACAAAAATCGGGCAAAATCAAAGGCCGTTTTTGTGCTTTTTCGTCACAAAACAAAATCCTTTGCATAGGGGAAAAAGTGAAAAGCCGCAATGACCGCACCGGATCAATCATCCAGCTGGTCATAGTCGGGCTTATCGTAAAGGATATGCTTTCTCAGATAATAATAGCGATCGCTCTGTGTGCTGGAGTAGCGTCCCTCTGCAACAATAAAATGGTCAATGAGCGTAACGTTCATTTCCATCAAAAAGTTTTGCAGGCGCTTGGTCGTATCCAAATCCTCGGAGGATGCAATCGGTCTTCCGTGAGGGTGGTTATGTGCCAGAAGCACGTAAGAGGCATTCATGCGCACCAGCGCATCGCAAAGTCTGCGAAAGGAAACCGCAATGGTGTTCACGTTTCCCGTTTGCAAAACCTCTTGACCGGCATAGGTTAATCCATTGTTGTAGAAAATAGCAAGCAGTTCCTCGTTTTCACGTCCCGCGAAATGTAAAACGAGGTCCTGTCCCATATCCTGATAGCGCGGAAGCTTCTTTGACGGCTGAAAGCGAGACTTATAGTAACGCTTTGATACGGCAGGAAATGTTTTGAGCAAAAGCGCGGCGTGCTCGCCGATTCCATCTACCTCGCAAAGCTCCTTGATACTCGCCTCAAGTACACGCGAAAAGCTTCCGAAGCGTTTTAATAGTGCGTGAGCGATTTCATTCGTATCTCTTCGAGGTATGGCAAAAAAGAGAATGAGCTCCAGAATATTGTGGTCTTCGAAATGATCGAGCCCCTCTTTGATGAAGCGATTTTTCAGCTTTGATCGATGTCCTTCATGAGGATTCTGTTTGTTGTTGTTTTCTGTCTTTTGCATTTTTTCTTCCTTCCGCAATCATTCAACAAAAACTGTTGAAAAATGTTTCTTCTTGTAGTATAATAATTCACAACGATCAATTCGGTGAGAAAAAGCAAGGAGATCTGTATGAAATCAAAAATTTTCGGAACGATTCTAACCCTCGTTGCGATTGCCGCCTCTATTTGGCTGATTCAATCCTTTCCCAATGAATGGACCCGCGAAACCGAAGGTGCCGATGAAACCGTAACTTATGTTCAAAGCCAGACGGGTGAAACCAAAACGACACGCACCTCCGTCATTGAAACCGCGCACGACGCCGAGGATTTCATTGAGAGACTTGCATTCGGGGAAAGCAAATCCTATGAATCCACCCTGTCCGACTTAATCGTGCGTTTGGAAAACAGCTCGGAATATCTCAAGACCGATCTTCAGGATTATTTCGGTGCAACCTATTTTTCCAAGATCGCCGACGTTTTCCGAGACGTCCACAGCACGCCCTTCACAGACAGTGCCACGTTCGGTGTCCGCGTCGGAAAGATGCTGATCGAGCTTGAAAACGCCTATCCGCGCGACGTTGCCGCAACATTGAATGAGAACGACAGCAAGGCGCCGATGTACTATCCGAAGTTTGATACCGATCCCAACGGTTCTTTAAGCCTCGCCATGCTTTCCATTTACCGCCAACAGTACGCCAAAAACACCGGCTCAATCCTTCTGACCTTTGGCGGAAATCTGATGATGGGCGACACTCTCCTCGGAGCTCAGGATGCCAACAGCTTCAAGAACCTTCAGGAAAAGAGCAAGTACTCCTTCCCTCTTTATCGCGTGTCATCCGTTTTGAATACCGACTCCGCAAGTTTTGCCAACCTAACCTCGCCGCTGACAGAATCAATTGATGTCAGCACCGTAGCCGGCTCGATCAAGGGATTACCTGCCTACGCTTCCCTCATAAAAAAAGGCGGCATCGACGTCGTTGCTCTTTCCGATCAGCGTATCTTATCTTACGGTGAAGCCGGAAAGGTCGATACGGCCAATGCCCTAAAGGCCGCCGCAATCCCCTACTCCGACGAGGGAACCGTCGCTTATACGCAAACATCCCTTGGAACAGTAGCATACCTTTCATACAACATTATAGATGAAATCAAAGCTAATGTCAATGTTACCTACGAGGAAGCACCGAAAAACGACATTGCCGCCGCAAGAGAGCGCGGCGCAAAATTCGTCATCGTTCACTTCAACTGGTATACAACAGAAAAGGATGCTTACGATCCTTGTAAGGGACAATACTCAAGCGCGAGAGCAGCTGTTGATAACGGAGCAAATCTCGTGATCGGAACCTCTCCCGATGCCATCGCAGCCATTGAACAGTATAAGGGTGTAAACATCGTATATGCTCCCGGCAATCTTTCCAATCGGGATGGTACACAATCACAAGCGTTTTTATTCCAACAAGCCTTCTCCTTGGATGCAAACGGCGCTGCTGTTGCCGGTGAAATTCAACTGTTACCTCTTTCCGGCATATCCGAAAACGAAGCAACCCCGTCTTTGATTCTCAACGCCCGGGATGCCAAAGCCTTCGAAAACACCATCATACATTCCTCAAGAACGCTTAAATACGGTGTCAACAAGCGCGCTGAATTTCCCGTAGAAAAGCTAAACATCATTGCCATCCAAAAATAAAAGTAAGGAGCGAGTCGTTTTGACTCACTCCTTTTCATTTTTAAACAACGCCTTGACTCATCATCGCTTCCGCGACCTTCTTAAATCCGACGATATTGGCGCCCGCCACCAGATTGTAGCCGAGTCCGTACTGTTCGGCAGCAGCAGCGCTGGAATCGTGAATGCTCTTCATGATTTGACGCAGACGGGTATCAACTTCGTCCGCAGACCAGGAATAACGCTCGGAGTTCTGACACATTTCAAGTCCCGAAACAGCAACACCGCCGGCATTGACCGCCTTGGAAGGCGCAACGACCTTAACGTTTTGCTGAAGGTATTTTAAGGTGTCGTTGGGCGTGGGCATATTGGATACTTCGAAATAATATTTGGTTCCGTTAGCAACGATCTTTTCCGCATCCTCCTGAAGGACCTCGTTTTGGGTCGCACAAGGCATCGCAATATCGCACTTCACGCCCCAAGGCTTTTCTCCGGGGAAGAAGGTGGCGTTCGGGAAGGATTTCACATAATCCTCAACCGAGCCGTGACGAGAGGAACGGATTTCGAGAAGCTTATCGAGCTTTTCCTCCGTCGTGATTCCATCGGGATCGTAAACGTAGCCGGTTCGACCGGAAATGGTAACAACCTTGGCGCCAAGCTCAGCGGCCTTCTTGCAAACGCCCCACGTTACGTTACCGTAGCCGGAGCAGCAAATGATCTTTCCCTTCATTTCGTCACCGAAGCGGTTGAGAACCTCAAGTCCGTAATAGATGGCTCCGTAACCCGTTGCCTCCGGTCGGATCAAGCTACCACCGTAGCTCAAGCCCTTACCCGTGATAACGCCGTTCTCAAAGCAACCGCGGATGCGCTTATACTGACCGTAAAGATAGCCAATCTCTCGGGCGCCGACACCGATATCACCGGCGGGAACGTCAACGTCAGGCCCGATATAACGATAAAGCTCGGTCATAAAACTCTGGCAAAAACGCATGATCTCATTATCGCTCTTCCCTTTGGGATCAAAATCCGATCCACCCTTACAGCCGCCCAAAGGAAGGGTCGTCAAGGCGTTCTTAAAGGTTTGTTCAAAGCCGAGAAATTTAACAAGACCAATGTAAACGGTCGGATGAAAACGCAAGCCGCCTTTATAAGGGCCGACAGCGGAATTGAATTGGATACGATAGCCGCGATTAACGCGGATCTTACCTTCATCGTCAAGCCACGGAACACGGAAAATGTATTGTCTTTCAGGTTCCACCAAACGCTCGAGAAGAGCGAACTCTTCATATTCAGGGTGCATATCAATCACTTTTTCAAGGGAGTGAAGCACCTCCTCGACGGTTTGAACAAATTCCGGCTCAGCGGGGTTCTTTCTTCTTGTATCTGCTATGACTCTTTCGATATATTCGTTCATACTCCTTACCTCATTTCTATCAAGGATCTGCAATTAAATATGCTTTGTATTATAGCAAAGCCATCGTTTGATGTCAAGACTTTTTTCGTAGCTCCAGCAAAATTATTTTAATCCAATTAACATATTTTCCGTAAAATTCAAAGTTTCCAATAAAAAATTCAGCATTTATTTTCAAATCGGAAAGATTCCGACTTTTGCTTGTTCGTTTTTTTACTCGATTTTTTGTCAATGACTTGAATCGCAACTTTGCTTTGTGTATAATAATGTCAATCCCACAAAACAAAATATGCAGGAATACAGTTATGAGTGACTTTCTATCAAGGAGCAGACTTCTTTTGGGTGATAATGCCATTGATGTTCTGCAGAACAAACACGTCATGGTTGTCGGTCTTGGAGGGGTCGGTTCGTTTGCTGCCGAGGCGCTTGTACGAGGCGGCGTTGGGGCAATCACCCTGGTTGACAATGAATCGTATGATCTCTCCAACTGCAACCGTCAGCTCTTTGCGACCACGAGAACTGTCGGCGTGAAAAAAACAATTGCCGCCAAGGAGCGTCTTCTTTGCATCAATCCCGAGTGCAAGATTCAGATCTTTGATTTGTTTTATGCTCAGAATGCAATCCCCGAGCATTTTTTTGATACGATCGACTACGTCATTGATGCCATTGACACAGTTCGTTCCAAGATGGATCTGATCGAAGACACAAAAAGGAGAAACATTCCCCTGATCTCATGTCTCGGTACGGGAAACAAACTCGATCCTACGGCTTTTCGTGTATCTGATATCAAAAACACCAAAATCTGCCCTCTTGCGAGAGTGATTCGATCCGAGTGCAGAAAACGCGGAATTGATTCCTTGAAGGTGGTTTATTCCGAGGAAGAACCAAAGGGTGCGGTGCTGGAACAAAACGGCCGTTTTGCACCTGCAAGCGTCAGCTTTGTTCCCGGCGCAGCAGGATTAATTTTAGCAGGCGAAGTAATAAAGGATTTAATAAAAGAATGACCATTCTTACAGCAGATAAGCTTGGCGTTTCCTTCGGAGAAAATACTCTCTTTGAAAACGTCTCTTTTTCAATCAACCAAGGCGATAAAGTCAGCATCGTCGGGGTCAACGGAGCGGGCAAGACGACCTTGCTTCGACTCTTCTATCATCCGGATGCAAGACATTCCGGTTCTGTATACATTTCCAAAGGCAAGACCATCGGCTGCTTGGAGCAGCAAAGCAATTTAGATCCAAATATAAGCGTTTACGAGGCGGCGCTGTCCGTTTTCTCTTCCTTAAGTGAAATGGAGCAGCGATTGGAGCAAATGAGCGATAGGCTGAAGCACGACCATTCGGAAGAGGCCATTGCCAGATTCTCTTCTTTGCAAGCTCGCTTTGAATCGGAAGGCGGCTACGAATACAAAAGCCGTGCCAGAGGCACGTTAGTCCGAATGGGTTTTGACGAAACAATGCTCTCCCTTCCCGTTGCCGCACTCTCCGGCGGTCAAAAAACGATCCTGCAGCTCTCTCTTTTGCTTCTGGAGGAACCTGATATTCTTCTGCTTGATGAACCTACCAACCACTTGGATGTGAAGGCGTTGGAATGGCTTGAAGACTCTCTGAAGCGTATCCGCTCCACCTTGGTTGTAATCTCACACGACCGTCTCTTTCTTGATCGCGTTACGCAAAAGACCATTGAGCTGGAAAACGGTCACGCAAAGCTGTATCCTGTCCCATACTCTCAATACCGAGAACAAAAAAAGATTGAACGCGAAATTCAGGAACGGCATTACAAGAATCAGCAAAAAGAAATTGCTCGTATTCAAGCTTTTATCGAACAGCAAAAGCGATGGAATCGTGAAAAGAACATCATCGCCGCAGAATCCCGACAAAAGGCGCTTGATCGGATGGTCAAGGTTGAAAAGGTTGAAAACGCCCCCGATTCCCTATCGTTTCATTTTTCAGAGGCAATCGAGTCGGGAAATGACGTGCTGTCGGTTCGCGAGTTGAGTAAGCGCTATGGAAGCAACGTCCTTTTTTCCGATCTCTCGTTTGAAGTAAAGAAAAACGACCGACTTATCGTGATCGGCGCAAACGGAAGCGGAAAGTCTACTCTTTTACAAATTCTCGCCGGCAATCTTTCACAAGATTCGGGTACGTTTCGATACGGATATAACGTTAAGATCGGCTATTACGATCAGTATCAACGGCTCAACGATAACAATACCGTTTTGGAAGAGATTTGGGAAGACTGTGCTCTGACACAAACCGAGATCCGTTCTTTATTAGCAACCTTTCTCTTTAAGGGAGACGACGTCTTTAAAGAAGTCAGAGTGCTCTCCGGAGGAGAACGAGCTCGTCTGGTTTTAGCAAAACTGATGAAAAAGAAGGTCAACCTTCTGCTACTGGACGAGCCGACAAACCACCTCGACATCGAATCCAGAGAAGCGCTCGAAGAAGCTCTTCTGGAATTCGACGGAACGGTGATCGCTGTCTCGCACGACCGTTATTTCATCCGAAAAATCGCCACCGCCCTTATCGATTTTCAAGGAAGCGGAAGCACGTTCTGCTATCAGGACGGTTACGAGGCTTATTGCGATTATAGAAATGGCAAGGAAAGCGACACCAACACCTCTTTGTGCAATATCAAATCCGAATCTGCTTCGGATTGGCAGGCTCAAAAAAAGCTGAAGCAGGAAGAACGCAAAAAGAAGGCGCGGATGGAGAAAATCGAGAAGGAAATAGAGGCTGCCGAATCGCGCATTCACGAAATTGATCTGATCTCAGAGGAAAATGCAAACGATTACCTCCTTTTGCAAAAGCTGTACGAGGAAAAAGAAGATCTGAGAGCAAAATGCGATCTTCTTTTGATGGAATGGGGAGAACTTTCCGACGTATGAATAATCCCGCCCTGCCCCTGCATAAACTCTACAAAGTTTATCAGGAGGCAGGGTATGTTTATTTATTCCGTCAAAGGACAAAACTTAAAGCTTGTGGCATCGTTGGTACTGAGCGTTGCGATCATTATCACAGCCATCATATTCATTCCGAACACGGCAAACGATTATAAATATCCGGAGGAAGTATTGCCGACCGTAAAAAATATGTCTGCAAGCGACTTTAAGAACATCAAGACCAACGAGGATCGAATTGCGTTCTTAAAGCGATATGAATGGGAGGTTGAGCCCGAAGCAAGAGAGGTCGTCGAAGTAATCATCCCGCAGGAATTTGACCCGATCTACGAAAAATACAATCAGCTCCAGCTCGGAGAAGGTCTTGATCTTCGAAAGTATAAAGGAAAAAGTGTTAAAAGATACACCTATCTCGTCACGAACTACAAATATGACGGTACGGTGCTGGCCAATTTGCTAATCTATAAAGAACGCGTCATTGGCGGAGATATTTGCAGCGCACGCTTCGACGGCTTTGTCCACGGGCTGACGAAAGGAAACAATTTCCTGACATAAAAAGCGATACGTTGAAAAGAATATTACAAAAAAGAAAGTACAACCGTGATCGCAATCAAACGATTTATATTCGGCTTTTTGATGGGACTTTTCGTTTCCGTCATACTCGCCAGTATTCTTTTCATCATTATTTACGGCTTAAGCGAAATCCTATAGAAAAAGCCCTCCCGCTTTTAGCGTGATACTCCAAGCGGAGTATCACGC
>JAZRZQ010000167.1:0-3030 GCA_045601445.1 Eubacteriales bacterium | reverse complement strand
GCTCCATTTTGGATAATGGGATAAGTACTGATCCCATTCTGCCATCACGGCGGCGTTGTTGTTCGCCATAATCTGCTCTTGTACGACTGCCGCCGTCAGCTTCTCACCGCAGCTTTGGCAGAATTTCGAGCCAACGTGATTTTGGGTGCCGCATTTTCCGCACACCGCGCTCTCGGTGACGCTCTGCTCGGGCAGAGCCGTTCCGCATTTTGGCAGAACTTCTTGTCTGCCGTTGCTCCCTCGCCGCATGAGGGACAGATCTTGATGCTCTTGCCGACCTCGTCGGCATATTGCTGTGCGGCTGTGGTCGCCTGATCCGCGATTCTGTTGACCGTCGGCTGTAATGCCTTGCTGACCGCATTGCTCACACCGTCACGGATACCTCGGCGGATCGCTCTTTCTAAAAATCTCATAGTGTGTCCTCCTGTCGTTAAGATTTTTCTGCGGGGTATCGGGTTTCTTCATATCTATATATCATATCTCATCATCCCTTACCTCCGTTTTCTCGCTCGGGGAGTCCGTCTGCGTTCCGCTTCGGGCTACCTCCAATTTTCGTTTCTCACAAGTACAGATGCCGATGTACTTTTCTCTTTTGTCGAACAGCTTGCAGTTGAAGCACCAATTATCTTCCTTTCTCGGCTTGATCGGTTCGTAGTATTCGCAGCAGTCCTGATAGACCATGGCGAACGGATATCCCTTCACCGTGTACTGCGGCTGTTCTTCAAATACAGGATATTGAGGGGAAGGATCCCATCCGGCTTGTTTTTCTGCCTCACAGCTATAGCCGTTATAAATTTCAAAGGTAACTCCCTCAATCTCAATTCTCTTGTGCAGAGTTCCTTCTATGACCTTCTCCATTTGCAGACCTCCTTTATTCCAAAAATGAAAAATCCTGCATAATGGCTTTTTCTGATACCATTATACAGGATTTTTTCGCTCAAATGGGTAACTTTTCCGGGCAAAAAAGTAAGGTATTTCGTCGTGTTTTTTACACAAACGCGCCCAATTCGTTGCGTGAAAATGCCCCCGTTTTGTTCATAACATCGTACACCGCTTGCTTCGCCGCAGAGGGTGTCATACACATTCTTTGGGCGATTTGCGCGTTGGTCATACCGAAGGCGGCATAGCGGGCGATCTCACGTTCTCGGATCGTAAGTGCCTTTGAAACGCTCCTCGAAAGGAGCTGATTGTGAAGATTCGTCCAGCCTTCAAGCAGATCCTTGTGAAGCGCTTTATACTTTCTGCAAAGATAGGGATCGGCAAGCTCCAAGCGGTCATCGAGGAGGTAGTCGAGCTGCCGTCTATGCTCCGCTAAAATGCCGAGGAGCTTGTCGGGCAGAGCCAATTCAATGGCGCGGTCAATGTGTTCGATGGCACTCTGATCGTCGCCGCACTGATGGTAGGCAATGGCTACGAGCAGACGGAGATAGATCTCGGGAATGACCGTTTTTTCGGCTGCCGCTTGGGCGATCATCGGCTCTGTGATATAGGGGATGGTTTTCAGCAGACCAAGCCCCGTCACGTCGGGCAGAGTGATGTGGTCTTTCGCCATATCCTGCGCTTGCACAAGCAGATATTTTACGTAAAAAACACGGGCTGCGGGCAGCGAATCGCAGTGCAGGTGTGCGAATTTGCCCCTTGTAAACCACTCGGGATAGCTTGAAAGATCACGCACCGCGCTGTCTACGCAGGCAATGGAAAGTGCCATAATTTCTTCGTCCGTCTGTGTTTTTGCGGGTGCTTCAAAGATATGTACCTTGGCTTCTCGCCACAAAAGAATGTCGCCTCGCCACATCGCCGCAAGGGCTAACAGCATACCCCCCGCATTGACGGCGTAAAAACCGGAATTTGCCTTTAAGAAGTATTGCGCGTCTTCCACCACCTTCTTGATCTCGCCTCGGCTGTAAGCGATCTCGGCGGCAAAAAGTGCCTGTGCCTCGGGGTGATCCGCAAGGGATTCGATGACCTCGTTTGCCGAGCCGGGCTTGGTGTAAAGGTCGGTCATATCGAGGAACGGAGCTTTGCGCGGCATGGGCAAGTCGGGTGATTCCACGACGGAATTTTGGACTTCCTTGTATCTCAAATCGGCGGGACGGACTGCATCCGCGGGGATCATCCAATCACGACCGTGCTTCTTCGCCCCCTCAATTCTGCCATCCCGACAGCACATCTGAACATAGCGCAGAGAGATGTTCCATATCTCTGCGGCTTGACTTGCGCTCATATATTTTTCACTCATAATCTGCCTCCTTTTTGTCGTTTTGTACCTTTCGTCATGACGAAGAGTGCAAAAACTTTTTTTGGAAAATTTTTTTGACGAAAATATTCTCATTTTTGATGTTTCATATCATTCCGATAACGGAACGATGCAAAAATAATTTTTCAATGATTTTTTAGGCTTTTTTTCGTGAGCAGTCGTGACAGAAACCTGCCTCTGTGTCGAAGCAATCGTCGCACACGAACTTAAAGCAATGCTGACACAAATTAAATTGGAGGATGAGCTTTGAATACGCCCGATGCTTGGCTCGGTTGTAGGCTTTCTGTTTCCATCCTCCAGCCGTGCCGGTCTTGCACCTCGCAAGCGTTCTCACACCGCGGCAAAGCAGAGGCAGCTTTCCGCTATACGTCCTCTTGCCGCATCCGTCGCACGCATAGTAAAAGCGCAGGCTTTCCTCGTCCAGTCGGATGTTGTTGAAAAACACCTTCATGTTGCACCTCCGTTCCGCAATTTCTTTTTTTCGACATTTTTTGAATGTTCTTGAAAAATTCAAGAATTTGTGATATAATAGTAAATAACATATTGGGACGACCTCCGTCGCAGTTAAGAGCAGACAGAGGAGTTTATGTTGGTACTCTGTACCAACATAAAGGGATATCCCTTTAACTTTTTTCTCTTTTTTCGGGAGTCCTCCCGCGCTTTACACCCATAGTTTACAAATTTTATTTGATTTTGTCTGTCCCCCGTTGGTGGTATTTTGAGTGGTAGAGGGCATTTTTTGGGGGTATTTTTCGTAAAAAAGGGGGTATTCC
>JAZRZQ010000166.1:0-5159 GCA_045601445.1 Eubacteriales bacterium | reverse complement strand
TATTCGCTTCGCGAGTTTATAGGCGAATAGAATATCACTGTGAGGCGTAGCCGAACAATATCACTGCCCGCAAGGGCAATATCACTCTTTGCGAAAGCAAAGAATATCACTCATAGACAGCAGAAAAAGAGAGAGTCTTACGGAATTTTGCTTCCGAATGACTCTCTCTTCTGTTTTTATTGCAAGTTTCGCATTCGTTTTACAAATGCACAGGGCTATGCCCATACTCCTATTTTATTTCTCCGATCAGGACAATCACGCTAAGTGCGCTCTTTTTTTGATAAAAAAATGAAAGTTTGACCTTTTTTGACCTTGACAAATGCTAAAATGGTGCTATAATAAAGGCAGAAAGTCAAAGAAAGTCAAAGTCAAACAGGAGATCGTTATGATTTTATCACAGGAAATTGCAAGATTGTTGGAAGAAATGCTGGAAAGCGGCGGCGGCGAGCTGTCGATCGTCCGAAACGAGCTGGCGCAAAGCCTCGGATGCGTCCCGAGTCAGATCAACTACGTCCTGACCTCGCGCTTCACGCCCGAGCGGGGGTATCTGGTGGAGAGTCGGCGCGGCGGCGGCGGCTACATCCGCATCCGCAAGGTGTCGATGAACCCGCGCGAGGAGCTGCTTGGCTTTTACCACGCCATCGCCTCGGAGGTGGATTTTGAGACCTGCCGCATATATCTTTCGGATCTGGTGGCAAGAGGGTATTTCAAAGAGCGCGAGGGGAGGCTGCTTCTCGCGGCGCTGTCGGACAACGCCCTTCTGTTTACCACGCGCGCCGCGCGCGATGCCGCCCGCGCCCAAATTTTCAAAACCGTACTGCTTCAGTACCTATCGGAAAGAGAGGAGAAATGAAAATGAAACACTGTGATCGTTGCCACGAAAAACAAGCCACGGTTCGCTACCGCGAAAGCATCGGCGGTGCGACGCGCACCCTCGCGCTGTGCCGCGACTGTGCCGAAGAGATGGGCATTCTGTCCGCACAGGAAGATCTGTTCGCGCCGTTTTCGATGTTCTCCTTCGCCCCCCACGCCGCCAAGGAGGAAGCGGACGCCTGCCCCGTGTGCCACCGCAGTCTCGATGAGATCCGCAAAACGGGTCGCTTCGGCTGCAGTGCCTGCTACGACCGCTTTGCCGATCGGCTGGATTTGGCCCCCTTCATCGGCAAGGGCTACAAGGGCGTTGCGACCGCGGCGAGCGCAGGAGAGACCGCACCGAAAAAAGAAAGCGGCGAGGAAAGCCTCGATTCGCTGAAGCGTCAGCTCAAATCGGCACTTGCCGTGGAGGATTACGAAAGCGCGGCCAAGCTGCGCGACCGCATTCGGGAAAAGGAGGCGAAGTAAGATGTTCTGGTATGAAAAAGAGACCGCGTCCGCCTCGCCCGTCATCTCCACCCGCGTCCGCTTCGCACGCAATCTGGAAAACACGCCCTTCCCCGAGCTGCTCGACGGCGCGGGCAAGCGGGCGGTGTTCGACCGCGTCGCTGAGGCCCTCGCCGCGCGAGACTGGATTCGCGTGGATTTTGCGGGGCTGGATTCGGTCGAGAAAAACGCCTACGTGGAGACCCATCTGGCCAGCCCGCGCCTTGCCAAGGGCGGTGAGGGCTGCGGCCTTCTGCTCTCGCGCGACGGCGATGCCTCTTTGATGCTAAACGAGGAGGATCACATCCGTCTGCAGGTCATTTTAGTCGGAAAGCAGATTCGCCCCGCGCTCGAGGAAGCAAGCTCTCTTGCCGCCTTCTGCGACGAAGAGCTCCCGATCGCAAAGCGGCCGCGCCTCGGCTATCTGACCGCCTGTCCGACCAATCTCGGTGCGGGAATGCGCCTTTCGGTGATGATCCACCTGCCCGCTCTGACCGAATTGGGGAAAATGAACGCCTTGACCAAATCCTTGAACGATGCGGGCTTTACCGTCCGCGGGATGTTCGGTGAGGGCACGCGCGAGAGCGGCGCGATCTATCAGATCTCCAATCAAATGAGCCGCGAAAAGACCCCCGAGGAGATCGCCTCTGCCTTTGAGGTGGCCCTCTCGCAGGTGGAGGAGGCCGAGTGGCGCGCCGGCCAAGCCATCCTTGAGCGCGATCCGATTGCCGTGGCCGATCGCGTTTGCCGCGCCATCGGAACGCTGCGCTACGCCCGCCGTATGAGCCACGGCGAATTTATCCGTTTGTATTCCACCGTTCGCTTCGGAAAGCTGCTCGGTCTGGAGGAGGCAAGTGACGTGCGCTGTCCCGACCGTCTTTTGATGGAATTGATGCCCTCTCCGATGGTGCTGACCGACCGTTCCTTGACGGATTCGGCCCTGCGCGATCAGAAACGAAGCGAAACCGTTCGGCAGCTTTGCCGATAAAGGAGGTTTTTTGATATGAAAGCCAATTTTTCCGAACACGCCGCCCGCGCGCTGGAAAACGCGCAGGAATGCGCCGCCGAGCTCGGCCACCGTTATCTTGGCAGTGAGCATCTGCTTCTCGGTATGCTCCTGACCGAGGACGCCGCCGCGCAAACACTTCTGACCGAGGCGGGCGTCAGCTTTGAGGCCGCCAAAGAAAAGCTCGCTCAGCTCGTCGAGATCGGTGAGCCGATCCACTCCGACACCGCCGAGATCACCCCCCGCGCGCAGAGGATTCTGCAGGGCGCGGTCTACGAAAGCGCCAAGCACAAAAAGGACACGGGAACGGAAGATATTCTCTTTTCCCTGCTCTCCGACGGCGACAGCCTTGCCGTTCGCATCCTCTCTTTGTTGGGGACGGACGTCGAGGCGCTGTACCGCGCCGTGAAGGAGTATCGCCGCGAGAGCGAAAAGCTCTCGGATGACGGCCAAAAGCGCTCGGGGAGCGCCCGCGGCCTGAAGCACCTGACAAAATACGGCCACGATCTGACCGAGGAGGCCAAGGCGGGCAAGCTCGATCCCATCATCGGCCGACAAAAGGAATTGGAGCGAGTGATCCAGATTCTCTCCCGCCGTACCAAAAACAACCCCTGCCTCATCGGTGAGCCGGGTGTCGGTAAGACCGCCATCGCAGAGGGCTTGGCGCAGAAGATCGCCTCGGGGGACGTTCCCGAGACCCTCGCCGCCAAGCGCGTGGTCACACTCGATCTTGCTTCTATGCTCGCGGGCAGTAAATACCGCGGGGAATTTGAGGAGCGCATCAAAAACGTGATCGACGAGGCCATCGCGGATCAGAACGTCATCCTCTTCATCGACGAGATCCATACCATTGTCGGCGCAGGTGCGAGCGAAGGCGCGATGGATGCCTCGAATATCTTAAAGCCCGCGCTGGCCAGAGGAAGCCTGCAGGTGATCGGCGCAACCACCCTTGCCGAATACCGCACCATTGAAAAGGACGCCGCCCTCGAGAGACGCTTTCAATCCGTCTCGGTCGGTGAGCCGAGTCCCGAGGAGGCGATCCTCATTCTCAAGGGACTTCGCGCAAAATACGAGGAGCACCACCGGCTCTCCATCCCCGACGAGGCCATCGAGAGCGCGGTCAAGCTCTCTGCACGCTACATTTCCGACCGTTTCCTGCCCGACAAGGCGATCGACCTGATCGACGAGGCCGCCTCGCGCAAGCGCATTGCGCTCCTCTCGCCTTCCGAGGAAGAGAAGGCCGCTCGCGAAGAGCTCCGCGCGTTGGAGGAGGAAAAGGCCCGTGCCGCCGAGCGGGAGGAATATGAAAAAGCGGGCGAGCTGCTCCGCCAAATCAAGGAAAAGAAGGCCGCCCTTGAGAAGAGCGGAAAAGAGGGAAAGAACACCCTCGGCGCGATCGGGGAGGAGGATATTGCCGAGATCGTGACGCTCTGGACGGGCATCCCCGTCAGCCGCCTGCTGGAAGAGGAAGCCAAACGCCTTTCCGAGCTGGAAAAGCTGCTCGGGGAGCGAGTGATGGGGCAAGAGGAGGCCGTGGCCGCCGTCAGCCGCGCCATTCGCCGCAGTCGCACGGGGCTCAAAGACCCCAAACGCCCCGCGGGCTCGTTCCTTTTCACCGGCCCGACGGGTGTCGGTAAGACCGAGCTGTGTCGCGCGCTTGCCGAGCTTCTCTTCGGCTCGGAGGAAAAGATGATCCGTCTGGATATGTCGGAGCTGATGGAGAAGCACTCCGTCTCCAAGCTCATCGGCTCGCCGCCCGGCTACGTCGGCTTTGACGACGGCGGCCAGCTCACGGAGAAGGTGCGCCGCAACCCCTATTCCGTTCTGCTCTTCGACGAGATCGAGAAGGCCCATCCGGACGTGTTCAATCTGCTGTTGCAGATCCTCGAGGACGGCATTCTGACCGATTCTCACGGCAGAAGGGTCGATTTTAAGAACACGATCATCATTATGACCTCAAACTGCGGTGCGTCGAGCCTTGCCGTGAAAAAAGCGCTCGGCTTCTCCACCGGTGCGACCGAGGAGCGGCAGGATCAGGAAGACGAGGAAAAGATCCGCGCCGCGCTGAAGGAGACCTTCCGCCCCGAATTTCTCAACCGCTTGGATGAGATCATCGTCTTTCACCGCCTCGGCAAGAGCGAGATCGTTGCCATTGCCGAGAAGATGCTCGGAGAGGTGGCAAAGCGCCTTGCGGCGCGCTCTCTGACGCTTCGCTTTGACGAGGGCGTGGCCGAGCATTTGGCCGAGGTCGGCTTTGATCCCGTCTATGGAGCGCGCCCCCTGCGCCGCGCCATTCAGCGCGTGATCGAGGATTCCCTCGCCGAAGCTCTGATCGCAGGCGAATACGCCGAGGGCGACACCCTCATCGCTTCCCTCGACGGCGATACCATCCGCTACCGCAAGGCATAAGAAAGGCGTTCCCGTTCCTTTTTGGGAAAGAACCGAAAACTTGTTCTTTTTTGAAAAAAAGAACCAAAAAACTCGTTCCTTTTTGAAAAAAGGAACCGAAAAACTTTTAAACAAAAAAATAATAAAAAATAGGATAGAGATTTTGTGTCTCTATCCTTTTTATATTCTCGGGATATGAAAGTTTGATTTTATTTTAAAGTAAACCCGAGTTAAAGTTTTCTTTGCCTGCTTTTAGAAAGCAGATTTTCGGGATACGAAAGTTAGATTTACTTTAAAGTAAATGCGAGTTTAAAGTTTTCTTTGCTTACTTTCTTTTTTCAAAAGAAAGTAAGCAAATAGGGGATGGCCTGCTCGAAGTTGACGCCGTAGGTCGGCGCGTCGGGAT
>JAZRZQ010000165.1:0-4994 GCA_045601445.1 Eubacteriales bacterium | reverse complement strand
CCGTTGAGGTGGTAGGTGCCCGCGCGGGGGGCGAGGTTGTCCGTGCCGACGGGTCTGCCGAGCAGCTCGTTGATCTCAAGCAGGTACATATTCATCACCTCGACCTCGCTGGCGGTCATTTCCACGTCCAGCCCGCCGACTGCGTCGATGACCTTCATAAAGGAGTAGAAGGTGACCTTGACGTAGTGATCGATGTCGATGTTGAAGCTCTTTTTGAAGGTCTGCAGCGTCAGATCCGCGCCGCCGTAGGAATGGGCGTGAGTCAGCTTATCCTGCACGCCGTTGGGCAGAATGGCAAGAGAGTCACGCATAAACGAGCACATCACGATCTTTTTGGTCTTCTCGTTGACGGAAAGAAGGATCATCGTGTCGCTTCGGCCGGCCTCGTTTCCTCGCGCGTCGGTCGCAATGAGAAGGATGTTCTTCACGTCCTCGGTATCGGTGATAAGAGGAAGGTTGAGCGGCTGAGGAATCGGCTTGGGCGGGGGAGTCGTTTGGGTCTGATTCTCATCCTTCGTTTCGGTTTGGGTCTGAGTCGGCGCTTGGGTCTCGGTCTGCTCCTGCGTTGCGACGGGGGTTTGCGTGGGCATTTCCTCGTAGCTGTCGTAGGTCTCCGTCGTGACGATGTTGATCTTATCGAGATAGTGATGGATGATAATTTGAGCCGCGATCACACACACCAATACCAGCGCCAGCACACAGCCGAGCACGGTCAGGGTAATGCGTAGGGACTTGTTCAGCTTGATCGGTTTTTTTGCCATGATAACTCCTAAAAACTCTTTCCGTATTTTTTACCGAAAAATTTAGATGCTAAAAACGAGGTGATCTTTTTGCCCCATTTTTCTCCCTCGGGCTGAAAGACCGGTATTTCCAGAACCTCTTCCCCCTCGGTGAGAAGATACACGTCGAACAGCAGCTCGCTGACGCGGCCGGGGAAGCGGGCGTGGAAGGGATCGGCGTATTCCTCGGGCGAAACGCGCCCCTCCAATTCCGCCAGAACGGCAAAAAGAAAGCTGCAGTAACGATCGAGCTTTTCGCGGGAGAGGATCATCATATTAAACATATGCGCCGAGCGCCGCTTTTGCAAACGGCAAAACTCGGGGTAATAGCGCGGGAATTTTTCCTGCAGGATCTGCCCCGTCAGTACCAACGGCTCGGGGCGAAGGGTGTGGATATAATGACCGTAGAGCGTTTCGATCACGTAGTTTCGCTTTTTGGGAACGAGGATCGGACAGCGGGAGAGAAGCGCTGCGGCCTCCTTCTCGGTCAGAACGCCCGAAAGAGGGTCGCGGCGGCATCGCTTTCCGAAATGGCGACGGTAATGCACCAATCCGACAAAATCCGCGTCGGAGTGCTTCCAAGCCCAATAAAGCCCCGTCAATTCGGAATAGGAAGCGTTTTTCTCGGAAATGCTGTCTCCCTCGTCGTCCCGACGAAAGCCGATGGATGCCTTTCCCGCCGCACCGACGTGAAGCGGAACGTACATCGGGTCACTCGGCATCGGGTAGGGCTTGTGGGCGGCAACAAAGACTTCGATCTTCATAGCGTCTCCCTTTTACTGTGCGCCGCGCATCGTAAAGACCGCACCGAAGGTCTTGAAAAAGATCTTGGTGTCCGTCCAAAGACTGCGCTCGCGAATATACTTCAGATCCAATTCCACCCACTCGGTAAAACCGATCTCGTTTCGGCCGCTGATCTGCCAATAGCAGGTCAGCCCCTGCTTGACGCCGAGGCGCTGAAGCTGATAGGGGGTGTACTGCCGAACCTCTCGCGGAAGCGGCGGGCGCGGGCCGACGATGGACATATCGCCCTTGATGACGTTGAGAAGCTGAGGCAGCTCGTCGATGCTGGTCTTACGCAAAATACGCCCGACGGGTGTGATGCGCGGATCGTTTTTCATTTTAAAGGCGGGCCCGTCCTTGATCTCGTTTTGAGAAAGGTACTGCTCCAGACGCGCTTCCGCGTCAAGATACATACTGCGCAGCTTATACATCCGAAAGACCCTGCCGTCCTTGGTGACGCGCTCGGAGACGTAGATGGCCTTGCCGGGGCTGGTCAGGCGGATGGCGATACCCGCCACAAGAAGGATCGGGATGACCAAAATCAAAACGAGAAGCGCCAGAAGCACGTCGCACACGCGCTTGATCGCCTCGTACACGGGCGCATCTTTCGGAAGAACCCGAACGAAATCCTGCGTCTCTTCGGTTTTCATACGCCATCCCCTCTCTCCTTTTTGCCCTGCGGGCAAAGGATGCTTTTTTCTGTCGAAGGCGGTCGAAGGCTCGGCCGCGGTCATACGGTGTCATTATACCACAGCCACCCCCTCTTTTCAAGTCTTTTCCAAAAAAATAGCGGGCCGCATCAAGCGGCCCGCGAAAAGCTCGGATCAAAGACGGTCCAGATAACGGCAGGCGGCAACGGCGGCCGTCGCACCGTCGGAAGTGGCGGTCGTCACCTGACGCACGCCCTTGCGGCGGCAATCCCCCGCTACGAACACGCCCTGCGTACGGGTCAGGCAATCCTCGGTGGAATTGAAATAGCCGTAATCGTCCAGAGCGGCCAGATCGGAAAACGCGCCGTTCTCGGGCACGAGCCCGATGGCCACGAACATTCCGTCCAGCTCCAGATGCGTCTCTTCCCCTGTGGCACAGGTTTTGACGGTGATGCCCGAAAAGACCTCGCCCCCGTCGATGGCGCTGACCACCGTTCCGGTGAGGATCTCCACGTTGCCGCGCTTGGCAAGGATCTCCTGCAGGCGCATCTCGCCCGTGAGAACGTCGAGATTCTGAATGACGATGACCTTCGCCGAGGTCTCCGAGAGCAGAATCGCCTCCTGCAGAGCGGAGTTGCCGCCGCCGATGAGGGCAACGGTCTTGTTCTGATAGAACGCACCGTCGCACACGGCGCAGAAGGAAATGCCCTCTCCGATGAATTTTTCCTCGTTCGGAAGCCCGAGGTGACGGTGACGCGCTCCCGTCGCTAAAATCAGTGCGCGGCACGCATATTCGCTCCCCTCGTCGGTCAGAACGATCTTGCGATCCCCTTCCTCGCGGACGGAAACGACCTCGGCCACCTCGACCTCAGCCCCTTGGGCGAGCACCTGCGAGACCATCGCATCGGCAAGCTCGGTGCCGCTGACCGACTCGAAGCCGGGGTAGTTTTCCACCTTCGGGGAGAAGGTGATCTGTCCTCCGAAGGCGCCCTTATCCAAAAGCAGAACGCTGCGGTTGGCTCTTCTTGCGTAAATGGCGGCGGTCAGACCCGCAGGGCCCGCGCCGACAACGATCACATCATACATATTAACTCCTCAATAAGCAAGAGCGGGGCAAACGCCCCGCTGTTCGCTTTGCGCTTATGCTTGCGCCTGAATAAACTTTTTAATGTTTGCAACCGAAACGAATTTTTCGATCGCGCCGTCCTTCGCCACGACCAGCGTGGGTGCTTGCTTGATGCCGAGGGACTCGGTCAGAGCGACGTTCTCCTGTGCCATCACCTTCCGGAAGGGAATGGCGGCCTTCTCGAGAAGCTGAGAGGCGATCTTGCAGTTCGGGCAGGTTGCCGAGGCGAAGAGATACACGCCGTCCGACAGCGCCGCGGGGCTTGCCTCCTTGACCTCCTGATCCTGAGAGACCGGACCGGTGTGGGTCAATTTGGAATTGAGAATGTCGTAGGTCTTTCTTTCCTTGTACTCCTGACTCTTGCCCTCGTTCCAGTTCTTGACGGGGCGATAGTAGCCCGTGATACGGCTGTAGACCTCGGTCTCCTTACCGCACTTGGGGCAGGCAAACTGCTCGCCGACCAGATACCCGTGATCCTTGCAGACCGAGTAGGTGGGAGACAGGGTGTAGTAGGGCAGGCGGTAGTTCTCCGCGATCTTGCGGACGATGTTGGCCGCGGCCTTCCAATCGGGCAGCTTTTCGCCGATGAAGGCGTGGAATACCGTACCCGAGGTGTAAAGGGTCTGCAGCTCGTCCTGAATGTCCAGCGCGGTGAAGATATCGTCGGTGAAGCAAACGGGCAGATGAGAAGAGTTGGTGTAGTAGGGCGTTTCTCCCTCGGAAGCGCAGATGATATCGGGATATCTCTTGCGGTCGTGCTTGGCCAGACGGAAAGCGGTGGATTCCGCGGGCGTCGCCTCGAGGTTATAAAGATCGCCGTACTTTTCCTGATAGTCGGACAGTCTCTCACGCATGTGGTTGAGAACGTCCTTGGTAAACTCCTGAGTTTCCTTGTGGGTCATATCCTTGCCGATCCACTTGCAGTTCAGACCCGCCTCGTTCATACCGACAAGACCGATGGTGGAGAAGTGGTTGTTGAAGGTGCCGAGGTATCTCTTGGTGTAGGGATACAGGCCCTCGTCAAGGAGCTTGGTGATGATGGTACGCTTGATCTTCAAGCTGCGCGCGGCAATGTCCATCATGTGGTCAAGGCGCTTGTAGAAATCTTCCTCGTTTTCGGCAAGGTAGGCAATTCTGGGCATATTGATCGTCACGACGCCGACCGAGCCGGTGCTTTCGCCGCTTCCGAAGAAGCCGCCCGATTTCTTGCGAAGCTCGCGAAGGTCAAGACGCAGACGGCAGCACATACTGCGCACGTCCGAGGGCTCCATATCGCTGTTGACGTAGTTGGAGAAATAGGGGGTGCCGTATTTCGAGGTCATCTCGAAGAGAAGCTTGTTGTTCTCGGTCTCGGACCAGTCGAAATCGCGGGTGATGGAGTAGGTGGGGATAGGATACTGGAATCCGCGTCCGTTGGCGTCGCCTTCGATCATCGTTTCGATGAACGCGCGGTTGATCATATCCATCTCTTCTTTACAGTCGCCGTAGGTAAAATCCATCTCCTTGCCGCCGACGATAGCCTTCTGGTCACGAAGGTCGGGCGGACAGGTCCAGTCAAGGGTGATGTTGGAAAAGGGTGCCTGGGTGCCCCAGCGGGAAGGAGTATTCACGCCGTAGATAAAGGACTCGATGCACTTCTTGACCTGATCGTAGCTG
>JAZRZQ010000164.1:0-10248 GCA_045601445.1 Eubacteriales bacterium | reverse complement strand
GGAAGACTCCTCTCCCAAGGCGGCAAGCTTGCGGGCGGCCGCGTGCAGAAGAAACACCGCGCCCTTGCCCTTTTCTCCGCCCGAGAGGGCGCGCTGTGCGGTATAAAGCGCCCCGTGCGAGGCGGCGGCCCTGCGACAGCGTTCCAGCTCTGTCTCCAGCTCTTCATCTTCACCCGCGCGCGGCTTTAAGCGGGCGATCTCGCGGAGCTGAAAATCGTACAGCTCGAGAAGTGACCGATCGTCCCCGTAGGATTTTAATTCGTTTAAATGCGCCTCTTCCTTGCGGTAATCCTCCCACGCAAGGCGAAAACGGCTCGGAGCATCGCTCCCCTCGGCCTCGACGGCCGCATCGAGCGCGGCGGCGTGGGTCTTTTCATCGAGCAGTCCCCCCGCCTCGTGCTGACCGTGAACGCAAAACAGCGTCTTTGCCAGAGCGGCGAGCGTGGAAAAGGGAACGGAGCGGTCGCAGATCTTGTTGACCGACCGTCCCGTCGGATAGATCTGTCGGGACAGCATAATGCCCTCGGCGGCCTCCTCGGGGGAAAGATAGGGAGAAAGCGCGTCAAGCTGCTTTTTCTCCGGCGGATCGAAAAACAGCTCCACCCGCGCAAACGGCGCTCCCTGACGGATCAGCTCCTTGCCCCCCTTGGCGGAGCAAAAGAGCATCAGAGCGTCTAAAACCAGACTCTTACCCGCGCCCGTTTCGCCCGTTAACGCCGAAAAGCCCCGATGGAAATCCACCGAAAGGCGTCGGATCAGAGCAAGATCGGAAACAAAAAGGCTTGCGAGCATAGAAAACTCCTCTTAATCGTTGGTTTCCCGAATAAAATCGGTGTTGAGCATACGGCAAAAGGTAAAGGCAAGCTGATCGGAAGAAAAGACGCAAAGCAGGGTATCGTCCCCCGCGAGCGTGCCGATGATCTCGGTCAGCGAAAGGATCTCCAGCGCGGCCGCCGCGGCGTGTGCCGTGCCCGAAAGGGTCTTGACCACCGCCAAATTGCGTGCGGGAACGGCCGAGATCAGAACCTGCCGAAGCACGGCCTTGTATTTTTCGAGCAGCTCGTGATCGGTCATCACCGGAGTCGGGGTGGAAACGCCGTAGCGCACTCCGCCGCTCGGCGCGGGGATCTTTTGCAGATGCAGCTCCTTAATATCGCGCGAGACGGTTGCCTGCGTGGCGCGGTAGTCCTCGTTTTGCAGGGCGAGGATCAGCTCCTCCTGCGTGCGGATCTCCTGTTTGGCAATGATCTCGAGGATCTTGAGTTGACGTGCGTTTTTCATGGAATACTCCTAAAATTTACGGAAAAATACGTCCAAATTATGCTCCCGCTCACGAAGAACGAGCTTCACGCTCCGCTCGGCACGGGAAATTTCCACACAGTCCGTCGGGGACAGCGGCACGGTCTTTTTGCCGTCGGCGCAAAGGGTGATCTCGCCTCCCTCGGAAGCAAAGTGCGACGCGGTAAATTCGGTTTCGGGCGGGAAGAGCATCTGGTGGGAGTTGATGAGCAAAAAGGAATTGATCGCCTTGACGCCGATCGAATCGAAATCCGAGCGCACCAGCGCCCCGCCCGCCGAAAAGGCGTAGCCGGTCGAGCCGGTGGGGGTGCTGAAGATCAGCCCGTCGGCGCAGAAATCGCAAAGCGCTCTGCCGTCGGCGGCCAGGGAGAGAGAGACGATGTGAAAGCCGCGCGCGGGCGCGAGAACGATCTCGTTGAGCGCGCGAAGAACCTCGTTCCCGTTGACGCGGCAGGAGAGCATCATTCTCTCGGAAAGGGACAGCGGCGCGGCAAGCAGAGCGGGCAGACGGGAAATTTCGTCCCGCTCCAGCGCACACAGAAAGCCCACCTTGCCTAAGTTCACCCCGAGGATCGGCATTTCGGCCTCAGCGGCGCGCTCGGCCACGGACAAAACCGTTCCGTCTCCCCCGAGGGTGATGATCGCCTCGCTGTCGGAAAACAGCGCGTCCTCCGGGACAAATTCGACCGCAAAGCCATCCAATTCCGTTTCAAAGCGCCGATCCATCCGAATCGAGATGCCGTTTTGCGTCAGAAGCCCGATCAGCTCCTTTGTGACGTGCATTTCCCGATCACGGCGCGGGTTGGGATACAGACTGATCCGTTTCATCGTCGTCTCCTTTCAGGGATAATCGAAAATAGGCTAAATATTCGCGGTTGCCGTCACCGCCGAGGATCGGGGAAGGGATCAGATCGATCAGGTGCAGGTGGCATTTTTTTGCCTTTTCCCGCAAGGCCTCGATCGCCTCGCGCGTGGCCTTCTCGCTTCGGACGATCCCGCCCGAGCCGACGTGCTCACGCCCCACCTCGAACTGAGGCTTGACCAGCGAAAGGAAAGCACTCCCATCCCGCAGGATCTTGGATACGGCGGGGTAAAGAAGGCTTTGGGAAATAAAGGATACGTCCATCACCGCCAGATCGCACGGCGGCAGATCGCCCTCGTCAAGAAAGCGGGCGTTGACGCGCTCCATCGAGTGGACGAGAGGGTTGTTTTTCAGGGACGGGTGGAGCTGATCGCTGCCGGAATCGACGGCGTACACCTCTCTTGCCCCGTGCTGAAGCAGGCAATCGGTAAAGCCGCCCGTCGAGGCACCGAGATCGACGCAGACAAGCCCCGTCGGATCGACGCCGAATGCCTCCAGCGCCTCCTCGAGCTTGAGCCCGCCGCGGGAAACGTAGCGGTCGAGAGGATTTTCGCGGATGCGGATCTCGTTTTCCTCGAAAACGGGAGTCGAGGGCTTCAGGCAGGGCGTACCGTCCACCAAAACGTAGCCCTCGCGGATCATCTTTCCGCCGAGAGAGCGACTGCGGCAGTAGCCGTGTTCATACAGATAGCGATCGAGTCGCATGAAGCAAAAGCGCCTCCTTTGTCAAATGCTTGCAGGTCAGGCCGGTTAAATCGAGAAGCTGTTCGGTGCTGCCGTGCGGCACGAAGGCCTCGTTTACGGCGGCAATGCGATAGGCCGACGGGGAAAGCCCCGCGCTCTCGAGCCGGTCGCACAAATAAGAGGAAAAGCCGCCCTGACGGATGCCCTCCTCGGCAAAGAGGATGCGCTCCCCCTTGTCAAAATGCTCGGAGAGTGCCTCGGGAGAAAAGCCCTTCAGCGTAAAAAAGCGAACGAGCTTGACCGTAAGCCCCTTGTCGCAAAGCGCCTTGGCGGTGCGGTACAGCTCCGAGAGGGTGCGGCCGTAGCCGACCAAAACGAGATCGGGCTGAGGCTTGTCCCCGAGTAAGATATGCTCGATCGCCCCCTCGCAGGAAAACAGCTCCGTTAAGGCGGGATCGACCGTTCCCTTGGGGTAGCGAATGACGCTCGGAGCTTCGTTTTCGGCAAAGGCAAGCGAAAGGGCGCGGTGCATTTCCTTCTCCGAGATCGGCGCGTACAGGCGCACCGAGGGGATGGGCAGGATCATCGAAACGTCAAACAGACCGTGGTGGGTCGCGCCGTCCTCGCCGACCAGCCCCGCACGGTCAAGACAGACCACCGCGGCAAGCTTTTGCAGGGCCGCGTCGTGCAGGAATTGATCCAGCGCGCGCTGAAAGAAGGTCGAATAGACCGCAAAGCAGGGCTTTAAGCCCCCTGCGGCAAGAGAGGCGGCAAAGGTCATCGCGTGCTCCTCGGCAATGCCCACGTCGAAAAAGCGATCGGGAAAGCGGCGGGCAAAGTCCGTCAGCCCGACTCCGTCGGGCATCGCCGCCGTCACCGCCACGATGCGCTCGTCGCGCGCGGCAAGCGCGCAGATCGCGTCGGAAAAGGCCGAGGTAAAGCTCTTCCCCTCCGATTTTTTCGCGCCTTTCGGGCTGATCCCGTGAAAGCGGGATGGGTCCTTCTCGGCAGGGGGATAGCCCTTGCCCTTTTTGGTGCAAAGATGCAGGATCGAGGGACGGTCCTTCTTTTTTGCCTCAGAAAGCAGAAACTCGACCGTTTCGAGATCGTTTCCGTCGGCAGGGCCGAAGTAATTGAGCCCGAACTGCTCAAAGAGATTGCCCTCGGGAATGGTGCTGTATTTGATCGAATCCTTGACGCGCTTGGCGGCATCGGCAAGGCTTTTACCCACCGCAGGCACGCGAAGCAGGGCCTGTCGGACGGAGCCCTTGAAGCGGTAATAGCCGCGGGTTCTCATCTTGTGAAAGGCGCGCTTGAGCGAGCCGACACTGCGGGAAATGCTCATTTGGTTGTCGTTGAGAATGAGGATGATCCGATCGTCGGGCCTGATGTTGTTGAGCGCCTCGAACACCATCCCGCCCGTAAACGAGCCGTCCCCGATGACCACGGCTACGAAGGAATCTTCCCCGCGAAGCCGTGCCGCTCTGGCAAAGCCGATGGCCGCGGAAAGCCCCGTGCCGCTGTGGCCCGTGCCGAAGGCGTCCGCCTCGTTTCTTGTGGGAAAGCCCGACAGTCCGCCGAGGCTGCGGAGCGTGGAAAAGCGCTCGCCCCGCCCCGTCAGGATCTTGTGCACGTAGCATTGGTGGCCCGTATCGTAAAGGATGACGTCGCGCTCGGGATCGAGCACGCGGCAAAGCGCCGTGCTGATCTCCACGATGCCGAGATTGCTCGCCAGATGGCCGCCGCTCTCCTGCACCGTGCGGATCAGAAAGGAGCGCAGATCGGCGCAGTAGCGCTTGGCCTTGTCGACGGGAAGTGCGGCAAGCTCGCGCCTTGTCAAATGACGCATATCAGCCCTGCGCGGTAAAGGGCACTTCCTCGAGCCCGTTTTCATTGCGGGTGAGCTTGGTGACCTTTTGCTGAGCCTGATCGAGCTTGGCACTGCACGCTCTCACCAGCCCCGCGCCCTCCTCAAAGAGCGCAAGCGAGGTGTCGAGGGGCGTGGAAACGTCGTCGAGCTTGTGAACGATCTCCTCCAGACGGCGGAGCATTTCCTCAAAGGTCATTTCGTTTTGATTTTGCTGATTCATTCTTCTACCTCCGTAATGGTGGCCTTTGCCGTTCCGTCGGACAAGCGGAGCGAGACGCTCTGACCGACCGAAAGGGCCTCTTTTTTATTGAGAATCGCGCCGTTTTCATCCAAAACGGCACTGTAACCGCGTGTCATCACGGCCAAGGGGCTGAGCGCCTCGAGCTTGGCGGCAACGGTGAGAAGTCGGCTTTGACTGCGCTCGAGCAGGCGGGTCATTTTCGCATCCATCTCGCGGTCAAGCCCGTCCAGCGCCATTCTTCTGTCCTCCACGAGCGCCATCATGCTCGTCATACGGCGGGACTTGGAAAGCAGCTCGACGCGGGCGCGGAGCGATTGAATGCGCCCCCCGCACACCAGAGAGATGCGATCCAGCACGTTCCCGAGCTTGCGCTTGACCTCGCCCGTTTCGGGCAGAGCCACCTCGGCGGCCGCCGAGGGCGTCGGTGCGCGCAGATCGGCCACGAAATCGCTGATGGAAAAATCCGTCTCGTGTCCGACCGCGGAAATGATCGGAATGCGTGAGGCAAAGATGGCACGGGCCAGCGCCTCGTCGTTGAAGGCCCACAGATCCTCCAGACTGCCGCCGCCGCGACCGAGGATAATCAGATCCACGGGAAAGGCCTCGTTAAAGGTGCGGATGCCCTCGATCAGACTGCGCGGCGCGTCCACGCCCTGCACCAAACTCGGGAAAAGGGTGAGCTGCGCCATCGGCCAGCGCCGACCGGAGACGTTTATCATATCGCGGATGGCCGCGCCCGTGGCCGCCGTGATGATGCCGATGCGGCGCGGATATTTCGGGAGAGGCTTTTTATGGATGGGATCAAACAGACCCTCGGCCTCGAGCTTGCGCTTGAGCTGCTCGAAGGCGATGTAGAGCGCACCGACGCCGTCGGGCTGAAGATCGCTGATGTAAAGCTGAACCGAGCCGTCCTTGACGTAGGAAGACACGCGCCCCGTAGCGATGACCTTCATTCCGTTTTCGGGCAGAAAATGGAGTTTCTGTGCGCTCGAGCGGAACATCACCGCGCGGATCAGGCCGCCCTCGTCCTTGAGCGAGAGGTAAAAATGCCCCGTTTTATAGTGATTGACAAAGTTTGAGATCTCGCCCTTGACGGTGACGTGACCGAGCAGAGGGTCTCCCTCAAGCTTTGATTTGATGTATTCGTTTAACTGTGTTACCGTGAGAGCGGCGCGGTCCATGAAAGCTCCTTTCCCGTCAGCGCGGCAATGCCGATGGCGTTATCGGCGCAGTAGCGCGGCGGTGCAAAGTGGTGTAGCGGGTCAGCGAGCCGCTCCTTGATGAGATGCGAGGAAGCCACTCCTCCCGAAAAGAGAACGGGCAGGGTCGGAGACGTTTTCTCACGGGCAATGCCGAGCAGGGTGCGAATCGCCTCCTCGACCACGGCAAAGACGAACGCGGCCAGCTCCTCGCGGCTTTTGCCCTCCGAGAGAGCGCGGTCGAACTGATTTTCAAAGCCCGAAAGATTGATCGCGTTTTCCTTTCGGCAAATGCGGATGCGCCTGTGCGAGACGCCCTTGGCGGCAAGCTCCTCGAGCGCCGCACCGCAGGGGAAGGCAAGGCCGAGCTTGACGCCGCATCGGTCGATGAACTGCCCGCAGGTCAGATCCAGCACCTCGGCCAGCGGCTCGACCTCGTAGCGCGCACCGTCCTCGCGAACGGAAAGCAGCTCGGTCGTCCCGCCCGAGAGGTGGAAGGCCAAAAATTCACGCTCCCGCAGGGGATGCCCCGCCTCCCTTGCTCCGAGGCGCGCCGCTTCGATGTGCCCTTCCTGATGGGAAAAGGTAAAAAACGGGACGCCCGCGGCGGCGGCAATGCTCTCGGCGGCACTCACGCCCGCCAAAAAACAGGGCATATACGAGCCCTCGACGCGGCGCGGCGTTTGGCTCACGCCCACGCCGAGAAGCTTTGCCTTCGGGAAAGACGCCGTCAGAGAAGCCATACACTCTCTCACGACCTCGCCCAGCGCCTTGATATGACAAAACAAAGCGTCGCTTTGCCGAAGTCCCCTCTCTCCCGAGGCGACCGTCAAAGGGCGCTTTGCACAAAAGATTTCGCCGGCAACGGTCCCCGCTGCCGCCGAAGTCGTATAATTGCTGGTGTCAATCCCCAAGAAAAAGCCGTTATTCATCGCTGCATTTGGCAACGGAGCCAAGGATTCCGTTGATGAATTTCGGTGCGCCGTCATCGGCAAATTGCTTTGCCAGCTCGACCGCCTCGTTGATGGCGATCTTGACGGGAACCTCGTCGAGCGAGGTCATCTCGTAAATGGCCAGACGCAAAACGGTCATCGCCGAGCGGGAAATGCGTCGCAGATTCCAGCCCTCGGCGTGCTTTTCGATGAGCGCGTCGGCTTGGGGAATGTACTCTCTTGCCCCGCAAAAGACCGTGCGGACGTATCGGCTTTCCGCCGCGCCCTCCTCCTCGATCTCGGTGATAAACCGATCGTAGAGAGCGCCCGTTTCCTCCTCGGGTTGGAACGAGGCGGCAAACAGCATTTGAAAAACGATGCGACGTTCGGTTCTGCGGGTAAGCGGCATGGGTGTCTCCTTTTTAGTAGGAGATGACACGCACGACGCCTCCTACCTTCTTGATTTGTTCCAGATCAAATGCCTCTTCACGCTCCGCCAAAAGATAGGTCATACCGCCGCGCGTTCCCTTGGCCGCTTTGCCGCCAAAGGTCAGCTTGGCCAGCGCAGCCTCCCCTTCGGGATCGGCGCGGTAGAAAATGCCGACGCGAGCGCCTTCCCCGCGATCGAGCGCAAGGCAGGGCATATTGACACTGTTTTTGATGTTTCCGTTTTCCAGATAATCGCGAAGCTGATCGCAAGCCATCACCGCGCAGTTATCCTCCGCCTCGGGCGTGGAAGCGCCGAGGTGAGGCGTTGCGAGAACGCCCTCCTTGCCGGCAAGCGCGCCGGTGGGGAAGTCGGTAAAGTATGCGGAAAGCTTTCCGGAATCGAGCGCGGCCAGAACGTCCTCATCGACGGCAAGGTCGGCTCTGGCAAGGTTGAGCACGCGCGCGCCGTTTTTCATCAGATCGAAGTTCTTCTTGCAGAGCATACCGCGCGTGGTGGGAAGAGAGGGAACGTGAACGGAAACGTAGTCACATTCCTTGAAAATACGGTCGAGGTTTTCGGTCTTTTCCACTCTGGGATCGAGATGCCAGGCCGCGTCTACGGAAACGTAGGGGTCGTAGCCGAGAACGCTCATACCGAGGGCAACGGCCGCGTTGGCAAGGCCGCCGCCGATGGCGCCCAGACCGACCACGCCGAGCTTCTTACCGAAGATCTCGGGGCCCTGAAAACGGCTCTTTTCCTTTTCGACGACCTTCAGCGCGTCCTCTCTGCCGGCCAGCGTGCGCGTCCACTCCATACCGCCGTAGATCTTACGGGAAGTCAGAAGCAGAGCGGCAAGGCAAAGCTCAATGACGGCCTCGGCGTTGGCACCGGGGGTGTTGAAGACAACGATGCCCTCTTCGGTGCATTTCTCCAAAGGAATATTATTCACTCCGGCACCGGCGCGGGCAATGCCCTTGACCGATCCCTCGAAGCTGACCTCGTGCAGGTCTGCGCTGCGCACGACAATGCCGTCCGCATCGGCCACGTCCTCGCCGATCTCGTAGGCGGCGGGGAAGCGGTTCAACCCGCAGGAAGCGATTTTATTATACAACTTAATTTTCATTTTGTATACCCCTTTTTGCATTATTTTGCATTTTTTGCATCGAAATCACGGATGAAGGCGGCGAGCTTTTCCACGCCTGCCACGGGCATCGCGTTGTAGATGGATGCGCGCATACCGCCGACCTTGCGGTGGCCTGCCAGAGAGACCATTCCCTCTGCGGCGGCCGCGGCGACGAAGGCCTTGTCAAGCTCGGCATCGCCCGTGCGGAAGGTGACGTTCATCAGAGAGCGGCTGTCCTTCTGAGCGTGGAGCTGGAAGAGCTTGGTTTCCTCGATGGCATCGTAAAGAAGCTGTGCCTTGGCCTTGTTGATCTCGTGCATTTTTTCGACACCGCCGAGATCCTCGACCCAATGGAACACCAGTCCCGCAACGTAGATCGCGTAGCAGGGGGGCGTGTTATACATCGAATCGGCATCGGAGATGATCTTGTAATCGAGCATCACGGGCGTATCGGGGCGGGCATTACCGATCAGATCCTCGCGGATGATGACGACCGTCAGACCGGCAGGGCCGATGTTCTTCTGCGCGCCGGCGTAGATCATACCGAACTTGGAAACGTCGATCGGCTCGGACATAATGCAGCTGGACATATCGCAAACCAGCGGCACGTCGCCCGTGTCGGGGATGGTGTTGAAGTGCGTACCGAAAATGGTGTTGTTGTAGCAAATGTGAACGTAATCCGCATCGGGACGGACGTCGGCCTTGGTGAAGGCGGGGATGCGGTCGAACACGGTGTCCTCGCTGGTGGCGATGAGCTTCACGTCACCGTATTTCTTGGCTTCCTTGTAGGCCTTTCCGGAAAATTCGCCGCTGACGACGTAGTCGGCCTTGCCGGTCTTCATCAAATTCAGCGGAACGGCGGAAAACTGCGTCGAGGCGCCGCCCTGCATAAACAGGATCTTGTAGTTGTCGGGCACGTTCATCACGCGGCGGAAGGTGTCGAACGCGTCACGGATGATCGCATCGTAAACCTTGGAGCGGTGGCTCATTTCCATGACGCTCATACCGCTGCCCTGATAGTCGAGCATCTCCTTTGCAGCCTGCTCCAGTACGGCCTCGGGAAGCATCGAAGGGCCTGCGGAGTAATTGTAAACTCTTGCCATGGTTTTTCCTCACTTTCGGGCGATCCTCTCGCTTACCTTGGCGCGGCGATATGCCGAAGGATCACCATTATCATTATTTTTATGGTTTGAGGGTATTATAACACTTGCCGCAGGCAAAGTCAACGGATAAAAATCCACTATCGGTAGAATATAATGTTTTCTTTTTGTTAATTCTACTGATAGTTCTAAAACGCACCCAAAGCACACGAAATATACGGTTTTCGCCAACCGCCGCAACCCATTCCGATCCGCTCTGTTCGCACAAACCGATCACCCCACAAAAAAGGATAGAGACAAAAAGCGGGCGTTCAAAGAACGCCCCTACGGATAAAAAAATTGATCCGCAGAAAACAAACCACCGTAGGGGCTGTAGGGGCGACCAGTGGTCGCCCGCGGGCGTTCAAAGAACGCCCCTACGGATAAAAAATTGATCCGCAAAAAACAAATAGGTTTCGCCTTTGTATTACAAACGCATCGGGCAAAACCCATACCCCTATGGTTGCAC
>JAZRZQ010000163.1:0-2680 GCA_045601445.1 Eubacteriales bacterium | reverse complement strand
CGGCATCTGGCAGACCGTCTGGCTGGAATTCGTGCCGAAAACGCATATCAAAAAAGTAAAATATCTCCCCTCACCCGAGAGCGCGAGCCTTCAGGTGTTTGCCGAGCTTTGCGGAAGCGGCACGCTTTCGGCCGAGGCCTTTTACGAGGGAAAAAGCGTCGGCAAAGCAAGTCTTGACGAAGCCTGCGGAACGCTGTCCTTTTCCCTTCCCCTGACCGAGACACATCTATGGGAGATCGGGTGCGGCAGACTGTACGATCTGGTGCTGAATTTCGGTGAGGATCGGGTCAAGAGCTATTTCGGTCTGCGCTCGATCGAGCTGAGAGGACACAGGTTTCTCATCAACGGCAAAAGCGTCTTTCAGCGCTTGGTGCTCGATCAGGGCTTTTACCCGACGGGCATTTATACCGCGCCCTGCGAAGAAGAGCTGATCGCGGACATCGAGCGCTCGATCGCCATGGGCTTTAACGGGGCAAGACTCCACGAAAAGGTCTTTGAGGAGCGCTTTTTGTACCATTGCGACCGCTTGGGCTACATCGTTTGGGGCGAATACCCGAATTGGGGCTTGGATCACTCCTACGCCGACAGCATTTACGCGATCCTGCCCGAGTGGCTCGAGGAGATCGAGCGGGATTTCAATCACCCCGCCATCATCGGCTGGTGTCCCTTCAACGAAACCTGGGATCAAAACGGCCGCAAGCAATTTGACGAGCTTCTCGCTCTGGTCTACCGTGCCACCAAGGCGGCCGATCCGACGCGCCCCTGCATTGATACCAGCGGCAATTTCCACGTCCTGACCGACATTTACGATCTGCACGACTATCAGCAGGACCCCGCCCGCTTTGCCGAGCATTATCAGTCGCTCGGCGGGGACAATACCTTCCCCTTCCACTCGGCCTTCGAGTCGCGTCAGCACTACGACGGAGAAAAGCCCTTTTTCGTCAGCGAATACGGCGGCATCGCCTGGAATCATCAGGACGGCTGGGGCTACGGTACGGCACCGAAAAGCGAAGAGGAATTTCTCTCCCGCCTGAAGGGCTTGACGGATACGCTGCTTGACAACGAGCGGATGTTCGGCTTTTGCTACACGCAGCTCACGGACGTCGAGCAGGAGAAAAACGGCCTGTATACCTACGACCGCAAGCCGAAGTTCGATCCGAATATCATCCGAGCGATCTTCTCCCGCAAGGCCGCCATCGAGGATTGACCGATCCGCCGAGCCGCACCCTGCTTGCAAAGGAAAAAAGCACCGCAATCGCGGTGCTTTTTCTATTTTAGGTTGACAATATCCTAAAATTTGTCTATAATAAAAGCAAGGAGGCGATAAAATGAATATCAGCACTCGCAAGATCGTTCCCATTTCCGAAGCGAATCAAAACTTTTCTAAAGTTTGCCGCTTGGTAGAAAAAGAGGGAGAACTCTATATTTTCAGAAACAACAAGCCAAAATATAAGCTGGTGGATCTGGAACAGGATACCAGCATTGAAATGACAACCGATGAAAAAATTGATTTTGTATCTGCTCGGGTCTTGAAAAAATACCGCAAGGCATTTGAGGAGCTCGCGAAATGATCAAGTTCAGTCGGGAAAAGGTGCTCCTTTTGCATCAAATGATCACACAGGAAACAGGCGGTGACCCCAATATTCGTGACGTTGCCCTTTTGGAAAGTGCCCTGGAAAGCGCCTTTGCTACTTTTGACGGGAAGGAGCTTTATCCTACGAAAGAAGAAAAGGGAGCGAAGCTTGGTTTTTCTCTCATTTCCAATCACGCTTTTGTGGATGGCAACAAACGGATCGGAATGTATGTTCTTTTGACTTTTCTTGAGATCAACGGAATTCGAATCAACCCTTCCGTGGATGATGTTGCAAGAGTCGGTCTCGCCGTAGCCGCAGGCAAAATGAATTATGAAGACTTGCTTCAATGGATTTTGGAAAACCGAGATTAAAAAAGCACCCGAAAGGGTGCTTTTTTGTTTATTCCGGCAGGGCGGAAAGCATATTTTCAATGAAAATGCCATATCCCCGAGTGGGATCGTTAACGAGAACGTGCGTGACCGCGCCGACGAGCTTGCCGTTCTGGATGATGGGGCTGCCGCTCATTCCCTGCACGATGCCGCCCGTTTTATCAAGCAGGGCGGGATCGGTGACGTGGAGAATGAAATTTTTCACCTTGCGGTCGGAATTGAGGATCTCTTCGATCTCCACCTCGTATTCCCGCTTGCCGCTCGCATCGAGGGTGCAGAGGATCTTTGCCTTGCCCTTTTTTACCTCGCCCTTCAAGCCGATGGGGATCGCCTCGCTCGAGGGCAGAACGCTGACAACGCCGAACACGCCGCATTCGGTGTTGCCCGAAAGCTCGCCGATGCCGCTTTCCCCGAGATGGCCGCGGATCTCTCCCGGTGAGCCGTCCTCGCCCTTGCGGATGCCGTCCGCAACGCCGACGCACACCTTGCCCGAACGCAGAGGAAAGGCAACGCCCGTTTCCGAATCGCAGACCGCGTGGCCAAGGCCGCCGAAGGTGGCGGCTACGGGATCGTAAAAGGTCACCGTGCCGAGCCCTGCCGCACCGTCACGCACCCAAAGCCCCGCGCGGTAGCTGTTGCTTTCATCCGGCACGGGGGTCAGAGAAAGATTCAGCCTCTTTTTCTCACGCAACACCGAAAGCGTCAGCTCTTTTCCCT
>JAZRZQ010000162.1:0-3485 GCA_045601445.1 Eubacteriales bacterium | reverse complement strand
GCGGTTGTCCCGAGGGCACTGGAATGGGTGGCCCCGGCTGGACAATCAAGGGCGAATTTGCTTCAAACGGCGTTAAGAACGATCTGCGCCACACCAGAGGCGTGCTTTCCATGGCCAGAGCGATGGATCCCAATTCCGCAGGCAGCCAGTTCTTCGTGATGCACCGCGACGCGCCCCATCTGAACGGGGAGTACGCCGCCTTCGGCAAGCTCGTCGAAGGGGAAGAGGTCGTGGATGCCATCTGTGCCGTGCCGACCGATTACGCCGACCGCCCCGCTGTCGATCAGGTGATGCGCGCGGTGTATTTTGTAAAGGAAGCGTAAAAAAGATTATGAAGATCATCATCTCCGCCGAGCCTCTGCGCGGCAGTGCCGTCGCGCTGGGGAACTTCGACGGGATTCACGTCGGCCACCGCGCGATCATCCGCGATTGTGTTGAATTGGCCCGACGCGAGGGGCTTTCCGGCGTCGTCTGGACCTTTTCGACCCATCCGCAGCTCGAGCTGTCCGATGACTTTTCGGGAAACATCCTCTCTCTTGAGGATAAGATCCGCCTGCTCGAGGGGCTTGGCGTTTCCTGCCTTTGCCTCGAGGAGTTTTCCCGCGTGCGCTCGCTTTCCTGCGAGCAGTTTTGCCGTGAAATTCTGATCGACCGACTCGACGCCAAGGCTGTCTTCTGCGGCTTTAATTTTCGCTTCGGTCGCGGCGGCGAGGGCGATGCCGACTTTTTGAAGCGCTATCTCGAGCCGCGCGGTGTGCGTGTGGTCGTTTCCGATCCGATTTGTCTGGACGGGGACGTCGTGTCCTCCACCCGCATCCGCCGCCTTCTGTCCGAGGGCGACGTGGCTTCGGTCAGCCGTCTGTTGGCAAGGCCCTATTCCATCCGATTTCCCGTCGAGCACGGTCAGCGCCTCGGAACGGCCATCGGATTTCCGACCATCAATCAATCCTTCCCCTCGGAATACGTCATTCCCCGTAAGGGAGTGTACGCCGTGCGCGTGCGCTTTGACGGGGTCTCCTACGGCGGCGTTTGCAACGTCGGTTGCCGCCCCACCGTCAGCCAAACGGGGGAGATCACCGCAGAGACGCATCTGTTTGATTTTGAGGGGGACCTGTACGGCAAGAGTGTTGCCGTCGAATTTTTGCGCTTTTTGCGTCCTGAAGAAAAATTTGCCTCCGTGGAGGAGCTGCGTGACCAAATCCGAAGGGATCAGGCCTTGGCAAGGTCCTTTCAAAAGGAGAAAAAATGAGGAAAACAAGGCTTGTCAAATTTCTTTGCAGCCTGTTTGCGGCAGTGATGATACTGTCGCTTTTTTCCGCGCACGCCGCACCGCTGTATCCGGTCGAGCCCGTCATTGATTCGAGCTCGGGCATCGTTTTTAATCTGGAAAAGGAGACCGTCCTGTTCGCCAAAAATCAGGAGCATCGCATCAAGCCTGCTTCTTTTACCAAGCTGATGACGGCGCTTCTTGCGATGGAGTACCGTCAGAGCGTGGGCAATCAAAGCGTCACCGTCACCGAGGAAATGCTCTCCTCGGCAGGCGGCACCTCGATCAAATTAAAGGTCGGAGAGATCATCTCGCTGGACGATCTGCTGCAGGGGCTCGTCATTGTCGGCGCAAACGACGCCGCGCTGGTGTTGGCCTCGGTCTCGGGCGGCAATATCGCTTCCTTTGTGGAGAAGATGAATGAGCGCGCCCGCGCGCTGGGAATGGAAAACACAAACTACTCCAATCCCACCGGCGTCGACTCCGCCACGATGTATACCACCCTGTCCGATACGCTTCTGCTGTGTCGCGCGCTGTATCGGATCAATGATTTTATGGTGCTCACCCGTCGGGATCAAACGCACATCGCCGCCACCAATCTCACCCCCTCCGAGCGCATCTATACTAACCGAAACGCACTCGTTCCGTTTTCCTACGTGACCGATTATTATATGGAGGACGTTGCCGGTCTTTCCGCAGGCTCGACGAGCGGCGCGGGTCATTGTGTCGCCGCGCTTCGCCGTAAGGGAGGCTGTACCAATTTTGTGTTGCTTTCGGGCGGCAAGGATCGCAGTGAAAAGCAAAACGGAACGGATATCTCCTCCTACCGTGATGCCAAGGTGCTTTTGGAATGGGCGGAAGAAAATTTTTCCGTGCGTGAGGTGCTTGCCAAGGGAGAGGTCATCTGCGAGCGCCCGCTTCGTCTGGCAAGCGGTGTCGATCATTTTATTCTCATCGCAGGGGAGTCCTACAGCGCCCTTCTCCCGAAGGATGCCGATCTCTCCACCCGCCTCACCACCGAGGTCGTCACTCTGGAAGAGGTGTTTACCGCCCCCATCATCGAGGGGGATGCTTACGGTACGATCGAGCTGTTCTTCGACGGCAAATCCGTGGGCAAGATCCCCTTGGTCGCGCGGACGAATATCTCCCGCTCCGGCTGGCTTGTGATGTGGGACGCCGTCTCGGGCTTTTTCTCGCAAGGCCCCGCGCGCGTCGTTCTCATTCTGATCGCCGTCATCGCCGTTTTGTACGTCGTCACGCTGATCGTCACCGTCTGGCTTCAGTATGCCCGCGCAGGCCGCGCCCGCAGAGCCGCGCTGGAGGAGATCGAAGCGCAGGAGGATAAGAGACTGCGCGAGGTCCGTCTGGCAGAGCGTAAGGCCAATCGCGCCCGCCTGCGCCGAGCAGGTACCTTCCTGCGGGCAGGCTATAAGGTGCTCTCCGGCGAAGCGGAGCTGGTCGAGACCGATTCGTCAAAGCCGAAGAAAAAAGCACCTTCCCGCGCTGTCGCAAAATTGCCGGAATCGTATCGTCGCGGCCCGAGCGGAAAGGGACAGGGCTCTGCGAAAGTCCCGCGCCGCGCCCCCGCAGCGCCGCGCCCGTCAACACCGAAGCAACCGCCCGTCCCGCCGAGCCCGAACGGAGCGAAGCGTCCGACTGTGGCAGGAAAGCTCCCGCCGAACCGACGCCCGTCCGCAAACCGAAAAGGAAAGCCGACCGCGCCTGCGCGCTCGCAAAAGAAAACCGAGTGGCCCGATTGACCGCCCCGCCGGAAAAATCACTTCTTTTTTAAAGGAAAACAAAAAAGCCCTTGACAAAAGGGCTTTTTTTTGATATACTCACCATTGCGAATTTTCTTATGGGCCTTTAGCTCAGCTGGTCAGAGCAGCCGGCTCATAACCGGTCGGTCCGGGGTTCAAGTCCCTGAAGGCCCACCACACCTTCCCTATTCCATCAATAATTTTTGTGGCCTGGTAGTTCAGCTGGTTAGAACGCTAGCCTGTCACGCTAGAGGTCGAGGGTTCGAGTCCCTTCCAGGTCGCCACAACTAGCCTCGATAGCTCAGTCGGTAGAGCAGGAGACTGAAAATCTTCGTGTCGGTGGTTCGATTCCGCCCCAAGGCACCAAGCTATGCACATCTTATAAATCTTCATGCTGGTGTGGCTCAATGGCAGAGCAGCTGATTTGTAATCAGCAGGTTGTAGGTTCAACTCCTATC
>JAZRZQ010000161.1:0-11786 GCA_045601445.1 Eubacteriales bacterium | reverse complement strand
TATTCGCTTCGCGAGTTTTGAAGGCGAATATAATATCACTGAAACTGCAAGTTTCAATATCACTTTGCGTGATAACGCAAAATATCACTGTGAGACCTGTCTCACAATATCACTTAATATTCTTATTTTTGAGATAGGTTAATTTAAAAATATGTACTCCCGTTACGCACATTTTGAAAGTGCGTAACCCACTATGACACTTTTCTGTCGAAAGTGTCGTTTTCTTTTTGTATAGAAAAACGGAGACAACTTCTTTACGAAGTGTCTCCGTTGAGGCGTTTTTTTGTTTTTTATCTTATTTCATAAAGCCGAGGCTGCGGATGATGGCGGGCTCTTTGGCCTTGCCTGCGCAAACCTGGAAGAAGCAGATGATCTGAATGACACCCAGTGCGATGCTGAGAATGCCTGCGGCGATCGGGACGATAATCGTCCAGAACAAAAGAACGGTGACAACCGCTACCAGACTCTGGAACACGAGGATCTTGAGAACCTGACGCAGGTGGAAGGCAACGTACTTGGAGCTGTTGGCGGCAAGCAGGGCAACGATAACACCCACCACGCCGAGCAGATACAGAGCCATACAATAGACCTTGTTGTCGGAAATGTCGCGGGGGTCAAATTCCGCGGTGTGATCGAAGGGATCCACGTAGGTCACCTGCGGAGCGCTTTGGTAGTTTTGCTGTGCGTTTTGCTGTGCATTTTGATTCGGGGTTTCCATTTTGGTGCCGCAGTTGGGACAGAATGCAGCGTCATCCTGCAACTGTGCACCGCAGCCGGTACAGAACTTCATCGTCTTAACTCCTTTTAACTGTGTTGATATTCAAAACGGTCGAAAACGACCCTTTTTGACAAAAATAGCGTGAAAAATCAGGCCAGAAAGGCACGGACGGTAGCGGCCACGTCCTCTGCGCCGAACACGGCAGAGCCGGCAACCAGAACGTTTGCGCCGCGCTCCTTGACGATCGAGGCGTTTTGCAGATTGATGCCGCCGTCGACCTCCAGATCGATCTCACGGCCCGTTTCGGCAATCGCCGCCGCGAGCGTTTCAAGGTTCGGAAGGGCCTCGGGCATAAACTTCTGCCCACCAAAGCCGGGCTGAACGGTCATCACCAGCGCCAGATCCAATTCATCGAGGAAGGGAACCATCTGCTTGGCAGGGGTGTGAGGCTTTACGGACATACCCGCGCGGATGCCGTAGGAATGGATCTTCTCGATCACCTCGCGGTGATTGTCGCAGGCCTCGTAGTGGAAGGTGATGATATCGGCGCCCGCCTTGGCAAAATCGTCAATATAGCGAATGGGATCGTCGATCATCAGATGCACGTCGAACACAATGTCGCAAACCTTGCGGATCGAGGCGATCATCCCCGGCCCGAGGGAGATGTTCGGCACGAAGCTGCCGTCCATCACGTCAAGGTGGAGATACTGTGCGCCGTTGTCATATACTTTTTTTATTTCTTCGCCAAGGCAGGTAAAATCAGCCGCCAAAAGCGAGGGTGCGAGTTTAATCATATCATTTGCTCCTGATTTTGGGTTTTGATGAATTTGCCATTCGGTGGCATCGAGGAGATTATAACATAAAATAAAAACGGGCGCAACACTTTTTCGCGAAAGTTCTGCCCTTTTTTCAGACTCCGCCGCACTCCGAAGACCGAATTGCAAGAAAACGGAATCCCCCCCTTCCTTTTCTTCGGCACGGGCGGCGTGTAAGCCGACGGGTTTTTCCCGTCGGCTCTTTTTTCAGGTCAGGAGAAAAAAGAACAGACCGAAAAGAAGCTCGGCCGCAAAGAGGAAAAAGACCGAGGAGAGCCTTTTCCTCGCCGCGATACAATAGAAAAGCGCAGCCGCGAACAAAACAGCCAGCGGGAGCGCGAGCGGGCCGAAGGAAAGATCGATCTGTGATGCTTTGGCCAGAAACGAGGCGAGAAAAACAAAGCCCTTGGCGTACCACAGCGCCACCGTGCGAAGAGGCAGGATCAACATGCCGAAGGCGGCGGGGACGGAAAACAACAGTCCGAGAATGACGCAAGGCGAAAAAAGCGGCAAAAGCAAGACCGAAGCGATCACCGCCGAGGGCAGAACGCGGTCGAAAAACAGCAGCGCAAGCGGCGCGGTAAAGACGAAAACGGCCGCCGCAGAGGCAAACGGAAGCAACAGCGAAAACAAAATCTTTTTGCCGAGGCGTGCCGCAGCCGTCGCGGAACGAGTAACCCTTCCGAGTGCCCAATCGAAGATCGGCACGCAAACCGTCACGATCGCCAAGGTAGACACGAAGGAAAAGAGAAAGGACGGAGAAAAGAGAACGTGCGGCTGACAAAAGACGATCAGCCAAGCCGCCAGACAAAGCGAGGTCAGCGAAGAGACGCGCCGTCGAGACAGACGGGCGCTCAGGGCGAAGCTCACCATCAAGCCCGCCCGCAAAACAGAGGGGCTTGCACCCGTAAGCAGAATGAGCAAAAGCACCAAGGGGAAAAAGAAGAGCATTCGCGCACGCTTGGGAAGTCCGAGCAGACGAAACAGAAAAAAGAAGCCGCTTACCATTTGCGACAGATGCAATCCCGAGATGGCCAAAAGATGCGCCGAGGCCGTATCGGAAAACGCATCCGTGACGGACGAGGTCAGTCCGCTTCGATCCCCCAGAAGGATCGCGCGGTAAAAATCAGCCTCCTCGCCTTCACCGAAGGCCTCTAAGATCCTTTCGCGAAGATCGGAAACGAAGCGAAGAAGGCCGTTTGATCCGCGGTGGACTCTCTCGCTCTCCTCCCGTGCCGAAAGCAGGATCCCCTCCGCGCGCATCGTTCGGTCACACATTTTTTGTAAAAGAAGACGAACCGTCAGCCGATCTCCCTCGCAAAAAGAATGCTCGCTTTCCACGTAAACCGAGACGAAGGATGCTTCTGAGTCAAGCTCTGTTGCCAAAAGCTCGTAGCCGTCGAATCCCGAGGAGATGACAACGCCCGAAACCACGGCGACCCTTTCGTCAAAGCGGGCGACAAGATGCTCCTCCCGCGCAAGGCGGACGGCACAAAAAAGCGAGAGCGAAAGGCCGAGGAGAACAAAGAAAAGCCCCGCCCGTTTTTCTTTCGGAGCAAGAAGCATCCAAAGCGAAAAAGAAACGGCGGCAAGGCAAAAAAGAACAGCGTACAGCGCCGAGGGAAACAGCAGACAGGCGGTGACCGAAATCAAAAACGGCACCGCCGCCGTGTTCAGCCGTTGCTGATAAAAGAACGGCGGAAAGCGCAGCGACGGTGTCAAACATACGTCTTGTTCGGACATCAAATCTTGTTGGGAGTCAAGAAGTCAAAGCCTCTGCACCACTGCATCGAATTGGGGAAGGGCAAGCGCTCCTGATCCAATTCCTCGATCGAGGAAAGCTCGCCGTCGAGGTATGCCAGAAGGATCTGTGCAACCCCGAGCAGGCGGGCGCGAAGACCGCCGACGGACAACTCGTGCGTTTCAAAGCCAAAGCCCTTATGCTCAAGGTACCACTGACGTCTCATCGCCAAGAGCAGTGCATCGAGCTTTTCCACCGTCACGGGGATCTGTCCCGCGATCGCGCGCAGAGCCTCGAGATCCCGATTCAGATACGCGGTGCGAATGCGGGTGGAGAGATCGCACTTTTCGATCAGCACGTCGCAAAGCCGATACATCGTATCGAAGAGATAGCCCCATTCGGGATGCTCGGTCAAGGGCTTCAGCTCCCTTGCGTGGGCGCGGTAGGTATCGGCAAAATCGGGCTGTACCGTCAGATCCATCAGGCCGAGGAGAGGATCGTTGAAGAGAAGATACTTGCAGGGATTGGCAACCTTGTCGGGGTCGTACGCTCCGATGACGTTGGGCAGATCCAATTTCATCAGATCGGCATAGCCGATGCCGAAGCATTCCAGACAGCGCCGCTCCATGGCCGCATCGTCACGAGGCGCGCCGTAAGCACCCTCGGCAAAGTAAAGCATCGAGGGCAGAACGGAATAATCCGCCGCTTCACAGCCGCCGCTGGACCAAGCGGTGATGATCCATTCGCGCACCCCATGCGCTTCCAGAAGCTCCATCTGCATATCGGAAAGGCGGATGGAAAAGCGATTGAGAGGTGCGTAGCCGTACCATTTGCTGACTCCCCCGGCAAAGACGGCGGGGTTGTCGAATCTCTTGTGCTCCTCGAGCATATGTCCGAAGGTCTCGCGGGTACGGGAATAGTAATCCCAGAAAATGAGAGAGACGTTTTTCGGCACGCGCGCGCGGATCTCGGCGGGGATCTCGCCCTGATCGACGTAATATTTTCCAAAGGCGATGCGGAAGAACATATCGCTCCAGATCATCGGGGCAAAGCCGTACTCCTCGCAAAGCGCGGAAACGCGATTCAGATGCTCCAAAAAGATATCGAAGCTCTCGCGGTAACCGTTGAGCTTTTTGTAAGCGCCGCAGCCGAGCAGATGGGCCTCGTCCATACCGATATTGATTCTCTTGGAGCGGAAGCACGAGCGGCAGGTGGCAAGCATCTCGCGGATCAGGTCGTAGGTCTTTTCCGAGCCTGCCAGCAAAATGCCCGCAGTATCGCGAAGGGCGGCCATACTGTTCCAGCGAAGGAAGGTATCAAGGTGCGCCAGCGTCTGAATGCAGGGAATGACCTCCAAGCCGAAGAGAGCGCCGTAGGCGTCGATCTCACGCAGCTCCGCCTTTGTGTAGCGGCCGCGCTGGTAGCCGAAATACGGGTAGTTCTCAAGCTCGTAGGTGTCCTCGGTATAAAGCATCACCGAATCGTAGCCGCTCAGCGCCAGATTGCGAATGAGCTTTTTGACGTTTGCAACCGTCATCACCGCGTTGCGGGAGAGGTCGGGCATATAGGTCAGGGTATCCGTCTTGCGCGGCTCGGAAAGTGCCTTCGCTTCCGAGAGAATAAAGCCTCGCAGACGCGAAAGGGCACGAAAGATCTCGTGCGGGCGCGAATAAATCAGCCGAAGCGAAGAATCCTCTTTTTTCAGAGAAAGCACCTCGCCCTGCTCCACAAAGACGCAAAGTCCCTCCTCCGAGAGCTCTAAAGAGCATTGCGACAGGATCTGAGAAACGGCAACGGCGTATTCCTCGGGAAGACCGAGCAGGCGAATCTTTGTTTTCATTCTGTTACCTCCGAAAATCTTCTCCATTTTATCACAGGAAAAAGCCTCTTTCAAGCACTTTGCGACATTCTTTCCCAAAAAGCGATAAAATCTCCTCTTGAAATGGGTTTCTTCTTATGTTATAATATAATAAATTTATGCCGTCAAAAAAATCAGATGAATGCAAAAAGGAGAAGAGTATGTCTTTTTCCCAAAGCAAAAAAAACAGATCCAATTGGGCTCTGCGCGCCGCGCTGTTCGTGGTGCTGGATCTGATCGTTCTGTTTTTGTCCTACTTCGTCGCTCTTTTGATCTGCTATGATTTCTCCTATTCCGAAATCCCCCCCCGGCAATTGAGTGACTTTTTCCACGCCGTTCCGCTCGTGGCGATTGCCACCGTTTTGGTTTTGATGGTGTTTCGCTCCTATCGAAGCATCTGGCGCTTTGCAGGCGTCGTGGAACTGAAAAATCTTCTGCTCGCCTTTCTCAGCCTGATCCCGATCTACGTTCTTCTTATGCTGTCGCTTCACTATCGCTTTCCCGCCGCCTACCACGTCATCGGTTTTTTGCTTTGCTTCGGCGGTTGCGCCGCCTATCGCTTTGCCTATCGCTTTCTGCGGCATTTTCTCATGACCACGCAAGCCGAGGAGACGGAGAAAGAAAGAATTATGATTATCGGTGCCGGCGCGGCCGGACAGATCATCATTCGCGAGTATCAGGAGTCACAGCGCTTTCACGCCAAGATCTGCTGTGTCATTGACGACGACCCCGACAAGCGCTCTCGCTTTATCGAGGGGATCGAGGTAGTCGGCGGCAGAAGCGAGATCGTGCGAATGGCCGAGCGCTATCACATCACCAAGATCATCTTTGCCATTCCCTCCTGCCCGCCTTCGGAAAAGAAGATCATCCTCAATCTCTGTAAGGAGACCGGCTGTAAGCTCCTTTCCGTGCCCGGTCTGTATCAGCTCATCCGCGGGGAAGTGGGTGTCAGTCAGCTTCGTGACGTGGAGATTACCGATCTGCTCGGGCGCGATCAGATCCACGCCAACGACGAGATCTCCCTGAAGGCAATGAAGGACAAGGTCATCCTTGTCACGGGCGGCGGTGGCTCGATCGGAAGTGAGCTTTGCCGTCAGATCGCGCGGGCAGAGCCGAAAAAGCTTCTCATCCTTGATATTTATGAAAACAACGCCTACGAAATTCAGCAGGAATTGACTCGCAAGCACCCCGAGCTGGATCTCGAGGTTCTGATCGGCTCGGTTCGCAACACCGCCAGAATCAATTTCATCATGCAGACCTACCGTCCGAACATCGTCTTTCACGCGGCGGCGCACAAGCACGTGCCGCTGATGGAAGACAGCCCCTGCGAGGCGATCAAGAACAACGTGTTCGGAACCTACAAGACCGCGCAGGCTGCCGAACGATTCGGCGTGGACAAATTCGTTCTCATTTCCACCGACAAGGCCGTCAACCCCACCAACATCATGGGTGCCTCCAAACGCATTTGCGAGATGGTCGTGCAGATGATGGGGCGCAAGAGCCGTCACACGCAGTTTGCGGCCGTCCGCTTCGGCAACGTGCTGGGCAGCAACGGAAGCGTCATTCCCCTGTTTAAAAAGCAGATCGCCCAAGGCGGCCCCGTGACCGTCACCGACCCGAACATCATCCGCTATTTTATGACCATTCCCGAGGCGGTTTCTTTGGTCATTCAGGCCTCCTACTACGCCAAGGGCGGAGAGATCTTTATTTTGGATATGGGAGAGCCGGTCAAGATCGACGATATGGCCAGAAACCTCATCCGTCTTTCGGGTCTGCGTCCCGATATCGACATTGAGATCAAATACACCGGACTGCGTCCCGGAGAAAAGCTCTACGAGGAGCTTTTGATGAGCGAGGAAGGGATGCAGAACACCGAAAACGATCTGATCCACATCGGAAAGCCGATCGAAATGGACGACGAGGACTTTATCAAAAAGCTCGAGGCCTTGGAGCTCGCCGCCAAAAACGAAAGCGACGAGATCCGCTCTTTGGTGCAACAGATCGCCCCCACCTACCGCTACAAAAAGTAAAGAAAGCCTGCCATATTGTGATATGGCAGGCTTTTGCTATGCGACCGTTTCGGTGCTGACAAGTTCCCAATAAGGGCTGTATTCGACCTGAATCTGATCGGCACGGGCAGAGTAAAGCTCGTGGAAGTCGTCGTCGTACGCGCCCGCGTGGTACTGATCGAAGGTGTCCGTGTAGCCGAAGAGCGCGGTCTGGCGGTTTTCACGCATCCGCACCTCGCGAAGCTCCACGCTCTTTAAGATCCAAACGCCGTCCTTGCCGATCACGGGCTCGGAGATCGAGCCGATCGAAAGCGCCTTGGCGGCGTCGTAAAGTGCGGTCTCGGCCTCCCCCTCGGTGATGTAGTAGCCGTCGGGGTAGTCGAGCATCCGATCGTCCTTGCCGTACTTCTCCACCAATTTCCAGAAGTCCTCCCCACCGCGGGCCTTGGCGAGAATCTCCTCTGCCTTTTCCATCGTGGCGGTGCAGTTGTCCTTGTTTTCCGACTCCTCAAAGGGCAGGTAGATCTCCTGCACGGCGAGGTAATGCTCGCGATAATACGCAAAAAATTCCTCGTCGGTCCAGGCCTGCTTGCCGCCGTCGGCGTAGAGGGTATCGAAGGTCTTTAAATACAGAGCGGAATAACGCATCATCGAACGAAACAGCGACATCGACATATAGGAAGACTTCATTGCCTCGATAAACTCCTCTTCGCTGCCGTACTGCGAAATGCTCGCCTGCACGTCCCCCTCGACCGATTCCGCTTCGTCCGAGGAAAGCTGAATGCGGTTTTCCTTGGCGATCAATTTGACCGCCCAGGACTCCAAAAGACAGCGAAGAACTTCTTCTTTCAGCGCCTCTTCCCTGCCCTCGGTTTTAAAGTAGTCGGGATCTTCCCGAAGATACATTTCCTTATAATTCAAATAGTAATAGCGAAACTCGGCAAAGCTGACCTCTTCGGAATCGAAGGTCAAAAACGGCTCGGGGTAGATTTCGCCGTCGGGGGTTTGCAGCGTGCCCTCCTTTTCGATGACGATCGGCTCGACACCGCAGGAGACGGCACTGACAAGAAGGCAAAGCGAAAGGCAAAACAGCAAGAATCGTTTCATTTTATTTCCTCATCTGTGGTCTTTTTTCCCATATTATAACATCCGCGCTGTGACGGATGAATGAAAATTCTGTCAAAAACCTCTGAAAGCACGCTCTTATTGTATCATCCCAAAGGCAAAAAAACAAGAGCGTTTTTCCCCCTTTCCGACAAGACTTGATTTTTTTTGCCGAATGTGTTAGAATGACTTCGTATCTCGACAGAAAGGAGGATCTTCGATGTCGGAAAAAGATAAAAAAAGTCAATCGCATTTTTCCATGCCGCGCCGCAGGAAAAGACCCGAAAGGGAAAAGCTGACCCCCGCCTTCGAGCAGGACAAGAGCCCGTTTGACGATCAGGGCTTTCTTCACCGCTTCCGCTCGTTCCGCAAGAGTGGACTCGGCTTCGGAGATTCGCTTTTCAACGCCTTTTACATCAGCGTTTGCGAACGGAGCGTCCGTCAGGAAAAAAAGCGTGTCGAAAAGGAACAAAAGCTCGTCAGCCGCGAGCATTTCTTTGACCTGCACACGCCGCTTCTGCGTCTGTTGGCCGCCGTTCTTCGCTTTTTCCGCTCTCTTGCGCCCGAGAGCGCATCCATTGTCAAAAAGGAGCAAAACGCCTCCAAGCGCCACAAGAGTCTGTTCTTTTTGAACCGCTATCGCTCGCATCTGCTTTTGGTCGTTTTGGCCGTCTTTTTCGTGATCTTTGCCGCCGTTAAGCTGACCACACCCGTAGTCATCCGCGCCGAGATCGGCGGAGAGGTGATTGGTGTGGTGCAAAACCAATACGAGGTAGAAACGGCGATCAACGAGCTGGAAGAAACGGTCGGCTTCATTCTCGGAAAGAGCTTTCGCTTCCCCTACCCCATCGACTACACCCTCACCCGCGAGCGCGGGCAGACCACCGACCGCGCCAAGATCTCCGAGGAGCTTTACAAGCGCATCCGCGATCAGATCTGCACCGCAAGCGGACTGTATATTGACCGCACGCTCGTTGCCGTTTGCTCGGACAGCGCCTCCATTGAGGAAGAGATGCAGGCCTTTGTCAAGCAAAAGGCGGGCGATGGCGACACGGGCATCTTCAACGAGGTTCAGATCGTCACGCAGGCCTATCCCACCTCCTGCATCATCGACCGAAAAGAGCTTCATCTGGTGCTGGAGCAGATGTGCATCCCTCTCGAGATGCGAAAAACGGCAACGGAAAATGAAAAAGAGCCCTCTCTGCTGCCGAGTGTTCTGGCACATACAACCGAGCCCCTGCCCGACGTTCTTTTGCTCACGGACGTGGAAATGCCCGACGACAAGGATCGCATCACCCTCTCCAATTACCCGCAGAGCTACGATCATATCCTCCTGCGCTTTTACACCGCGCAGATCCAGTCCTACGATGCCGACGTTCCCTACAAGACCCGCTACGTAGAAAGCGCCGAGCGCTACACCTCAATGGCAGACGTCACCCAACGCGGCAAGGTCGGACGGGCGAGCGTGCAGGCCAAGGTCTATTTCGTGGACGGCAAGGAAGCGCGCCGCGAGATCATCAGCCAAACCGTTCACCGTGCCCCCGTCGATCGCGTGATCGCCGTAGGAACGAAGATTCTTCCCGAGCAGCTCGGCATTACCGATTTCGGTCAGGCGCCGTTTCGCTGTATCGTGCCGAGGGTGGACTATATCACCTCCTATTGGGGAGCGCGCGACGAGCTGGGCTATCACCGCGGCTGGGACATTGACGGCGAGACGGGCGACAACCTTTACGCCGCCGCCAGCGGCACGGTCATCGTTGCCATCGGGCAGGACGGATCTTTTTCCACAAAGCCCGGCCACAGCTACGAGGGCTACGGCTACTGCGTGGTCATTCAGCACGAAAACGGCTATTCGACGATGTACGCCCATTGCAGTCGCGTGAACGTCAAGCTCGGACAGGTGGTCAAGCAAGGCGAAAAGATCGCCGAGGTCGGCAATACCGGAAAAAGCACCGGCTCACACGTTCACTTTGAAATTATGAAAAACGAAGTCAAGCTCAACCCCGCCAACTTCCTTTATCAAGGCACAACCACCATTTACGACAAAAACGAAGAAGGAGTCTGATATGAAACTGTTTTTGAGACAATCGCTTGTTACGCTGCTCGCATTGTTGCTTCTGTTCACCTGCACCGCCTGCTCCTTCGGAGAAGAACAGACGGCAACGCAGACGGGCGAAAATCAAGCCACGACGCAAGAAAATCCCCCGTCCACCGAGCTTTCGGATCCCGTGGTGGTTTCCACGGCCTCGATCGGCGTGATCGGCGACATTCTCATCCACGAAACCGTCTACAACGCGGCCAAGCGCTCGGGCGGGGTGTATGATTTTACCGAAAACTACGAGCACATTGCTCCGTATTTGCAGAAATACGACTACACCGTGGCAAACCTTGAGGTCACGCTCGGCGGCGAGCACCCCTCCGTCGGCACGTATCCTTCGGCTTACCCCCTCTTCAACTGTCCCGACAGCGTGGTGGACGCGCTCAAGGGCGCGGGCGTGGATATGCTTCTGACCGCCAATAACCACTCCTACGACACTCGAACCGAGGGCCTCAAGCGCACGGTGCAGGTGGTTCGTGAGAAGGGGTTGGATTATCTCGGTACGCGTGACAACACCGAGGAAAGCTTCTACACGGTCAAGGAGATCAACGGCATTCGCATCGGAATGGCCTGCTTTACCTACTCCACCTTCAATTCCGCAGGCAGAAAACAGCTCAACGGAATCACGATGGCCGCGGATGCGGGCGATCTCGTTTCAAGCTTCACCTATGCGGATCTGGCCGCCTTTTACGCCGAGGCGGAAAGGGCGCTGACCGAAATGAAGAATGCGGGCGCGGAATTTACGATGTTTTATCTGCATTGGGGCAACGAGTATCAATACAACCCCAACCGCTACCAGACGCAAATGGCCCAAAAGCTGTGTGAGCTTGGCGTGGACGTGATCGTCGGCGGCCATCCGCACGTCATTCAGCCCTTTGAGACCATCACCGCGGCAAACGGCAACGAGACCCTTTGCATCTACTCCACGGGCAACGCCATCTCCAATCAGCGCAAGGAGCTGATGGACAGCGACAATTTCAGCGGTCACACCGAGGACGGTATGATCTTCGGCGTCAGCTTCTCCAAGTGGAGCAACGGTGACGTGGAGATCAGCGGCGTCAACATCGAGCCGACCTGGGTCATCCGCGAGCGCCGCGAGGGAAAATGGGTGTTCCAGATCATCCCGCTGGATCTGACGGTAGCCGATTGGAGCGTGTTCCGCCTCAACGACAACACCATCCGTCAGGCCAAGGCCTCCTACAACCGTACGCTCGAGCTGGTCGGCAAGGGGCTGAACGCCGCACGCGAAAAGCTCTGTCTGGCACCTCTGCCAAGCTCGATTTAAAGCAAAAAAATCCGATCTTGCGAGACTTCTCATAAGGAAGTCTCGCAGTTTTATTCGCCAAAGGCGAGTGATATTGCTTCGCAGTGATATGATGCTTTCGCATCGTGATATTGTCCTACGGACAGTTTTTAGGGCGAATAAAATATCACTACGACCAG
>JAZRZQ010000160.1:0-18246 GCA_045601445.1 Eubacteriales bacterium | reverse complement strand
ACTTGTTTCGGCGTCCAGATCCAAAAAGGTAGTCCCCACGCAATGATCGAGCCGTCCGACTGCAAGCATAGAGTCGATGACGCTGGTCAAGCTCATCACGCTGGAGGAAATGGTGATCGGGATCGCAATGGAGATCAGCTGCTTGGCAAGCGCTCTTCGGTTGGGAGCTTTGCCCTCGGAGATCACGCCGCTTTCACGGTCACGGTCGGAAACCCATTTGGCAAAGGCCATATAGACTGCGCTGATGACAACGCCAAGTGTGACGCCGCCCAACGCAAAGGCCGCCACAACGGCAGGGGAGTAGCCTTTTTTTGTGGCGATAATGCCTGCCGTCAGACCGAGTGCCAAATTGCCGAGTGCTTCAATGACCTGGGAAACGGCCGTCGGAACCATGTTCTGGTGACCCTGAAAATAGCCTCGGATGCAGGAAACCAGACAAATAAAGAACATAATCGGCGAGATCGCCTTGATACACACGGAAAGCTCGGGCTTGGCGGGTACGACGGCGATGGCATCCGAAAAAAAGAAGAGGGCGGATGTGAGTGCAGTTCCGATCAGCATAAAGATCAGAAGGCTGATGCGATAGATCGCGTCCACCTCGCGGGTGCGCCCCTTCGCACCGGCCGAGGCGATCATACGGGAAATGGCAACGGGAAGTCCCGCCGTCGAAATGAGAAAGCACATCGAATAAATGGAGTAGGCAGAGGAAAAATATCCCATGGCCGTCGCGCCGATGGCGTTCGAGAGGGGAATTTTGAAAAACGCACCGATGGCCTTGACCACAATGTTCGAAAGCATCAGGATCAGCGCACCGAATACAAAACCTTGTTTTTTCTTAGACATAGGCTTCCTTTCTCAGTCGATAAATTCGCGAAGCACGGATTCTTCGGGAACCAGATCTTCGGAAAATTGGGGGAAGGGGAGAAGCTTCTCGGCAAGACGCTCTGCCGCCGCATAGTCGGAGGAATCCTTCTTCACCTGCCCGAGCAATTCAAGGACCTCTTCTTTTTCTACGGCGATTTCATAGCAGAAGTTGGTGTTCAGGATCATATCGGCGTTTTTTTGATACGGATGCAGAATGATCTCTTCCATCCGCAAAACGTTTTTCCAAAGCTGAAAGGTGCGCTGTGCATTTGCCCCGCGGTGCTTGAAATCTCGGATCAGGCGGCGGCAAAAGCGAATCTCGCGCGGCTCCAGCGCAAGAGCCTCTTTCCCCTCTGCGGCAAGGTGGGCCGTCACGTCAAGATACAGATGGTAGCATACGGCTTCATCCGGCATAGCGGATAAGATCTTATCGTTAAGTGCGTGGATTCCCTCGAGAATGAAAACGTCCCACTCGGCATATTTTATGACTTTGGTCTGATCGGTGCGCTTGCTGGTCAAAAAGTCAAAGACGGGTAAGACGGCGTCCTTCTCTTGGGAAAGAGCGCGCAAGACGCCGCAAATATAGTCCGAATCCGTGTGCTCGAAGGCATCGTAATTGGGAGAGGAATCTTCGTTTTTCGGAGCGTGTTCTCCATCAAAAAAGAAGTCGTCCGTGGAAAAGGCGAGCACTCTTTTTCCCATTTTTTGCAGAGCGCGAATGAGCATTTCCGCCGTGGTGGATTTTCCGCTGCAGCTCGGCCCTGCCAAAAAGACAAAGCGAGCATTCTTTGCCGCAATGCTTCGGGCGGCGTTTAAAATTCCTTCGGCGTAGCGAGTCTCGTCTGCACGAATGATTTCTTCTTTTCGTTCCCCTGCGTTTTTGGGGAACAGAAGGATTTGATTCATATTTTCTCCGATTCTTCCTGCCAACACGCTTTCATCGCATCCAGTCTTGCCTTGATCTTTTCGGGGTGTGAAAGGTATTCGAAAGGATATTTGTTCTGGGCAAATCGCAGGATCCTGCCGCCTTCCTTTTTCGGAATGATCTTGCTGATCGCTCCCGCACCGCAGGAAACGATGTCCACCAGATCTTCCATCATGGCAAGATTGTAAATGCCGACCCGATCGGGCAGGGAAAAGCCGACGTTTTCGAGATCGGCAGCGGCGGATTTTTGCCTATACAGATAATATGGCACGAGAGCTTGTTTGATGCACGCCTCGTGCGCCTCGTCCACCGCTTCGCGAAATCCGTCCGACAGCAGCGGCAAGGCTTCACTTGCGCTTTTTTTGCGGCACAGCGCGTGGATCGTTACGCTCTGCGGTTTCAAGGACAGCACGTCTCGCACCGAGCAAAGGAAGGTCTCGGGCTTTTCGTCGGGAAGCGCGGCGATCAGATCGCAGTTGATGCTGTCAAAGGAAACGCGTCCGGCAAGCTCCATCGCGCGGAAAAAGTCCTCGGCGCTGTGGCCGCGGCCGATCCTCGAGAGCGTCTGATCGTTTGTCGTTTGCGGATTGATGCTGATGCGATCGACTCCGTGTTCCCGACAAACAAGAAGCTTTTCCTCGGTGATCGTGTCGGGTCGACCAAGCTCGACGCAGAACTCTTCGACGCACTCCGTTGAAAATTGCTCTTTGATCTGTGAAAGAAGCGCTTGCAGTTGCTCTGCAGATAAGATCCCCGGTGTTCCGCCACCGATGTAGACAGCCCGCAGTACGCGGTCGCTTTCGCGAAACAGCGTGGCCGTTTCGCATATCTCGGTCTGTAACAGCGTCAGATACTCACCGATCCGATCCAGATGATTCGGAGCGGCGGAGGAAATGAACGAGCAGTAGGAGCAGCGGCTCGGGCAAAAGGGAATCGAAAGATAAAGCATCGCGTCCCGATCCGAGTAGCCGCGGGCAAAGGCAAGCTCCTTTTTTGCCAGCGCCAGCAGAAGCGCGGCCTTGTTGTCGCTAACGTAAAAATCATCCCGCAGAAGGGAAAGCACCGCGGCCTCGTCAAGACCTGCGCGCAGATAAAACAAGGGGACCTTGACGGGTCTGACACCGACCAGCGTCCCGTAGGGCGGGCAGTATTCGGTCAGATTCTTCGCGGCGCGGGCAAAGGCAAGCCCGACGGCGGCCTCGAGGGCGCGCTTTTGGTCAAGGTGACGGGTCGTGTCAATGAAGGCGCGCCCGACCGATTGGTGCTTGGGATCGGAAAGCTGCAATTCGTAAAGCTCCTCGCTCTCTTTCTCCCGAACGGTCAGATACTCGGCCCTTTCGTGAAAAAAGAGAGAAGCAAGATGATACAGCAAAAGTCGGCGCGCTTCGGTTTTTGCGTAAATTTCCATCAGAAATCGGCGGAATCCAAAAGGATCGTGATCGGGCCGTCGTTGAGGATCTCCACCTTCATATCTCCCCCGAACACGCCGCCGAACACCTTTGCACCGACGTCGTCCGCCCCCGTCAATTCATCGGCTCTCGACTGCATTTTTTTGAGAATGTATTCGTAAAGCGGCTTTGCGCGGTCGTACTTCATCGCGCGCATAAAATCGGGTCTGCGCGAGGCACAGTTGGCGTAAAGGGTAAAGTTGGACACGACCAAAAGAACCGCGCCCACCTTCAGGCAGGAAAGATTCAATTTTCCGTTTTCATCGTCGAAAATGCGCATTTTCAAAATCTTGTCGATCATTTTGTCGGCAACGCTCTCGTTGTCCTCTTCGGCAAGACCGATCAGAATGCACATTCCCTTTCCGCAGTCGGAAATGACCCTTCCCTCACAGCAAAGGCGTGCCTTTTCGGTGATCTGCAATACGGCTCTCACGAGCGGTCACCTCCCATAATCTGCAAGATATCGCGGTTTTTACGCAAGCGCTCCACCACCAGATTCAAATGATCGCGCCCCTTGATCTGGATCGTCAGCGTCAAAAGGCTCGTCCCTTGCGCGGAAGCCTGCGTGCTGATCGCGGCGATCGGGATTCTCATATCGGCCAGGGCTGTTGAAATGGAGGCCATCACGCCGATGTTATCGGCACAAAGAAGCTGAAGCACGGCGTTGTAAGAGGCACTTTGGTATTCGGAAGGGCTCTCCGCCCACGAGGCGTTGATCCAGCGATCCTTCTCGGGGCCCTGAAGCCCCTTGATGGCGTTGGGACAGTTGAATTTGTGCACGGAAACTCCGTAGCCACGGGTGATAAAGCCGATGATGTCATCACCGGGCAGGGGAGAACAGCACTTGGCAAACTTGACCTGACAGTTTTCCAGCCCCTCGATGATGACGCCGCTCTTGGATCTCTTCAGCTCTTTCTTTTCCGTTTGGGTCTGCGTCACCGAAAGCGAAACGGGCGTCTGCGATGCGGCGAGGCGTTCGATCTCATCGCGGATTTTGACGTGAATCTTGGTCAGCGCAATGCCGCCGTAGCCGATGGAGTTGTAAAGATCGTCAAGGCTTCCCAAGCCGTAGCGCTGGGCAATGGTGGAAATGATGGCGTCTTTTTCTTCTTCGGCAAGACCCTTGCGGATCTTTTCAAATTCCTTGGCAACTTCCGCACGGGCAAGCTCGATATTCTCCTCGCGCTTTTCTTTTTTATACCAATTTCGGATCTTGTTTTTGGCTTCTCCGCTCTTGACGATCTTCAGCCAGTCGCGGCTCGGGCCTTTGGAGGCCGAGGAGGTCAGCACCTCAACGATCTGCCCTGTCTTTAATACGGTGGTGATCGGTGCGATCGCACCGTTGATCTTGATGCCGACCATCTTATTGCCCACGCCCGAGTGGATCGCATAGGCAAAGTCAATGCCGCAGGAGCCCGTCGGAAGGGTGACCACGTCTCCCTTCGGGGTAAATACGAAGGTCTCGTCCTCAAACAGATCCAATTTCAAAGGACTTAAAAATTCCTCGCTGTCAAGCGATTTTTGCTCGCTTTCCAACAGCATGTGGATCCATTCGAATTTTTTGTCCATCTCCTCGCCGCTCTTGGCACCGCTCTTGTATTTCCAATGGGCGGCGATACCGTATTCGGCGATCTGGTGCATCTCGGCGGTTCGGATCTGCACCTCGAAGGGAACGCCCGCTCTGCCGATGACCGTTGTGTGCAGCGAGCGGTAGTTGTTCGGCTTGGGGGTTGAAATATAGTCCTTGAAGCGGCCGGGCATCGAATGATACATTTCGTGGATGACACCGAGCGCCGTGTAGCAGGCGATCTCGGAATCCACGATGATGCGAACCGCAAAAAAGTCGTAGATCTCTTCAAAGCTTTTGCTGGAGCGGTACATTTTGCGATACACCGAGTAAATGCTCTTGACGCGTCCTTTGATCGTGTAGGGGATGCCGTGCTCCTGCAGACGCTTGCCGACCTCTTCCTTGATCTGCTCGATAAAGCCTAAGTTTTCGCCGTATTTGGCGTTGATCCATTCGCTGATCTCCTGATAGCCGAATGGGTCGAGATACTGAAGCGCAAGGTTTTCCAATTCCTGCTTGATCTTCTGGATACCGAGTCGGTGTGCCAGCGGCGCGTAAACGTGCATGGTCTCCAGCGCGATGGTGCGTTGCTTGGATTCCAAATGCGAGGCAAGGGTGCGCATATTGTGCAGGCGGTCGCAAAGCTTGATGAGGATGACGCGAATATCGCGGCTCATCGCCAAAAACATTTTTCTCAGATTTTCGATATGCTCTTCTTCCTTGTCCTCGAAGGGAATGGTCACAAGCTTCGTCAGCCCGTCCACCAGCATCGTGATCTCTTCTCCGAACTGCGCGCGAAGTCCTTCCAGACAAGCGCCCGGACAGTCCTCGACGATATCGTGCAGCAGAGCGGCACAAACCGCCTCGGTATCAAGACTTAATTCCGCACAGATCTGAGCGACGGCAAGCGGGTGGTAAATGTATTCCTCGCCCGATTTGCGGAATTGACCCTTATGTGCCTCGTTGGCATAGTCGAAGGCACGCTGGATCAGCTCGAGATCGTAGCGCTTCCCGTTTTCCTGCAGGGTAGAGAAGAGTTTTTGGGTGTCGGCAGGCATAGAGCGTTCCTTTCCGAAGAATATCGTGATTGAGAAAAAGTTATATGAATAATCTATTATATATGATAATCGAAAAAAAAACAAGTCCCGCCGTTCATTTTTCGCAAAAAGAAAAAAAGCGAAGAGCTTCTTCGCTTTTTTGCTTTATTATGATTTGCCGCCGGTTTCTTGCTCGACCTGCTTTTCTCTTTCCTTGCTGATGCTTCTCCAGGAAGGGATCTTTTGAATTAGCTTCTCCAAATCCCGAAGCACCTCGGGAATATTGATGCTCTGCGGGCACATCTTCCTGCACTTTCCGCAAGCAATACAGGCGGAAGGTTTTTTGTCCTCGGGCAAGAACTCCAGCCTCATCGAAGCGTTAAAGCTCGGAGCTACGCGGATCTCGTTGTAAATGGACAAAAACAGCGGAATATCAAGTCCCTTGGGACAGGAGGCGGTACAATACGAGCAGGCCGTACAGGGGACGGATTCCTTGATCTGCTCGGCAATATCAAAGAGCGTCTTTCTTTCTTTTTCGGTCAGCGGCGCTTCTTTTTCGAAGGTGGAAAGATTGTCCTTGAGCTGATCGAGCGTGCTCATCCCGCTTAAAATCATCTTGACCTCGGGAAAATCCTGCAAAAAGCGGAAGGCCCAGGCGGCAGGGGAGTGATCGGGGCGCATTTCGGATAAAACGGCCTCTTGAGCGCCGTGGAGCTTGGCTAATTTTCCGCCGCGCACCGGCTCCATCACCCAGATCGGGATTTTGTAGCGATTGAGCAGCTCCACCTTGGCGCGCGCATCCTGCAAGCTCCAGTCCAAATAATTCAGCTGGATCTGGCAAAATTCAAGATGCTCGCCGTAGCGACGGATAAACTCTTCCATGATCTCAAGCCCGCCGTGCGTGGAGAAGCCGAGATGGCGCACCCTTCCGTTTTTCTTTTGCTCGATGAAATAATCCGTAATGCCCCAACGCGGGTCGTTGTAGGTGTGAATGGAGTTCTCGAATACGTTGTGAAAAAGATAAAAGTCAAAATAATCCACCCGGCATTTTTTGAGCTGATTCTCAAACAGCGCCTTCGGGTCGTACTCGCGAAAGATCTGGTGTCCGGGGTATTTGTCCGCCAAAAAATAAGATTCTCTGGGGTATTGGGATAAAATGCGTCCTACCACCCGCTCCGATTCTCCGTTGTGGTAGGGCGAGGCGGTGTCAAAATAATTGACTCCCGAGCGAAGAGCAAGATCGAACAGCTCGCTCGTTGCCTTCTCGTTGACGCTGGATGCATCCTTGGGATCGGTCTGCGGCAGTCGCATCGTTCCGAATCCCAAAAGGGAAAGCTGTTTTCCTTGAAAATCACGGTAGATCATAAATGCTTCCTCCAAATCATATCCGCCCCCGAAAAAGAGGCTCGGCGGTGCATCGGGAATGCACCGCATCGGTCGGTTCTTTGATTATATCACGAAAGATGTGCGATTGCAAGAAAAAAAGACGGCCTGCGTCGGCAGACCGTCCGTTCGGTTTTCAGATGACCTTGGGATACTTGACCTTGACCGGCATGCCGGTCTTGCAGGATTCGACCACGGCACAGCAAACCGCAACCGTCGAAGCACCTTCCATCGGGCTGATGGCAACGGGCTCGTCGTTGATGATGGCCTTCAGGAACATCTCAAGCTCGGCCTTGGTGTTGTGGTTGGCAATGCTTACGGGGATTTGCTGAGGAATGGTGAACCATTCTTTTCTGTAGGCGGGGTGCTGCTCTTCACCGGTGAAGAAGGTCAGAAAGCTGTTTTTGTTATCGCAGATGATCGTACCCTTCGTTCCGTAGAATACACTGCGCATCGTGTAGTTTCTCTTGCATCCGATGGAGGTGAGAACCTTACCGTTGACGTTGTTCGGGAACTTCATAACGGCGATGGAGCAGTCGTCCACGGGCCAATCGGTCAGACACTTACGGTTGGAAAGAGCGTAAACCTCGGTGGGATCGCCTGCGATCCAGCGCAGAAGGTCGATCGCGTGGCAGCCGCCGCCGATGACCGCGTGACGCTCGGGGGTAACGCGCCAGTCGTTGGCACCGCGGGCCTTGCTGTAATCGTGTGCGTATTCGCTTTCCACGAAGAACAGCTCACCGATCATACCGTCGTCGATCATCTTCTTTGCTTTGGCAAAGGCGGGAGCAAAGCGGGAGACCTGTCCGACCATCAGCTTCTTGCCGGAATCCTTTTCGGCCTGCATCATAGCCTCGCACTCTTCCATGGTCAGAGCCATCGGCTTTTCGCAAAGCACGTGCTTGCCTGCCTTCAAAAAGGCGGAGGTCATTTCCAAATGGAGCTGGTCGGGCGTCGCTACGATAACCGCATCGATCGCGGGATCGTTGATGAATTCGTGCCAATCCTCGGCGGCCTTTTCGGGCTTGAATTCCTCGGCAATCGAATTCAAAAGAGTGGTGTTGATGTCACAGACACCGTAAAGATTCGCGTTGTCGTTTGCGATGATCGCCTGAATGTGGGGCTTGCCCATTTTGCAGCCAATGACTGCGAGATTATATTTTTTTGCCATGATGTATTCCCCTTTCGGATTTTTTGTGTTATCATTATATCATCACTTTGTTACCCGTGCAAGGTCTTTTTGTGTGAAATAATCTTCATTTTGTTGTTTGGAGGGACTTTTGAATCGAAAAAAACAAGTCGGCGGCCTGAGAGAGATGCCTCAGGTGATCTACGCGCAAAGAGAAACGCATCTTGCTCCCGGCGCGGTGTTCGGGCCGGTGATTCGGGACTATTTTATTTTTGAATGCTGCGAGTCGGGCAGTGGCGCCGTGGAAATCAACGGCAGGGAATTTCCCGTCTCCGCAGGCGATTTCTACGTCCTTTTTCCCGGGGACACCATCGTGCATAAGGCCTCGCACGTCGATCCTCGAAAGGGGTATTATTGCTCCTTTCTCGGTCTCTCGCTTGAGCAGGTTCTTGCCCGTGCGGGCATCAGCTCCGAGCAACCGTTCGCCCCGCCCGAGCTGTTTGAGAGCTTTCGGGAGATGATGAGGCACATGACGGAAAGCATGAAACAAAACGACTTCGGTGCACCCATCCGCGCGTCCGCCTGTCTCTGCCAGATCCTCGGCACTCTCCTGCAAAGCTGTGAGGAGATTGACCGAGGCGATGCGGTGCAGAAGGCGATCGGTATGATGGAGGCCCGCTATCACGAGGCCCTCTCCGCCACCGAGCTGGCCGATTTCGTGGGGCTGGAGCGGAGCTATTTTTCATCTCTTTTCCATCGGGAAACCGGCCTTCCGCCGCACCGCTATCTGACGCGCCTTCGCGTTCGAAAGGCCTGTGCTCTTTTGGAACTGAAGGATACTCCGGTTTCCGTCGCCGCGGAATCGGTCGGCCTCGATCCGCAAAACTTCTCCCGTATGTTCAAGCGCGAAACGGGGCTTACTCCCTTACAATACAGAAAAAAACAACTCGGAAAGGATTCGTTATGAAATACCGTCTGGATCAAAGAAATCAAAAAATATCCGCCCTCGGCTTCGGCTGTATGCGCTTTCCCCGCAAAAACGGAAGGATCGACTTTGAAGAGACCGAGCGCGAGGTTATGCTCGCCATCCGCGAGGGAATCAATTATTTTGACACCGCCTACATCTATCCGGGAAGCGAGGAAACTCTCGGACGCATCCTGAAAAAAAACGGCGTTCGCGACCGTGTTTTCATTGCCACCAAGCTTCCGCACTATCTGATCAAATCAAAGGAAGAGCTTGAGCGGCGCTTTGCCGAACAGCTTTCCCGTCTGAAGACCGATCATATCGACTACTATCTGATGCACATGCTGACCGATCCCGAGACTTGGGAAAGACTGTGCGGGCTGGGCATTTGCGAATGGCTGGAGGAAAAAATGCAAAGTGGCGCGATCCGCCAGATCGGCTTTTCCTACCACGGTAACAGCGAGACCTTCTGCCGCTTGATCGACGCCTATCCCTGGAACTTCTGTCAAATTCAGTACAATTATATGGACGAGCATTCGCAGGCGGGACGTCGCGGCCTCGAATACGCTCATCAGAAGGGGATTCCCGTGGTCATTATGGAGCCGCTTCGCGGAGGAAAGCTCGTCACGCATCTTCCCGAGAGTGCCCTTCGCATTTTTCGTGAGCATCCGATCCGGCGCACCCCCGCGCAATGGGCCTTTCGCTGGCTTTGGAATCAGAAGGAGGTCACCTGCGTCTTGTCGGGTATGAATTCCGAGGAGATGCTGCGGGATAATATCGCCACCGCTTCCGATTGCGAGATCGGAGAATTTACCGAGAGGGAAGAGGCAATGCTTCGCAAAATCGTTCAGGCGATCAATGCGGGGATGAAGGTCGGCTGCACGGGCTGCGGCTATTGTATGCCATGTCCGAAAAACGTGGATATTCCGGGAACCTTTGCCGCCTACAACCGTCGCTTCTCCGAAGGAAAGCTTTGGGGCTTGATCGAGTATTTTATGTGTACCGCCTTGCGGAAAAATCCATCCTGTGCCTCGCAGTGTATCGGCTGCGGAAAATGCGAAACGCATTGTCCGCAGTCCCTTGAGATCCGAAAGCATCTCAAAGAGGCTTCGAGAGAAATGGAAGGGCCGCTGTTTCGTTTTGCCAAAAAAATCGCCTCGAAATTCGTGAGATTTTGAGCGATCGCTCCGCTTTGCCTTTTTGCGATCCGTTTCGGTAGATTCGGATCGCTTTTTTTACCAAAAAATGTTTTCTCAAACGCACTTTTTTTTGCCCGAAATAATTGACTTTTTCTCTGTTTTATGATACCTTGATGGTAAGAAAGTGTACCTATAGGTACAACCGATTGCATACCCTAAGAAACAAAGGAGCACAGCATGAAAAAAACGCAATCAAAAGCCAAACGGTTTCTAAGCCTCTTTTTGGCGCTGGTGATGGTTCTCGGTGTTCTTCCGCTGAACCTTTTCTTGGCGTCTGCGGCGCAGGAATACAACTATCCCGGCGGGGCCGGTGCGGTTGTCGTTGATTTTGATACCTCGGGAAAATATACCGAGTCTCTCGGCGATAATGCGTCCACCCACTATGCCGGACGAATCTGGACGGATAAGTCCGTCTATGCGAACAACGTCACCTTCGCGACCTACGGCGGGGGACAGTCCACCATTGCCTTGAACCAAGGCGGAAATCGCGGAGAGGATTTTCTGATTGCCTACTCCGCCCTTGCCACATCCGAGGCGATCTCGGGTCAGTCTCACGCACCGGTTGACGTCGTTCTGATCCTCGACATCTCCGGCTCGATGAGTAACGCCTCAAGTAATATGGATAACGGTATGAGCCGTATCTATAACGCGGTGCAGGCGGCGAACGAGGCCATTGATTCGCTGATGGCTATGAACCCCTACAACCGTGTTGCCGTGGTTGCGTTCAGCAGCACCGCGCAGACTCTGCTTCCGTTGGGTCGCTACACCCACGATACCGAAACGGATTGGGCCTACGTCCCCGGTCAGGGCTATCAGCAGGTCACGAGAGAAGTGCCTTTCTTTGAGTTGAGCCGCAACACGGGAAGTTCAAACTACGCGGATTTGACTACCACGGCAATTCCGTCCGTCGGACAAAGAATCAATAGAACCGTGGATGTGGAAGGCGGCACGAACATTCAGGTCGGCCTTTATCACGGTATGAATCTTCTTGCCTCGGAGCAGTCTGTTACCGCCCCCGTTCAGGGCTCTCAGATCAAGCGCACCCCTTCCGTCGTTCTTTTGTCGGACGGCGCTCCCACCTATTCTTCCGATTCTTCCTCGTGGTGGGCTCCCGCCAATAACGACAATCACGGATCGGGCAGTACTGCTTTTCCGGGTAACGGCTTTAAGGCTATCTTGACTGCCGCATATATGAAGGACGCCATCGACCGCAACTATCAGGTCGCGGGTACGGCCTCTGCCACTACGATCTATACGGTCGGTATGGGTATCACAGAGCTGTCCGGCAGTCAGAAGGATCTGGCGTATATGACCCTGAACCCGGGCGTATATTGGAACAACGCCGTCACCAACAACCAAAAGACTGCGATCAAGAACTATTGGTCTTCCTATGCCAATTCCTCTTCGGTTTCGATCAACGTTGGCCAATCTTCCGGTTGGTCCGATTCCGATCGCTACGTCACCGTCACGCACCCGATCACGGGGTATGACGTTGATCTCAACGATGGCTACAACTACGTAGACGCTTACTACGATGCCGACAACGCCTCCGCCGTTGTCGACGTGTTCCGCCAGATCGTTTCCAACATCTCCATCTCCGCTCCTCAGGTTCCGACCGAGCTTAAGGGCGGCGATCCGATCTCCGACGGCTACATCACCTATACCGATCCCATCGGTGAATATATGGAGGTCAAGGACGTTAAGGCCATCATCTACGCAGGTGTGACCTTTACTGCCAAGACCGTCACGCAAAACGGCTCCGTGACCACCTATGTCTTTGAAGGACAGGTTCACAGCGAGGTCTACCACGATCAGGACATCAAGGACATCATTATCACCGTCACGGAAACAGACGGCAAGCAAACGCTGGTCGTCAAGATTCCCGCCTCGGTCATTCCGCTCCGAATCAACGAGGTGCATCTGAACGAGGACGGCACGGTTGCCACCCATACCAACAACGGTGCTTATCCTGCCAGAATCATCTATTCGGTCGGTATGAAATCTTCTGTTGTCAAGGAGGATACGAACGGCAACGTTTACGTCGATCACTCTAAGATCTCCGACGCCTATCTTGCCGCCAACTCGAATCCCGACGGCACGATCAACTTCTATGCCAATCTCTATCGCGGCGACCGCACGGTCAACGGCTACACCGTCGGAGAAGCTACCGTTGAATTTGAGCCGGCACACAACAATAAGTTCTACTATATCCTTGAGGATATGCCCATCTACAAGGACGAGGCCCTCACGGTACAGCTTACCGAAAGCGAGGGAATTGATCCTGCTACCGTTTATTACTATAAAAACGAGTCTTACCACGGTAACGCACTGGAGGTCGAGGCGGTAGCCCGTACGGGCGCTCAGCTCACGACCACGTCCATCGTCACGGGCGCGGACGGCTATCTTTACCGTGCCGCAGGCTCTCCCCGTCTCAACAGAATCCTCTTGTTCGAAGGCACCAAGATTCAAAATGCCACTCAAACCGCGCAGGACTTCTATGCCCCCACCTTTGTCCATACTGACGGAAATCCCGATCCCTACGCGGGCAAATTCGTGATCTATCAGGGTAACAACGGCAAGCTTTCGCTGATTTCCGGCGGCACTCTCCGGATCACAAAGACGGTAACGGCCGATGACGGGCTCACCGCTCCCGATGCCTCGTTTGTGTTCAACATTGACCTGAACGGCGCGGAGGTTGACAATGGCACGTTCCATACCGTTATCACCGATGCCGACGGAAGCGTCGTTTCCGAAAAGACCGTTTCGCCCTCGGATCATACCGTTACCCTCAAGCACGGTCAGACCGCGACCGTTTACGGACTTCCTCCCGCCACGACCTACACCGTAACCGAGGCCGCCGCCAACGGCTTTACACAGGCCATCAGCGGTGACAGCGGCGTGATCGCGGCAGGGCAGACCTCCGTCGTTTCGGCAAGAAACCACTATCAGGTCGAACCGCTTTTGTTCCCGACGAACACGCATCTTACGGGTAAAAAGGTTCTTGTCGGCAGAAACTGGGCCGCAGGCGATCGCTTTACCTTCTTTATCTATCCTTATAATAACGCACCCCTTCCCATCGGCTACGATGCCGCCCTCGGTGTCACCGTTACTTCTCCCGACGGAGGCACGGGTGATACCGCAAGCTTTGATTTCGGTAACATCCGCTTCACCGCACCGGGCGTTTATCGCTATACCGTGTTTGAAAAAGAACCGGAAAACCACGAATATCTCCCCGGTATGTCCTATTCCCGTGCTCTGTACCGTCTGGTCGTCACCATTGCCGATAACGGTGACGGAACGCTCAGCCTCGTTGGCAACGATCTGCAAAAGCTTTATGAGGACGACGGAACCCCGCTGTTCACCTACGATTCCGACAATCAGATCGTGCTCAACCCCGGTCAGGAGGGGCAGGACGAGATCGTGTTCAACAACGTCTATTCCGCCTCGGAGGTCGTTCGCGTTCCCGTCGCCCTGAAGGATTACACCGATCATTCCGGTGAGCATCCGCTGATCTCCGGTATGTTCGAGTTCAAGCTTGAGGCGCTCGGTGTGGTAGATGCACAAGGGCAGGTGATTGCAGGCTCCACCTCGCAAGCACCGATGCCTTCCGGCTCTGCCGTTGACCCCGCCACGGGACTTGTCACGATCCTCACCGGCAACGAGGGCCGCAATATCTCCTTCACCGGTGTCAGCTTCACGCAGGCGGCCGTCATCGGCGGGCTGCCCACCACCTACCGTTACCGTATGAGCGAGGTCATTCCTCAGAACCCCGTGAACGGTATGGTCTACGATACCACCGTCTACGAGATCGACGTGATCGTTTCCATCGATCCGGGTAGCTCGACGCTGGTGGTCGACGCCGTCTATCCCGGACAAATGAGCGTCGCAACCTTCCGCAACACCTATACCCCCGTTCCCGTCAAGGCTGACGTGCTCGGCAACAAGACGCTGATCGGCCGCGATATGAAATCGGGTGAATCCTTCCTCTTCACCCTTCAGCCCTCTGCCGAAACCGCCGAAATGGTCAGCCAAGGCTTCGTTGTCATTCCTTCGGCGCAAGCCACCGTCACCGGCGGTGCCAACGGACAGAGCGTTCCCTTCGCTTTCTCGGATCTCGAATTCAAGAAGGCGGGCGTTTACACCTTCTACGTCTCTGAGACGGCCGGCACGGCAGGCGGTATGATCTACGACAATCGTGTGGTTACCGTCACCGTTACCGTTCACGATTCCGACAACGACGGCAATCTTGCCGCCACCGTGAGCTATTCCGACGGGCTTTCCTCTGCCGACTTCACCAACCGCTACGAGTCTCATTTTGCCGACACGCCCGTCTCTCTCTCGGGTACCAAGGAATTGGTCGGCAAGTCGCTTCTCGAGGGTGAGTTCTGGTTTCTCCGTGAGGACTATAAGGACGGCGTCAAGCTCGGTCAGCACATCTTCTCCCACCTTGCCGACGAAACGCCCGACGTTGACGGTAAATACGTCGCTTCGGTCAACTTCCTTGACGGCGTCTCCTACACGGAGGCAGGCAACTATGAATATCGCATCTATGAGCATATTCCCGCCAATCCCGTCGGGGGAACGACCTACGATACGGCCGTGTACGTTTACACCGTTATCGTCTACGACGACGGCGAAGGCGCATTGAAGATTCAATCGACCTCGCTGACCAAAAACGGAGCTCCCATCGATCCTGCGAATCTTTCCTCGCTGTTCGTATTTGAAAACGTCTATCAGCCCGCGCCTACGATCTCCCGTGTTCCTCTCATCAAAAAGGTGATCTCGGGTGACCGTGCCGACGCGATTCGTGCAGGCGAGTATCAGTTTGAAATCACCGCTGTCTCCGCAACGCCCGCAAACGGTATGATCCTGCCTGCAACCACCGTTGTTTCCAATACTGCCGACGGAAGCATCCTCTTCGATCCCATCACCTTTACCCGGGCCGGTCTGTACGTGGTCTCCATCCGCGAGATCGTTCCTGCCGATTCCGATAAGGTTCCCGGTATCACCTACAGCACCCAGACCATTTACGCGGTCTTCCGCGTGACCGACGACCGCATCGGCAATCTCACCGCCACGCTCGTTCAGTTCTACGGCGGCGACGAATTTATCAACCTCTACAAGGCCGATCCCGTTGAAGCAGAACTTCAGATCGGAAAGGATCTGATCGGCAGAGTCAACGATGAGTGGCTTGCTACGGATGCCTTCTCCTTCCGGATCACGCCCGAAAGCGCAACCGTTCAGGCGATTGAAGAGGGAGCCGTTGAGTTTACCTATGATGATCCCGCCTCTCAATTTGCCACGCTTACGATCGATCAGAAGGGCGAGATCCTCTCCCGCAAGATCAAGTTCAACAAGCCCGGTACCTACACCTTCACCGTGCAGGAGCTAAACGGCGGCATCGCAGGAGTCACCTACGTTCCCGCAGTTGCTACCCTCACCTTTACCGTGACCGATGACAGTCAAACGGCCAAGCTTACCGCTTCGATCACCGCTTCCGTCAGTGGAGAGAGAGCGGATCGCATTGCCGTCAGCGGTCAGAATTCGGATCTTTTGTCCGTGATCTTTACCAATGAGTATCAATCGGAGCAGACTGCTCCCGTGCCCTTCAAGGCTCGCAAGATCGTCACGCCCTCGGCAGGGAACAGCTATACCCTCGGTGACAGCAACTTTATCTTCCGGATCACCGCTCCCGCAGGAACGCCTCTTCCCACCACGCCTATCGTCGGCAACGCTCCTGACGGTACGGTCGATTTCGGCACGGTGACCTTTACCGAGCGCGGTACCTACGTTTATACCGTTCGCGAGGAACAGGGCTCTATCACCGGCATCACCTACACCACCAAGATCTACACCATCACCGTTACCGTAACCGATGATTACGCTACGGGCAAGCTCGTAACCTCTGTCGCTTATGCCAGCGCCGGCGGAGACGAGACCGAAGTTCTCTTCGAAAACCGCTACAACCCCGAAAGCACCTCGGCAACCATCTTCGGCAAGAAGACGTTGAACGGCGGTCATAAGGACATCGAGGCAGGCGAATTTGAATTTACCATTTCCGCCCTGACTCCCGCCGCTCCCTTGCCCGCAATGACCGTTGTCACAAACCTTGCCTCGGGCGATTTCAGCTTCCATCCCATCACCTTCACCTCGGTCGGCACGTATCGCTACGAGATCCGCGAGACCGATCTCGGAAAAGCGGGCTACCGCTACGATTCGAATGTGTTTGAGGTTGTCGTTGAGGTTCGTGATCTCGGGCAAGGACAGCTTTCCGCTACGGTTTCGGGACTGGGCGATGCACAGAACCCCGCGGTTCATTTCGTTAATGAATATACGCCGAGTTCTACCGAGGCTGAGCTTGAGATCAGCAAGAACTTCATCGGAAGAGTCAACGACGAGTGGCTTGCCACCGATTCCTTCTCCTTTGAACTGTCGGCCGCAAACACGCTCACTGCCGAGGCGATTTCTCGCGGAGAGATCGTTCTTCCGAGCTTAGCTCTTACGATCCAAAACAAGGCAGACGTTCTGTCTAACAAGATTCGCTTCCTGAAGGCAGGCGAATACGTCTTTACTCTCAAAGAGACCCAAGGTACGATCACAGGTGTTGATTACGTCGACGCCGTCGCCACCGTTACCTTCACCGTCACCGAGGACCGTGCGGCCGCCAAGCTTGTGGCTACCGTCTCTTCCTCGATCACAGGTCTCGAGGCTGACCGCATCAGCACGGCAGGGGAAAACAGCGCCAAGCTGACCTTCAGCTTTAAGAACCTCTATCAGCCTGCGGCTACTGCACCGATCGGCTTTGACGTGAAAAAAGAGGTTCGTGCATCCGCGGGAAATCAGTTCGTTCTTCAGGGCGGTGAATTCAGCTTTGCCATTTCCGCTCAAGGCAGCGCTCCGATGCCCGCTCAAACGACCGCTACCAACGACGCACAAGGCGCAGTTGATTTCGGAACGATCCGCTTTACCGAGCGCGGCACCTACGTTTACACCATCAGCGAGATTCAAGGAACGCTCGGCGGAATCACCTATACCACCGAGGTCTACACCGTTACCGTCACCGTAGTCGACGATTACGCTGCGGGCAACCTCACCGCCACCGTCTCCTACGTTGGTACAAACGGAACGGAAAGCTCCGCAACCTTTACCAACACCTACGATCCCAAGGATACCCAAACCACCATCATCGGCATCAAGACCCTCGACGGCGGTCATAAGGATCTGGAGGCAAATGAGTTTGAGTTTGCCATTCGTGCCATTACGTCGGGCGCTCCCTTGCCGGCTCAGCTCACCGTACGCAACGACGGACAGGGCAAATTCTCCTTCGCGCCCATCACCTTTACTTCCGTCGGTACGTATCGCTACGAGATCAGCGAGACCGCCCTCAACGAGAAAGGCTATACCTACGATACCCGCACCTACGAGGTTCTCGTTGAGGTGAAGGATCATCAAGGCGAGCTTTACACCGTTGTCACCGGTGTCGGCACTCAGCAGAGCCCCACCATTCAGTTCGTCAACAGCTACAAGCCTGATTCTACCGATCTCACCCTCGGCCTCAACGGGGAATTGAAGAAGGTTCTCGACGGACGCGAGCTGAAGCCGGAAGAGTTCATCTTCGCTCTGCTTGACAGCACCGGAACGGAGATCAAGAGCGTCAAGAACGCCGCAGGCGGCACCTTCCGCTTTGATCTTACCTTCACCAAGGCAGGTACCTATACCTACACCATCAC
>JAZRZQ010000159.1:0-2384 GCA_045601445.1 Eubacteriales bacterium | reverse complement strand
GTTCGCTGGCTGTGCGATGAGCGCGCCTCGGGCTTCGTGACGGGGATTACCGTTCCCGTTGACGGCGGCTTTTTGGCCTTGAGCGGGGTTTGAGTATGATCCTGACCGATTATTTGAGAAGCGAGCGGGACGCCACTTGGGATTTTGCTCTGCAATCGGGCGTTCGTCACGCCGTCATCCGTCTGCCCGAGGACGGAAAATTCGACTACTCCTCACTTTCGCATTGGCAGTCTCTCACGCGCCGCTACAACGATTTCGGCTTCACCCCCGTTGCCGTTGAGCCGATGCCGAACGAGCTTCACGATCACATCAAGGCGGGGGACGAAAAGCGGGACGAGGCGATCGAAAAGGCGATCTCGATGTTCCCGAACATGGCGCGCTGCGGGATTGATACGATCTGCTTTAACTTTATGGCGCACGTCGGCTGGCTTCGCACTTCCTCGGATTTTCCCGAGCGCGGCGGCGCGCGCGTGACCGAGTTTCGTATGGAGGACTATCAGCCGACGGACAAGGCCATCACATCCCGTGAGCTTTGGCACAATTACGAATACTTTGTCAAGGCGGCCGTTCCCGCGGCCGAAAAATACGGCATCAAGCTTGCCCTGCATCCGGACGATCCGCCCGTGCCCGCCTTGGGCGCGGTGGAGCGCATTATGATCTCGCGTGAGAACATCCGCCACGCCGTGCGGGAGATCTGCCCGAGCGATAGCCTCGGGATCTGTATGTGTCAGGCCAACTATTATATTATGGGAGAGTGCGTGGAGGACGTCATCCGTGAATTTGCGGACTGTATCGGGATGGTGCATTTCCGCAACACCAAGGGTGTCCCCACGGCCTTCCGCGAAACCTTCCACGACAACGGAGAGATGGATATGGCCGCTCTGATGCGCACTTACCGCGAGTGCGGCGTTTCCGTTCCGATCCGCGTGGATCACGTTCCCACGATGGCGGGAGAGGCTTCCCGCCTTCCCGGATACGACGCGATGGGACGCTTGTTTGCCATCGGCTACTTAAAGGGAATCTTAGATGCTACGGAGGAGAGAGTATGATTCGCATCAAAAACGAAACGGAAAAGCGCGTACAAAAATTCTGGAATCACTGCGTGTTCCATCCCACCGACGCCGTGGAGGATCCGTGGGGCAAAAAGATCCTCGATCGCCTCGCGAAGGACGGCTCGATCGGAACCGTTCGCATTTACACCATGTTCGAGGACATCGTCTATTGGGGCGAAGACGGGCGTCTCGCCTACGATTGGCGCTTGTCCGATCTTCGACTCGACTATCTGGTTGAAAAGGGCTTCGATCTGTTTTTGGCGTATGCGGGCATCCCCGATCTGATCGCATCCGATCCTGCCCTGAAAACCGCCAACGCCAAAAACAAGACCCGCTACAAGGGTAAAATGTTCAACACCTCGCCGCCGAACAGCTTTGCGCTTTGGGAGGAGATGTGCTACGAATACACCAAGCATATCGTCGAGCGCTACGGTCTGGAGCGGGTGTCGAAGTGGCATCTGCATTGCTTCAACGAGCCGGACATTCCCGCCTTTTTCCTCTCCAATCTCCCCGGCACCTGCGTGGAGGATCGCTTAAAGCCCTATTGCAAGCTCTATGAGTGCTTCGTGCGTGCGCTGGAGCGCGTGTCGCCCTCGCTTCGCATCGGCGGCCCAGCGCTGGCCAATAGGCTCGTGTTTTTGGCGGGCTTTCTGGATTACGTCAAGGAGCACAAGCTGCGTCTGGACTTTATTTCGCTTCACAACTACGGCACCAATCCGAGGATCATGAACGAAAACGGCGGTGTGATCTCGGTCGATTTTAACCTGAAGCGCCACGCCGATTACCTTTCCGTGATCTATGAAAAGGGCTTTGCATCCACGGAGATCGCCGTGGATGAATGGGGTGCCAGCACGCGCGGCTTCTCCGATAAGGAGGACGCTCCGACGCTGATGTTCCGCGAGACCGAGGTGTTTTCTTCCTATTACGTCAAGCTCATTCGCCGTCTGTGCGACGCCGACCCGAAGCTTTCGATGTGGGCGATCTGCCTCTCCGGTCAGCACGAAATGAAGGAAGAATTTACGGGCTTCCGCGGCTTTTTCACGCTCAACTTCATCCCCAAGCCGATCTATACCGCGCATCTGTTCGCCTCTCGCTTGGGAGAGGAGCTGCTCCGATGTGAGAGCGAGAGCGAACTTGTTACGGTGTTTCCGACCCGCATCGACGGCGGCGCGGCGGTGCTGTTGACCTACTCGGACGAGCATTTCAGCCCCGAGCTTTGCGAGCGCGAGGAGGAGATCGTCTTTGAGGGAGATACCCGAGGAAAGACCGTCTCGGTCTATCAGATCGACCGCGAGCATCTGAACCCGTACCGTCTGTACGAAAGACTCGGAA
>JAZRZQ010000158.1:0-4148 GCA_045601445.1 Eubacteriales bacterium | reverse complement strand
TTCGGTCTTGCACCCATTGCCTGATTTACGATTTTACCGTTTTCAATTACCACCAGAGTAGGAATGCTCATAATGCCGAACTGACTCGCCAGCTCCACCTCTTCATCCACGTTGATCTTTCCGACCTTGATGTCGGGGCGCCCATCAGCGATTTCCTCAACAATCGGTACTACCATACGGCAGGGGCCGCACCATGGTGCCCAAAAGTCCAGAAGGACTTTCTTATCGGAATTTAATACTTCATTTTGAAAATTGTTTTTATTGATATTGATAGCAGACATATTTACGTCCTCCTTTTTCTTTGTGGCTACATTATATCACAGCTTTTGACATCGTTCTGTGATGATATCACATTTCTGCTTTTACTTCAATGTAGCCAATATCACAAGTCAATATGCGCTTTCGAGAATTTTGCGTATTTCTACACTTTGCAAAATTGCTACCGTGTTTTGCTTGCTGTCTACGTACAGGTTGCGATGAAAAAGCATTTCTTCTTTGTTTACTGCGGGGCAGTTATTGACTTTTCGGCGATTTTATGATATACTTACAAAAACAGATATGTCACCGGAGGCTGTGTACCGTAGTACCGTAATGCCGGATTAGGTGTCCAAGTGAGCTTGGGTTATTGTTTAGCAATAGCCGAGGCTCTATTTTTTATTTTGGAGGTAATTATGAAAAACACAAAGGTTACTCTTGTTCCGCTTACAGCAGATGACCGTGAGCAATTCATTCTTGACAATCAGTGGGCATTCAAGTACGGCGCGATCGAGGAATTCGGCAAGCGTGACGACCACAAGAATTTTGACGGCGAGATCATCTCTCGCAAAACCATCGAGCGTTGTATCGACTCGCCCGATAGCGAGACCTACCGAATCGTTGTTGACGGTAGACGAGTTGGAGGTCTTATTCTGAAAATCAACAAAGAAACGCATCGGGGCGAGCTGGAGATCTTATTCGTTTCTCCCGAGGAGCACACCAAGGGCATCGGCTACGGTGCGTGGCTTGCGGTAGAGGCTCTGCATCCCGAGACCAAGGTTTGGGAGACCTGCACTCCATATTTCGAAAAACGCAATATTCATTTCTACGTTAACAAGTGCGGCTTTCAGATCGACCAATTTTGGTGCGAGTATTTTCAACCCGAACACGAAATGTTCGAAGATGAAAAGCACAATCCCGACGAAGGCCCTGACGAAATGTTCCGTTTCATCAAGTTGATGAAGCCATAATCACTTCTCTTTGTTTACTGCAAACCCAATTTTGGGGGGCGCCGTTACCCGGCGCCCTCTTTTCGTTTTGCTTTCTCTTCCGCGATCTCGGCTTTGACTCGCTCGATCATCTCGGCGAGTTTGATTTCACATTGTTCTTTCGTTTCGGTGTAGACGTTAAATTTCTTTCGCTTTCCGTTTGGCAGGCGCGGATAGAAGCTGCCTTCCCAGAGGTTGTCGTTGATCTGATACAGGCATCCCGTGCCCGACTTACGGATCTTTCTCGGTATCGGCTCGGGATGTGGCTCTGTGGGCTCGTACGTTGCGTATGCGAGCGTGTTTGTGCTCTGCTCGGGTGTTTGCTTTACCGCAGGCATCTTGGCGTCTGTTCCCCGATCTTGCGGTCAATGTTCACCGCCGCCTGCATCTGCATCGTGTCGGTCATATGGCTGTAGATATCAAGCGTGGTTACGGCAGATACGTGACCGATGGTTGCCGAACCGCTTGATTGTCAATTCGATATACTCGGGCTTGACGTTCGAAAACAGCCGCCTCAGCTCCTACGCCCCGATCATGAGAGAGCGGCCCCGCCTCGGGAAATCCCGATTCAGAGCCGCTCTATTTTCGTTATTTGCTTTTCGTGGTAGCACACACAATATCACAGAAAGGGACAGAAGTCCAGAGAAAATCTCAATTACTTTCTATTCTTTTTACCGCGTTTTTGATAGTCGGCATTGATCTCATCGCTCCAATCCGCGCCAAGAGGTGCGCTTACTCTGACATTGCAAACGGCTTTCGCAACCGACTCATAGAGGATTTGCGTACCTTCTCCATCTGCATTATAGTTTACGGCTCTGTCCTTGCTAATGCCGTAACGCGCAGCGGTTTCAACGGCATCAATGTTTGCGCCGATGAATAGGAACTCCCACCCGTATTTTTCCTTCTGACGCTCAATCATCTTCTTGACCTGCTCACTTGTGTAGCGGTGGCTTGCGTTCTCTTGTCCATCGGTTGTGATAACGAACATTGCATGCTCCGGCACATCCTCGTTACGAGCGTACTTGTGAATGTTTCCGATGTGGTGAATCGCTCCGCCGATGGCATCAATAAGAGCCGTGCAACCGCGAACCGTATACTCCTTGTCGGTCATCTTAGGAATATCTTCGAGCTTCACTCGATCGTGCAAAACTTCGCTTTCGTCATCGAAAAGCACGGTGGAAACGTAGCAACCGCCGTCCTGCTTCTTTTGCTTTTCGATCATCGAGTTGAAGCCGCCGATGGTATCGCTCTCGAGGCCTGCCATAGATCCGCTTCTGTCCAAAATAAATACGAGTTCGGTAATGTTATTTTTCATAATAGAAAACCTCTCTTTCATTTGATGTCTATATTGTGCATCAACAAAAGAGAGGTTTGGTCGCATCGCAAGCGACAAATTATTTACCTAATGTTGCACTCCACTCAGCTTCCTTAAAACCGACAAGCACGAAGCCGTCACCGATAAGCAACGGGCGCCTTACGAGCATACCGTCGCTTGCGAGAAGCTTTAGCATCTCGTCATCGGTCATAGTGGGAAGCTTATTTTTGAGGTCGAGGGATTTATACAAGAGTCCGCTTGTGTTAAAGAACTTTTTGAGCGGCAAACCGCTTTTCTTATACCATTCTGTCAACTCATCGAGCGTGGGATTATCGAGTTTAATATCTCTAAACTCATACTTAATCCCGTTATCATCAAGCCACTTTTGCGCTTTTTGGCAAGTGGTACATTTTGGGTAGCAGATAAAATTAACCATCGTTTTACGCTCCTAACAAACTCTGATCAAACGCAAACAGAGCCTCATTGATTTCAAAAATGTTGTAGTTACCTTTGCTAATAAAGTATTCAATGATAATATCGAACTTATTACTATGCGATAGCGCGAATCCTGCCTTGCGGAGCATATCTTCGGTTTCAGTCAAGGAAAGCTCCAAGGAGATTGCAAATGCAAGCGCGGTGGGTTTACTCGGCTTATAGTGAATGTCGCTACGGATCTTGGAGAAAAGCTTACGGTCAATATTTGCCTTCTTGTAACACTCGGCATCTGTCATACCTTTTTCATCAATCTTACGCAGAAGCATTTGCGAAAAGCTCTCGTCGATCTGTTTGAGTTTTGCATCCAAGTCATCCTCGGCAAGTATCGCCTTACAATCGCACATTTCAAGAAAGTCGTCATCCGATTTCTTTCGTCTTGTGCGCGGAGCCATTGACGGTAGCGCGTTCATACGAATACGCTCACGGCTGTAATCGGTATGCCCGTCCACATAATTATCGTCAATGTATTCGGCAATATCCGAGAACAGCTTCTCGCTGATCTTGTATGCCGCCTTGTCGAAGATGACGATATAGACCGTCATTTCATTTTCAAGAAGAAAGTCGCTGATAACGTCGATAGCAACTTTCAAGGCTTGATCCTTGGGGTATCCGTACACACCCGATGAGATAAGCGGGAAAGCGACGGTTTCACAGTTGTTCTCCTTAGCAAGAGCCAAAGATTCGCGGTAGCAGGATTCAAGTAACGCCTTTTCTCCGTGCTTGCCGTCATTGTAGATAGGACCGACGGTATGTATGACATACTTTGCAGACAGATCGTAACCGCCTGTGATCTTCGCTTTACCCGTTTTGCAACCGCAAAGCGTTCTGCACTCTGCGAGCAATCCAGAACCTGCGGCACGATGAATCGCACCGTCAACACCTCCGCCGCCCAAGAGCGACTCGTTGGCAGCATTGACAATGGCATCTACTTTCATTTTTGTGATATCGTTTTTTACTATTTCAAGCGGCATAGGTGCACCTCATTCTATTTTAATTGGCTTAAATCAACACCCCATCGCAATGATCCACTTCGTGCTGAATAATCTGCGCCGTCCAGCCGGTGTAGGTCTTGATGCGGGGTTGCAGTTCCAAGG
>JAZRZQ010000157.1:0-2108 GCA_045601445.1 Eubacteriales bacterium | reverse complement strand
AAAAAAGACAGCCGCACGTGAGCGGCTGCCTGTGAGTGTAATGCGTTGTCAAACTTCAGTAGTCCCTTTCAGGGACGAAGCCTGTATTAGCCCCTTATAGGGGCTGTGCAAGCCACCGGTTCAACCGGTGGTCTTGACTTTCTCTCGGTTGAAGCTGTGTTTTTTTTGCAGAGCGTAAAAAGGCTGTTGAACTTTGCTTGAAGCTGTGCTACAATAAACAGCACAGCAAAAGCGAAATCAAAACGGAGCGGGAAGTGTTATGATGGATTGGAAAAAACGAAAGGAAGAGCTGAAAACAGAGTATCCCTACAAAATCGAGCTTCACGCGCACACGTCACCCGCCAGCGGTTGCAGTGACGTTACGCCGAAGGAAATGGTCGAGATTTACAAGGGCTTGGGCTTTGACGCCGTCAATCTGACGAACCATTTTATCTTTTCCGAAAAGCGTTCCAAGGAAAAATACATCGCCGACTATTTAAACGATTATTACGAAACAAGGCGATACGGCGACGAGCTCGGTATCAAGGTGTATTTGTCCGCAGAGATCCGATTCAGCGAGAATTCCAACGACTATCTTGTCTTTGGCGTGAACGAAACGATGCTTGGGGAGATCTACGATCGGCTTCAGGGCGGAGTCGTGGCGTTCCGAGAGCAGTATCCGATGCCGAACAGCGCCTTCGTTCAGGCGCATCCCGAGCGGAACAATATGCAAAGGGTCTCTCCCGAGCTGTTGGACGGAATCGAGGTATTCAATCTGCACCCGAATCACAATTCCAGAATCGGCATCGCCGCCTTGCGCGCCAAACGGGAGAAGATGCCCTTTATCACCGCAGGATCGGATTTTCACCATAAGCTTCGCGATCACGAGGGCCTTGCGGCCGTGAGAGCGGGCGTTCTGCCCGAGGATAGCTTTGGGCTTGCAAAGCTTCTCTTTTCGGGTGACTATTTGTTCGAGATTGCAGGCTCAAGCCTCGTTTTGCCGTAAGCGGCGGATTCTGTTTTCGACGGCAAATCAAAAATATAAGACGATAAAGAAAGAAGCGCCGATATGATCAATTACGCACATAGAGGAGCGAGCGAATACGCTCCCGAAAACACCCTTTGTTCCTTTTATTTGGGCCTTTTGCAAGGCGCAAACGGCATCGAAACGGACGTCCAAAAAACCAAGGACGGCGTCTTGGTGCTCTTTCATGACGAAACGCTCGATCGCGTCTCCGACGCTCGCGGGCGGCTTTGCGATTGGACTTGGGACGAGCTTTCTCGGGTCAAAATCTACGGAAACGCGACGCGAGGCTTTTACGACAGAATCGTCACCCTGCGCGAATTTCTGACTCGCTTTTCTTCCTACGATATTCATTTTGCCATCGAATTGAAGGGCCCCGACGTGGAGGAGGAAACACTGAAAATGGTCCAAGAGTTTGGGCTGATGGAAAAAACCACCTTCACGAGCTTTCGCTTTGAGTATATCGAAAAGATCAAGCGCCTTGAGAAGTCGGCCCGTGTCGGCTATCTGACTTCCTCGGTGGAGGAAGAGGTCACCACCCGCCTTCTTGGCATCGGCGGGGAGGAGCTTGCCCCAAAGGCAAGCCTCGTCACGGCGGAGCAGATGGCGTCTTGGAGAAGCCGCGGTCTCGGTGTGAGAGCGTGGGGCGTTTCCACCATCGCGCTGATGAAACAAATGTGTTATTTGGGTGTTGACGGGATGACGGTGAATTTTCCCGACCGCCTGTCCGAGCTTCTCGCCTGCCAGCGCGAGTTGTAAGAAGCGAGATCCTCTCGGAACGCAGAGGAATGTTTTGTAGACAAATATTATTTTTTTTGCAAGCCGCAGTTGATTGACATCGCTCGGCGAGCGTGCTATAATTTTGCGGTAGAGAGTGCCGAAGACGGCAATCTCTCCCCGAATCCGAATACCAGCTGGAGGAAATATTATGAAACTGATTATCAAAGACAATTACGAAGCGATGAGCCTTTGGGCGGCTCAACACATTGCCGATGCGATCAACGCTCACAAGGAGGCTCGCCCCTTTGTTCTCGGCTTGCCGACGGGCTCTTCTCCCCTCGGCGTTTACCGCAACTTGATCGAAATGAACAAGGCCGGCAAGGTC
>JAZRZQ010000156.1:0-10945 GCA_045601445.1 Eubacteriales bacterium | reverse complement strand
TCATCATCGCCAGCGACCACACCCGCCCCGTCCCGAGCAAATACATCATCCCGCCGATGCTTCGTGAGATCCGAAAGTCAAGTCCCGACGCCTCGATCACCATCCTGATCGCAACGGGCTGTCATCGCGGTACGACCAAAGAGGAGCTGGTGGATAAATTCGGCGCGGAAATTGTGGAACGGGAGCGCATCGTCATCCACGATTGCGACGAGAGGGAAATGCTCGTCAACATCGGCACGCTCCCCTCGGGCGGCGTCTGCGAGGTCAACCGCCTTGCCGTCGAGGCCGATCTGCTTCTTGCCGAGGGCTTTATCGAGCCGCACTTCTTCGCGGGCTTCTCGGGCGGCAGAAAGAGCATCTTGCCCGGTGTCGCAGGCAGAAGGACGGTGCTTGCCAACCATTGCTCCGAGTTTATCGCCCACCCCAAGGCAAGAACGGGCATTCTGCAGGATAATCCCGTCCATCGCGATATGCTCTGGGCCGCCAAGCAGGCAGGGCTTGCTTTTATCGTCAACGTCGTTCTCAACTCCGAAAAAGAGCCGATCTTTGCCGTCGCGGGGGATCCCGAACAGGCACATCGCAAGGGAACGGATTTTCTCTCCTCGCTCTGTGCGGTCAAGGCCGTTCCCGCCGATCTGGTCGTCACCACCAACGGCGGCTATCCGCTTGACCAAAACGTCTATCAGGCCGTCAAGGGAATGACCGCCGCGGAAAGCACCGTCAAGGACGGCGGCGTAATCATTATGCTTGCCGCCTCGGACGACGGCACCGGCGGAGATCATTTTTATCATCAGCTCGCCGATGGCGCCGATCTTCGCGAGACGATGAAAACCTTCCTCTCGCGTGCTCGGGGTGAGACCGCGCCCGACCAATGGCAAAGCCAGATCCTCATCCGCATCCTGCTCAAGGCCCGTGTGATCTACGTCTCGCATCTTCCCGACGAGCTCGTCTCTTCGATGCACATGATCCCCGCGCACTCGCTTTCCGAGGCGATGGAGAAGGCCGAGCAGCTTTTGGCGAAAAAGGACTACTCCGTTACCGCCATCCCCGACGGGATCGCCGTGATGGTCATCGAATAATGGCTTTTTATAGCAATATATTGACACAAAACGCCATTTTTGTTATAATAAATGCGAAAAACAACACCGCTTGCTTTTGAAAGGAGATTCTGTATGAAAACCAAGCTTCGCGTCATTTCCCTTTTGCTTTCCGCCGTTTTGCTTCTGTCGCTTTGCGCTTGCGTCAAGGATCCGGCAAAAACGGGTGAAACTGAGACTCAAACCCAAGAGACTCCTTTCGTTCCGCAGGACGCCAAGGCTCTGTGGGACAAGATCAACGAGGTGATGGATGCTCTCTCTTCCTATTCCTCTAATATGAAAACTCAGATCACCGCGTATCAGTCCGGCCTTGAATTCAAGCTCTCCGGCGTGGCGGATACCGTGTATGTCAAGAGCGAGAGCGATCCCTTTGAATGGAGCAGCATGACCCAAACGATCGACTGTGAGTCCGCCGACATCCATCAGACGGTGTCGCAGGTCACGGCTTACAGCCAAGGAAAAATGTATTACGCCTATCAGGACGATGAGCATCAGCAGAAATTCGTTTCCACTCTTTCCTATGAGGATTTCTGCGAATCTGAAAAGGATGTGCTGATCGATGACATTGATTTCCTCGACGCCGCCAACGTCAGCTTTGAGAAAACTTCCGACGGCTGGTCGATGAAATGCCAAAAATACACCAGTCAAGCCGTCAAAAAGCTTGTGCGCGCGCTGAAGCTTCCCGAGGAGATGCTTGGTGGGGACGTGCTTGACGTCGAGGTTACCATTACGGCCAACGAGGCGTTTTGCGCTAACAAAATGGAGATGAATTTCTTCTTCGACGTGGATGAAAACTCCACCACCAAGCCCCGCCTTTTCGTTTCCAGCGAGTATTCCAAGTTCAACGAAACCTCTCCCTGCCCTGAAAAGATCAACGCCGCGGAATATAAAGAAATTCCCGACGTTCGCCTGCTTGAGCGCATTTCGGACAGCCTCGATGAAGCCGCCAACGCCGTATCGGGTAAATTCCATCTGAATCTTACCAGCACGGCCACTATGCTCTCCGAATCCAGCACTTCCGAGGAAAAGGATACCATTACCTACGGTGTCGAAAACGGTGCGTTTTACTACGACATTCAGGCTGTCGCACAAGGACAGTCCGTCTCGATGACCTATCGCAATTCGGTGCAGACCGTGACCGTGGCGGGACAAAGCGAGAACAATCCGTCCTCGGATGATCTGGCCAAGGCCTTTGTGGAGCAGCTCCTGCAACAGGCTATGTACGATGCCAACGCTGTCACGGCGGTGGAGAATACTGCCGAGGGGCAGGTCTTGACGCTCACCCACAAGGATCTGACTGCGTTTGAATCGCTGATTACATCCGACGCCATCCGTCTTAACACCGTCACCCACTCGGTTACCGTAAAATACGACGGCGAGCGTTTGACCAATATGAAGGGAGATATTCTCCTCAACTGCAGCTATCAGTACGGCTCAACGACCACGCCGATGACCGTTCGTGTCGTTGCCGATCTCACTTTTGAAACCGTGCAGACTTCAACGGTTGCATAAAAAAGAAAGGGCTTTGCGTGAAAGCAAGGCCCTTTTTTTCTTGCACTTTTCGGCATTCTGTGGTATTCTGTAACAAAAAGGGGAGTCAAGTCCCCGAACGAGAGGTGCAAGATGCAAACGAAACGAATCTCCACTCGAGGCGCGCGTCTGATCGCGCACCGCGGTCTCTCGGCGCTGGAAACGGAAAACACCAACGCCGCCTTTATTGCCGCGGCCAACCGAAAGTATTTCGGTATTGAAACGGACGTTCGCAAAACGGCCGACGGCAAAACGGTTCTCTGTCATGATGCGGATCTCAAGCGCATCGCAGGGATGGAGCTTTTGGTGGAGTCGACGTCGCTTTCCGATCTCAGGCAGATCCTTCTGTACGATAAAGCGGGACAAAAGACAAGACACGATCTTCGCCTTTCGGTTCCCGAGGACTATTTTTCCATTTGCCGTCGATACGAAAAACACGCCGTTCTGGAACTCAAGAGCGATTTTTCCGAGGAAGAGATCGCTTCCATGATGCGAACCGCCGCATCCGTTATGGATTTAAAGGATCTGACGGTCATCTCTTTTTCCTATGAAAATCTCAAAAAGCTCCGAGCGCTCTATCCCGAGCAATCGGCGCAGTATCTCTTCCGCGAGATCACAAGCGAGCTCCTCTCCCGCCTTGCCGAAGACGGCATCGACGTTGACGTTGCCTACAAGGCTCTGACACCCGAATGGGTCGCGGCGATGCACGAGAAGGGGCTTTCTGTCAACTGCTGGACGGTTGACGACGAGCAAACCGCCGACAAGCTTCTTTCCTGGGGCGTGGATTTTATTACGACAAACGTTCTGGAATCGGATTGAAAAACTGAAAAACAAAGAAAAGAGGACTGAACTATGCTTTTGGAACTTTCGTTTCGTTCAAACTGCTTGTCCAAGGAGGTGCAGGTCAACGTCATCCTGCCGAGCGAGTGGGAGGGGGGCGAACCGTGCAAAACCCTCTGGCTCCTGCACGGACTGAAGGGAAATGAAAACTCCTGGATCAGACAGACGAGCATCGAGCGCTATGCGAATCGCGAAAAAATTGCCGTTGTGATGCCTGATGCCGACCGCAGCTGGTACACCGACACCGCTTACGGCGCCAATTACTATTCTTTTATTACCGAAGAACTGCCCGAGCTTTGCCAAAGCCGGTTCAAGTGCATCAGCCGCAAGCGTGAGTACAATCTCATCGGCGGGCTCTCTATGGGTGGGTACGGCGCGATGAAGATCGCCCTGAATCATCCCGATCGCTACTACGCCGCCTTTTCGCTCTCCGGATCGTTTGATATTACGCGCAAGGGAAGAGCGTGCAATTTGAACGAATGGAAGGCCATCTTTGGCTTTGATCTGCAAAGCCCCTTGGAGCTGGAGGGTGGACGGCACGATCTGTTTGCCATCGCCCAAAGAGCCAAGGAAAGCGGTCTGCCTTTGCCCCGCCTCTTTCTTTGGTGCGGCCTGCAGGACGCTTTGATTGATATCAACCGTCTCTTTGACAGCCACCTTTCCACCCTCGGCATCGAGCATACCTTCGTGGAATCCGAGGGGAATCATTCGTGGCAATGGTGGGATCTTCACGTTCAAGACGCACTGAAAGCAGTGCTGTAAGATAAGGAGAATCTAATGAAACTGAATCTTTCGCAAATCAAGTCCGTTACCCTCGGCGCGGAGAGAGTGCGCGAGGAGGAGGACGGTATCCATTTCTACCGCTTTACCGAGCGCGAGGAGGAGCTTTACCGCCAGAGAAACGAGGAGCTTTATAAGAAAACCTTCAGCACCTCGGGCATTCAGCTTTCCTTTCACACCGACAGCCGAAACCTTTTCCTTCAGGGCAAGCTTACGGCAGGCAGCAGCCGCCGCTATTATGCGATCGAGGTGTTTGTCGGAGACAAGAGAGTGGACTGCATCAAAAATTTCGAGGAGGAATCCCTGCCCGACGATTATGCAATGATCCGCCTGCCGAGAGATGTGTTTGAGAAGAGCATCGCGCTTCCGGAGGGAGAAAAGCACGTTCGCGTCCTTCTTCCTTGGTCGTGCAATACCATTTTCAGCCAAATCTCTTTGGATGACGGTGCTTCTCTTGAGCCTTGCCGCCCCGAAAAAACCGTTCTCATCTTCGGTGACTCCATCACCCACGGATATGATGCGCTCTATCCTTCCCACCGCTACGTCACGCTCCTTGCCGACCATCTTCACGCGCAGGAGTGGAATAAGGCGATCGGCGGGGAGATCTTCTTTCCCGAGCTTGCCGCCGAAAAGGTCTCCTTCAAGCCCGATTACGTCAGCGTTGCCTACGGCACCAACGATTGGAAAAAATGCACGCCCGACGAGATCCGCGTCAACAGCAAGGCCTTTTTTGCCGCGCTTGCAGAAAATTATCCCGAATCCGTCATCTACGCCATCACGCCGATCTGGCGCGCCGACCGCGAGGATTCCATTCCGAAAACGATCCACGACATCATCGTCGAGGCCACCTCTCCCTACGCCAATATCCGCGTGATCCGAGGCATCGACCTTGTCGGTCACGATCGTCTTTTGTTTGCCGATCTTCGCTTGCATCCCAACGATCGGGGCTTCTTGCAGTATGGGGAAAACCTCATCCGCGAAATCGGCTGAGGAGCGTCCTTGACAGAATCCGACCTTTTGTTGTAAGATATTTTCAGCGACATCAAACGAAACTTTGAAAGAAGGGATCATTTTGAGTATCAACGATTTAAAGGATGAGTATCTGCTGAATATGGGTTGCAGCATTGCCGATCGCTACGATTATCTTTCCGATCAGGGGTATTCGTATTTTCAAAATCGCGACGACGGCTTTGCCGTGTTCGGCACGCATCGCGCACCGTTGAACACCCGCCTTTTGGATGCTCATCGCTTTCAATGCACCTTGAACGGCGCACAAAGCTCCTTTGCCAATTCCGTGACCAATCAGGCCAAAGATGCCCTGAGCGGAAGCAGCACCTCGGCCGTGGTTGACGTTTGCTCCCAAGCGCTCGACGCCGCCAAGTCCTTTTTTGCCGATTTTATCAAGTTTTCCGTCAAGCACCTGCAGATGGACGAAGCCACGCTTCAAAAAATGATGATCCTCATCGACGCTTCCATCCGCTCGCTTGGCGAGGGCTTTTCCGCTGTCTTGAAAAAGCATAATATCAGCGTCTCGGAGGCCATTGCCGATGCGGCCAATTTCCAGAACCGCTGTATCGCGGAAACGATTGCCGAGGCTGCGACCGCGCCCACCTATACCTACGGCACGACCCGCTTTAGCGATTCTCTGACGGGCACTCACGCCTATACCACCACCTATACTTCCTCGACGATGTCACAGCAAAAGATCGACTCGGCGATGACCGCCCACGCCACCGTCTCCAGAATGTGGGAGGAGACCCGAGTGGAGTCGGCCAACAAGGAGGCGCTCTCCGAGATCAGTGCAACCATTGACCGCGTGATTCAGCGCTTCTATTCCACCTTCAAGGAGCTCGTCAGCCTGAAAGCGCCCGATCTCATCCGCGCCGCGATTGATTATTCCAGCTCGGATCTGAGCGTGAACCCCACCAATACCGCTGTCATCTATCAGGCCGTCGGAACGCTTGCCGACAGCGAATTTGCCGAGGTCAAAAAGCTTCTGGACTATTACGGCCTTTCCATTTCCAGACGACTCAACATCGAATTGGGCGAAAAGATCTTCAATTACTACAAAGAAAACGGAACCTTCGATTACGACAGCCCCTACCTTCGCTTCTACCGCTTCGTTTGGGAGGGACCGGAGGAGTTCTACGTCGAGCAGGCGCAGACCCGCGTCTACAACGACCTCAAGCACGCCGCAAAAGAGATCTTCCAAACCGTAGAGCTGCGCCGCTTCCGCTCACAGCTTCTTGACGAGTCCCGCGAGAAGGTCAGAAACTGCCCCTATATCACGCAGGAGGACAAGGACTCCCTGTTCCGTTATATCGAGGGAAGCTGTGACAACTTCGTACAAGGCAAGAAGGAGGGGAAAAAGAAGCGCCTCAAGGACCTTATCAAGAGTACGGCCATTCTCTTTGTCATTGCTGCCATCCTCGTTGTTATGGCGCCCGAGGTGCAGGCTTCCAATGTCATCCCCTATCTCATCATCGTTCCGATCATCATCACCTTGTTCCGCTTTGCCGTCCTTTTCATCCGCTGGAGAGATTGATGTTTTGCCGAGTGCCGAAAAGCACTCGGCTTTTTCTTTCGCTAAAATGACTCAAAGGCCTTGCGCTAAGGTTGGAATGTGCTATAATGAGAGAAAGAAGATAGGGGAGAAAGCCAATGAAAACTTCAACGGAAATTATGTCCGCCGCGAAAATCGTCGGCGAGGAAAAAGCAATCGAGTATATCGCCAAAGCGGGCTTTGACGCCTGGGATTTTTCGATGTTTCCCATGGCGAGGTACGACCGTGTCGCCAAGTGCCTCAAGGAAAGCACGCACCCGCTCTCGGGTAAGGATTATCTTGCCTTCGCCAAAAAGCTCAAGCAGATCGGCCTCGATCACGGCATCGTCTGCAACCAGTCGCACGCCCCCTTTCCCGTGTATTTTGCCGAGATTCGCTCCTTTATGAAGCGCGCCATCGAGTGCAGTGCCGAGGCGGGTGCCAAGATCTGCATCATCCACCCCGACAACTTCGCCTCCGCCGAGAAAAACGCCGAAATGTATCAAGAGCTGTTGCCCTTTGCCAAGGAGTGCGGTGTGAAAATCGCCGCGGAGAATATGTGGCAGTGGGACAAGGAGCTCGATCAGGCCACCTTTTCCGCTTGCGCCACACCCGAGAGCTTTTGTGAGCATATTGATCTGGTCAACGACGAAAATCTCGTGGCCTGTCTCGACATCGGCCACGCCCAGATGCGCGGGCTGAATACCTCGGCCGTTGAGCTGATCCATGCCCTCGGTCACCGTCTCAAGGCGCTTCACATTCACGATAACGACTGCTGGCACGATTCGCATCAGATCCCGTTTTCGATGCAGATCGACTTTCCGCCGATCGTCAAAGCCCTCAAGGAGATCGGCTACGACGGCGATTTCACCCTCGAATGTGACAACTATTTGAAGAACTACACCCCCGAAACCGTCTTTGACGGCATCAAAAATCTCGCCTCCGCCGCAAGACGCCTTGCCGATCTGTATGAAGCTCTGTGATTGGAACGCGCCGCCTCGCATCCTTGTTGCGATGGATTCCTTCAAGGGAAGCCTTACGTCCCTTCAGGCGGGAGAGGCGGTCAAGGAGGCCGCGCTTCGCGTCCGTCCGGATGCCGAGGTTACGGTTTCCGCACTCGCAGACGGAGGGGAGGGCACGGTCGATGCCCTTTGCCGTGCCGTTGGCGCTGAAACGGTGTCGTGTGAGGTGACGGGCCCTCGCGGTCAAAAGCATCAGGCTTGCTATGGCATTCTCCCGAGTGGGGTTGCCGTGATTGAAATGGCCGCGGCGGCGGGGTTGACGCTCCTGCCCACGGCTCAGCGCGATCCGATGGAGACCACCAGCTACGGCGTCGGAGAAATGATCGCACACGCCCTCTCTCGCGGATGCCGCCGCTTTTTGATCGGCATCGGTGGCAGCGCCACCAACGACGGTGGCACGGGAATGCTCAGCGCTCTCGGATATCGCTTTTCGGATGCGGGCGGAAGCCCCATCCCCCTCGGGGCCAAGGGGCTTTTGTCCTTAACGTCGATTTCGGATCGCTTCGCCTTGCCGGAATTAAAGCAATGCGTGTTCCGTGTCGCGTGCGACGTGACCAATCCCCTCTGCGGGGAAAACGGATGCAGTGCCGTCTTCGGCCCGCAAAAGGGGGCAAAGCCAGAAGCTGTCGAGCAGATGGATCGCGCCCTTTCCCGCTATGCCGCCATCACGAAGAAGCTCCTTCCTGATGCCGACCCGAACGCGGCGGGTGCGGGCGCGGCGGGCGGTCTGGGCTTTGCCTTCCGTTCCTACCTTTCCGCCTCGCTCGAATCGGGCATTCGCATCGTGATGGAGGAAACGCGCCTCGAGGAGAAGATCGCCAAGGCAGATCTTGTCATTACCGGAGAGGGAAGACTCGACGCACAGACTGCCTTCGGCAAAGCACCGATCGGTGTTGCCGCTCTTGCCAAAGCGCACCGTAAGCCCGTGATCGCCTTCTGCGGCTGTGCCGAAAATAATGCCGAGATCTGCAACGAAAAGGGGATCGACGCCTATTTTCCCATATTACGCACCGTCACAAGCTTGGATCAGGCCCTTTCGCCCGAAACCGCACGCTCCAATTTGAAAGCCTGTGCCTATCAGGTTTTTCGCCTGATCCTATCATAAGAAAACGACCGGCTCAAAAGAGTCGGTCGTTTTTCGTCTTTACAGATTGTAATATTTGTCGAATTCGGCGGGGTGGGGGATCTTGGCCAGCTCGCGGCATTCGGCTCTCTTTGCTTTGACAAAGTTTTTCAGAAGCTCCTCGGGGAACACGCCGCCTTCGGTCAGATAATCGTGATCGGCCTCCAAGGCATCCAAGGCGGCATCGAGCGAGGTGGGAAGCCCCTTCAGCTTGGCCTTTTCCTCTTCGGGCAGGGTGTAAAGGTTCACGTCGTAAGGGCCCCATCCGTTTTCGTGCGGATCGATCTTGTTCTTGATTCCGTCAAGACCGGCCATCAGAATGGCCGCATAGCAGAAATAGGGGTTGCAGGTCGCGTCGGGGTTGCGAAGCTCGAAGCGGCGCAGATGAGCGGATTTGGCGTATGCGGGGATGCGGATGACCGCACTGCGGTTCGAGGTGGCGTAGCCGACGGTCACGGGCGCCTCAAAGCCGGGCACGAGTCTCTTGAAGGAGTTGGTGCTGGGATTGGTCAGCGCGCACAAAGAAGCAATGTGCTTGAGCAGACCGCCCATAAAGTAGTGCGCGGTTTTGCTGAGGTGGGAGTAGCCGTTGTCGTCGGAGAAGATCGGCTCGCCGTCCTTGAGAAGAAGCATGTGAACGTGCATACCGCTGCCTGCTTCGCCGTAGATGGGCTTGGGCATAAAGGTTGCACTCTTGCCGTATTTGAGAGCGGTGTTGTGGATGATATACTTAATCATCATCGAGGCGTCAGCCATGTGAACGACCTCGCCGAGCTGCGGCTCGATCTCGAATTGGCCGGAGGCCGCCACCTCGGGGTGGTGATAATTGATCTCGATGCCCGCATCCTTCATCAGAAGGCACATTTCACTGCGGCACTCGTAGGAGGTGTCGAAGGGCTTGGCAATGTGGTAATTCTTTTGCTTGGAAACGACCACGCCCTTGCCCTCGTTGTTGCTGTTCCAATAAGACTGCTTCGCGTCAACCGAAGCGCCGATATACATTCCGTCCACGCCCCAGGTCACGTCGTCAAAGAGATAAAACTCAAACTCGGGCAGGATCTTCATCGTGTCGGCAATGCCGCTTTTTTTCATATAGTCGACCGCCCCACGGATGGTGTTTCTCGGGTATTGCGCAAGCGGACGGTTTTCGGGAGTGTCGATAATCATCGCGTTGCCCGTCATCGAAAGGGTGGCGATCTCGCAGAACGGATCGATCACTGCCGTATCGGGATCGGGAATAAAGACCATATCGCTCTTTTCCACCACGGCGTATCCGTAGTTGGAGGCATCGAAGCCGATGCCGTTTTTCATCGTTTCTTCGTTAAAATTTTGAGCAGGGATGGTAACGTGGCGGAATTGACCGTTGATATCGACCATTTTGAAGTCGACCATTTGAATTCCTTTTTCTTCGATCAGAGACATAATCTCCTGAACAGTTTTTGCCATAAAAAAGCTCCTTTGTTTTATTTGCATTCAAAAAGAAAAAGGCGGGTGGTTTCCCGAAAAGGAACCACCCGCGTGGTGGAGGCAAAGGGACTCGAACCCCTGACCCTGCGCACGTCAAGCGCATGCTCTACCAGCTGGGCTATACCTCCATGGAGAACGATTGCGACAATTATTTTAACACAGAAAAAACGAAAAGTCAAGAAAAATCCGCCATTTTTTCAAAACTTTTTAACCCTTTTTACTTTTTTTATAAAAATTTCTCCCAAGGCTTGATTTTTTCCATTTGCCGTGTTACAATAAGCCTCGCTCGGAGACATAGCTCAGCTGGTTAGAGCGTACGGTTCACATCCGTAAGGTCGGGGGTTCGATCCCCTCTGTCTCCACCAAAAATCCCTGTACGATCAGTACGGGGATTTTTTTGCTTTTTCACTATTTGCTTTTCGTTTGTTCCAATCTTTTTTTGGAGGAATTGGGAAAATGCCAAAGCGAGAGAAAGTTTTTTTCGTCCTTTTGCCCCTTGGCAGATCTCTTTTCTTCTGTTATACTATTACCATGTAACATAATC
>JAZRZQ010000155.1:0-6982 GCA_045601445.1 Eubacteriales bacterium | reverse complement strand
AGTTCCGCCGATTCCTGACATAACACCAAGTCCAATACCCATGTTGGTGAATTCACCGACGCCCTCGTTTTGAGCAGCATATTCAGCAACATCAAAGCCTCGTTCTTGACCGTAAGTGTATCCTTCAGTAGCACGTTTTTCAGCAAGTGCCTTAGATTCGATGATTGTCTTCTTGGCTTCGGTTTCTGCCTCAATAATGTCAACCTGTTGGCGAAGTTTAGCTTCGGCTATATCTGCATATTGACGGAAGTGTAGTTCTTTGAATTTTTCGTATTGTCTTTCGCCGTCCGGCTTAACAATTGTTGTAACGAAAAACTTTTCCAGAACTATGCCGTAATCTTCAAAGTTAGGAATAAGAAGTTGTTTTATTGACTCTGAAAAAGAAGTGAGATTTTGGTCGATTTCAAAAATGTTAATGGCGTTAGATTTCATGACTTGAGCAATGTAGGTTTTCACTCTCGTCATAAGAATCGAACGGAAATAAGACAGTAGTTTGTTTTGTGTAAGAAGTTTTTCAGTACCCACCAATTTAACTAGCAACTTACGACTGTCAGATACTCTTAATGCCATATCTCCGGATGCACCGATTGAAATAGGAAAACCATAAGTTGGTTCGACATACTGAACCTTGGAATCGGTACCCCACTTAACAGCCATCTGCTCGGTTTTATTGATGAAATAAACTTCGCAATGAAAAGGTGTTTCATCACCTGTGGTACGATTCAGTGCTTTCCCGATTAAAGGAATATTTTGTGTTTCAAGCGTATAACGACCGGGCCCGAAAAGATCCAGTGCTTGACCGTTCATAAAGAATATGGCTTCTTGGGTTTCATGAACGACAAGTTGAGTTAAACTATTAAAATCCTCGCAAGGATGTTTCCAGACAAATGTGGCGTTATCGCCCTCATATTTTATTATGTCAGCTATTTTTGACATGGCGATTCCTCCATAATTTTACTTAAAGTTAGTTATATATCACTAATTATATTGCGAATCAAATGTCAATTGTAATTAGTGATATTTAACTAAAGAGTTTTATAGTGATATATCATCTATATAAAAATACTACTATGTAGGTGATAGGTATGAGTATTTGCGAATTTACAGTTAACAGAATTTATGAGCTTTGTCGTGAACGTAAAATTACGCCTAATGCTCTTAGTTATATGTGCGGTATTCCGCAAGCTACCATTAAAAGCATTTTGAATGGTGAGAGCAAGAATCCCGGTATAGTAACTCTTAAAAAGATTTGTGATGGTCTTGAGATTACAGTAATGGAATTCTTTGACACACCGGAATACAAAAGATTAGAACAAGAACTCAAATAACAAATTCTTTTGATGCCTTTGCGCCTAATTTACAGGCGTTAAAAAAAGCATCTTTAACTTCTAAAAAGTGTATCTGAGAAGTAAGCTCAAATAACTCATCAAAACTTTTTGTTTGATCTTCGTTTAACTTGTTTCTGAGTTCTTTCTCTTTTTGAAGTGTACTTTTGGCAAGGGCAGAATACTCGGGCTTTGATGCTATGTTCTGCTCGGAAAGATAGTCAGAAAACAGTTTGTTTATGATTTTTTCCATAAGGGTTCCCTCCGTTCTTGTTTTATTGTAATACATTAATTTAAAAAAGTCTTATGCTGTCAGCATAGAAAAGAAAAATGCCGTGTTTTGTCGTAAGTTGACAAAGCGCGGCTTGTTTATTATATGATATTAACGATATATAACTAATTTATAAAGAATTAAATTTGGTGTTGCTTATGGTAAAAGATACTTCAAAAATCGTAGAAAAACTCGGTCTCAGCCCAAATTTCAAAACCTTTTACAGTGAAAACAAGGATTATATGGTTAAAGAGGATTTATCGCAACTTTTAGATGAACTAATTGCAAAATATGACCTTAAAAAATTACAAGTTATCGGGTAGACTTTCGGCAGAACGTTTTGACAAGTTATCCACGGAATACGAGGAAGAACAGCGACAAGTAAAACAGACTATTATAGAACTGCAAAATCTCATCGACAGTGGTGAGCAGAGTGAGTTTGATTAAAAAGTATTTCTCAGAAACGTCCGTAAATACACTGGCCCCGAAAAATTGACTGCCGAAATGCTTAATGACTTGGTTGACAAAATTGTGATACACGCTCCCGACAAGAGTAGCGGGAAACGTAGACAAAAGATTGAAATTTACTACAAGGCCGCCGGAATCATCAATATTTATTCCGATGATTGTATTGCTGAGGATGGTAGAAAAGAGCGTTGGCAAAAGAGCAAAACCGCCAAATAACGCAGAATGGCGGTACAACTTGTCGCTGTACCGCCACACTACATAAATACTTCGTTATCACGCCCCGAAAAGGGACGTGTCTCTTTTTTTATCCGTAGATCTTGCTGTCCGAAATGCCGTCGCTTTGCGCTTCGCCGCCCTGCAGACGGTGCGAGAGAAGCCAATCGTAATTGGCCTCGGTTTCATACACGCGATCCCAGATGGCGTGGCCGAGATCGGGAAAGAGGATCAGCTCGGCCTTGCCGCCCTTGGTGTTGACGGCCTTGACCATCTGAAGGCTTTCGATGGGATCGACGGTCTTGTCCTGCGCGCCGTGGAAGGCGCGAACGGGCATCTGCTTCAAAACGGCCGTTGACCAGGGCATACCGCCGCCGCAAAGGGGCATCAGAGCACAGAACCATTCGGGGCGGGTCGCGGCCAAATTCCACGAGCCGTAGCCGCCCATACTCGCACCGGTCAGACTGATGCGATTCGGGTCGACGTAGGGCAGAGCGCGCACGGACTCGACGAGCGCGATCAGCGTTTCGGTCAGGGCAAACCAATTCACCTCGTGGCAAAGCGGGGCAAGCACCAGATAGCCCTTTTCCTGAAAGCGGCAGATCTTGACGAACGAGCCGCCTTGCGCGAGAACGTCGATGTTGGTGCCTCGCGTGCCCGCGCCGTGCAAATACACGATGACGGGATAGCGCTCTTCGGGATCAAACGAAGGGGGGTAGGACAAGAGATATTTCATTTCGCGAAAGCGATGGGATTCTACCATAACGATGTCTCCTTTGATTTGGTCGGAAAGTTACAGTGAAAAAAGATATTTCAAGCTGTCGAAAAAGCGCTCGTGCTCCTCGGAAGGGCGGTGGCGCAAAACCGAGCTGTGGGAAATTTTTTCATAGAAGACCGAGAAGGTCTCCTCGTCGTTTTTCAGCCCGATGTCAGAAACGGACGCGGGCAGGCCATAGCGCGCCATCCAATCGAGAAGAAGCTCGTTCCCCTCAGGCGTGCCGTTGAAGTGGTTCTGCAACAAAAGCCCTACCCCGACGATCTCGCCGTGAAGATAGCGGTGCGTCAGCTCGGGATACAAAAGGGCGGTAAAATCGAAAAATTTGTGGGCGAGCGCGCATTGATTCCACCCGCGGGCGATGCCGCTGATCGCACCCGTGACGGCAAGGCAGGCAAAAAAGACCTCCTCGGCGGCGCGGTTTACCTTGCCCTCTCTCATCGCTTCCACGCAGGCGGGAACTCTCTCGCGCAGAACACGTCCGCTTCTTGCGGCAAGCGAGGCGGCAAAGTCAAGCCCGAGGGGATACTCCGCATCCCCCTCGCGGTAGTTCTGACGGATCTCGATTTCCTTTGACATCGCATCGAACACACCCGCAAAAAACAGGCGCATCGGCTGACGGATCAGCACCGAGGAATCGGCCAGAACCGCGTCGACCTCACGCGGGAAATGCTCCGAGCCGCAGATCTTGCCCTCGGCGTCGTAGCAGACGGAAAGCGGGGCGCAGGCGGCGCAGGTGGCGATCGAGGTGGGAGCACAGATCACGCGCGCGTCGGCGTTATGCGCGACCAGCTTGGCCAGATCCATCAACGTGCCGCCGCCGATGCCGACCACGACCTCAAAGCCTCTCTCTTTTGCAAGCTTGGCATAATCGGCGGCGATCTCACGGGTAACGTGGCCGCGAAACACACACGTTTCGCTGCGAACGCCGTTTTCCCCAAGCGATTTTTCCCAGAGGGCGCTCGTTTCCTTCAGCGCCGTTTGTCCCGCAAGGATCAGAGCGCCGTTTCCCAATCGGGCGATCTCCTCCCCCAAGCGGGAAAGAACGAACTCGGATTGCAAATAGCGGCCGCTGCCGATGCGAAAAGAATCTTCTCTTGCCATCAAAATGACTCCGTTTCTTGTTTTAGAGCCCGTGCCAAAAAGTGACCGGCCGTCAGCTTCTCCCGAAGCGCGGCGGCGTTTTCGCACATCGCCCGATAATCCTGCTCACTCACGCGGGAAAGCGCCTCGGGAATCTCGTGCAGAGAGGAGACGGTGATGCCGACGCCGTTTTCCGAAACGAAGGCGGCGAGCGCGGCCTTGTCCCAAATAATCACGGGAATGCCGGAAGCCAGATACAGCGAGGTCTTATGCGGATTGTTGTATTTCAAATACTCTCCCCAGACGCCGCAACAGCTCTCGGAAGAGGTGCCGTCCCACACCAGACCGAAGCCGCCCTCGAGAACGAAGGGCAATTCGTCGGGCGGGAACGAGCCGTGATAGCGCACCGTCTCGCCGCTCTCGCCCTGATAATTCGGCCCGTAGAGCTCAAAGCGGGTTTCCTTTGGCAGATCGTACACGTAGGCGCATTTGGCGGGGTTTAAGTTGCCCGCAACGATCACCGAGCGAAACTGCGCGGGCCTCTCTCTTGCGGGGCGGGATTCGGAAGAAATCAGATAGTCGAAAATACCGAGCGTGACGAGCCGCGCAGGGTCAATGCCGAAGCGGTCGCGAAGATACTGCTTCATCACCGCGTTGTGGACGATGATCCTGGAAAAGAGCTTCATCGCGGAAAGCTCCTCGCGCTTTAAGCGCCAGCTTTGCGCGGCGGCGGCATCGACCAGAGATAAGCGAAGGATCTCCAGATCGTGGATGAGCGCGGTCACGCGAACGCCGCGGGACAGGAGAGAGCGGATCACGCCGGAAAAGAAGATGCTGTGGTTGATGACGGGAAATTGAAGAACAATCTCATCCCCCGCCGAAAGGTGGCGAAGCGCCTTTTTCCAGATTTTGACGACCGCTACGTGCGCCGCCAATTTCTTCACCGCGCCGAGCGCGGTGCGATCCTGCGGGAAATCCAAAACGATCGGCGAAAAGCCGAGCGAGGAGAGGATGGCGTCGGCATCGTCTCTGGCCTTGATGCCCGCCGTGCGGTAGGCGTCGGCAATCTGATTTCTCTCGGTTACGTAATACTTCATCGTTTATTCTCCGCTTTTGTAAAACAGTCGCTTGATGCTGATGACAAAGCCCGTGACACGATGCCCCAAGAGCTTTTTGATCTTTTTCTTGAAAGCCAGCGAGCCGTCTGCCCAGCTCGCGGCGTAGTGATGAACGGAAACGGTGTTTTCCGTGGGGCGAAATTCGCCCGTGGCACAGTCGATCGGCCCGAAATACTCGGAAGGGTAGACCGTGATCTGACCGATTTTTTGCAGGCGGTTCTCGTGCTGAAAGCCGTGGCGGTCGAGGATGGCCGTGACGCGCTCGACGATGGTGGTCTGATCGAGGCTTCCGTCGGGCAGGCGGAAGGAAAGGGTCTTGTAATGCTCTAAAATTTCACGGTAGATCTCATTTCCCGCCGAAGCGCCCGCGCCGAGACCGAGGTTTACGCCGATGCGGGAATCGTCCCGCAGGCCGCGCTTCATACCGAAAAATTCGATGCCGAGAAAATCCCCCTCCTGCACGATCGGATCGAGCGGACGGATCAGCTCGACGTCGGTGTCAAGATAGACCCCGCCGTTTTCATAGAGGATCTTGATGCGGGCGTAATCGCTGACGAAGGCCCATTTTTTCGCCTCGTACGCCTCGCGAACGTAGGCGCAGGAAGAGGCGATGTCGAAATTGCTCTCATCCCAACGGCGAATCTCGTAATCGGGACAAAAGCGCTTCCACGACTCCATATACCTCAGATATTCTTCGGGCATTTCACTGCCGCCGAACCAGCAGTAGTGGATCACCTTGGGCAATGCGGGCATCAGCTTTTCCTCGCTTTTTTGTGATTGACGCCATCGTTGCGTCTCCTTTTTGTTATCTTATCATCTTTTTCCTGAAATTTCAACCGCCGAGACCGTTTTTCACAAAAAAACAGCACCGAATGATCGGTGCTGTTTGAAATTAGATCCGTCGGATCAATACATTCCGCCGCCTGCGGCTGCGGCAGAGGCGGCTGCCATCGCGGCGGCCTGCGCATCTTCCTTCTTTTCGGCAACGAGAACCTCGGTGGTGAGAACCATCGCGGCAACGCTGGAAGCGTTGGCCAGAGCGGAGCGGGTCACCTTGGTCGGGTCGATGATGCCGGCCTCGTACATATCCACGTACTGCTCGGTGTAGGCGTTGAAGCCGTAAGCGATGCGGTCGGAAGAAAGGATCTTGTCGATGATAACGCTGCCCTCAAAGCCTGCGTTCGCGGCGATCTGGCGAGCGGGATCCTCCAGCGCGCGCAGAACGATCTCGACACCGGTCTTCTCTTCTCCGCTCGTCTCGGCAAGCAGAGCCTTCACGGCGGGAATGACGTTCAGAAGAGCCACACCGCCACCGGGGACGATACCCTCTTCCACAGCGGCACGGGTCGCGTTGAGTGCGTCCTCAATGCGAAGCTTCTTGTCCTTCATTTCGGCTTCGGTAGCGGCACCGACCTTGATGACGGCAACGCCGCCTGCGAGCTTGGCAAGGCGCTCCTGCAGCTTTTCGCGGTCGAAGTCGCTGGTGGTGTTTTCAATGGAAGCACGGATGGACTGGATGCGGTCGCGGATGGCGTTTGCATCGCCCATACCGCCGACGATGATGGTGTTTTCCTTGGTGATCTTGACCTGCTTGGCTCTGCCGAGCATATCGAGCGTGGTTTCCTTCAGCTCCAGACCCAGATCGGAAGAGACGACCGTACCGCCGGTCAGGATGGCAATATCCTGCAGCATTTCTTTTCTTCTGTCGCCGAAGCCGGGGGCTTTGACG
>JAZRZQ010000154.1:0-6046 GCA_045601445.1 Eubacteriales bacterium | reverse complement strand
GCGGGATGCTCGGAATCGGTGGTGATGATGTGTCTGCCGCGGCGGTGCAGCTTTTTCGCCGCGCCGAAAATGGCAAGGTTGTCCGCCTCGGTACCGCCCGAGGTGAAAACGATCTCCTCACAAAGCGCGCCGATGGCCGCGGCGACCTTGGCGCGGGCGGCCTTGAGTCTGCCCTCTGCCTCGAAGCCGAGGCGGTGCAGAGACGAGGGGTTTCCGATGCGGCGGGCTTCCTCAAGCATCGCCTCAAGAACCTGCTCGCGGAGCGGCGTGGAGGCCGCGTTGTCAAAATAGATCATATCTTATCCTTTGCTTGCGTTTTGGGGTGCGGAAAAATCAAATACGGCCCGTCCGTCCTGCAGCTTCAGCCGCGCGGAAAAGCTCTTGCCCGTGCGACGCGACACGAAGCCTGCCAGCTCGTCGGTGACGCCCCCCGAGAGCAGCTTTCTTGCCTGCCCGATCGGGATGGCGCGCGAGCAGATCTGCAGTCGAATGCCGAAGCGACAGCCTTCCTTGTAATTCTTACAGCCGTAGGAATATTTTCCCTTGACGACCTCGCCCCCGCACAGCGGGCAGGTGCCGACGGGGTCACCGTAATAGCCCAGCTCCTCTCCCTTGCGGTCGGAAAAGACGGCGGCGATCTCGTTTTTGGCTACGTCCACGGCCTGCTCGATGCTCATCTGGCCGCGAAACACGCTCTTGAGCGCCTTGCCCGTGGTGGCGGTCTTGAATTTATCCATTGAAATTCCCAAAAGGGAGAGCTGCTCGATGAGGTAGCGCCCGTCGGGAAGGATGGTGTAGACGTCCTTTTTGAGCTGAATGTAGCGGCTCTTGATGGCGTTTTCGATGATGCCCGTTCGCGTGGCTTCCGTACCGAGCTCCAGACCCTCGAACATGGCCTTATAGTCCTCGGTATCGTCCTCTTCTTCCGCTTTTTGCTTTTCCTCGCGGAAGGGGTTTTTCAGATAATTGTTGAGCGTTTCAATGGTGTAGTGCTTGGGTGGTGAGGTCTCCTTTTCGCGCAGGCCGAAATGCAAATCGACCACGTCGCCCTTTCGGTAGGGTGGGAGAAACTTATCGTTTCTCGTGGTATCGTCAAAGCGCGTCCAGCCCTTTTCGAGGATGACCGTGCCCTTGAGGGTGAAGTCTTCCACGTCCCCCGCGGCGATGACCATTTCGGTCTTTTCGCAAATGCAGTCTTCCTTGCAGAACACGGCAACGAAGCGGCGCAGGATCGCCTGATAGACCGTTCTTTCCCCCTCGGTCAGCGCATCCTTGGAAGGGATCTTGTGCGTGGGGGTCAGAGCGGAGTGCGACTCGATCTTCTTATCGTCAAAGATGGTCTTGGCGTCCTTGAAGGTGACGGGGTATCCCACGCGCTCGAGGGCGGCAAGGATGCCCTTGACCTTGTCCTTTTCGGCGGTGGCGAGATATTCGGAGTTCGTGCGGGGATAGGTAACGTAGCCCTTTTCGTAGAGGCTCTGCACCCATTTGAGTGATTCGTCCATGGGCATCTTGTACTTTTTGCCCAGCGCGTTTTGTAGCTTCGAGAGCGAATAGAGCTTACCCGCGCCGAGCTTGTCCTTTTTCGCCTTGCGCTCCTTGACGGTGCAGATCTGCCGATTTAACAGCTCGGCGTATTCCTCGGCCTTTTTCTTTTCATCCTTATGAAACTTCTTCTTGCTGACAAGATCGAGCCCCGCCTCTCCCTCGGGCGTGACCGTACCGACGGCCCAATAGGTCTCGGGGGTAAAATTCTCGATGGCCAGATCGCGGTCGTAAATGGCCTTGACGATCGGCACGATGACGCGGCCGACACGAAGGAGCGTGCCCGTGTGGAGAGTGGCAAAGCGGGTGAGATTGACTCCGTAAAGCCAATCCATATACGTTCTGGCGTAGCCCTCGGCGGCAAGGTTGTCGTACTCGCTCTCCTTTTTTAGCTCAGAGAGGGCCGCGCGCACCGTTTCCGCCGTCTGATCGGGCAGCCACAGCCGCAAAAGGCTCTTATGCTCCGCCTTGGCGTGGCGGATGCAAAGGCGGATGATGATCTCGCCCTCGCGGTCGGCGTCGCCCGCGTTGACGATCTGCGTCACGTCCTCACGGTGGCAGAGCCTTGTGATGGTGTCAAACTGCTTTTTGACGCCCGCATCGACCCCGCCGTCCTTGTCCCGACGCAGGGAAAATTCAAACGGCTCGGGAAAGCAGGGCAGGCCCTGCATCGTCCAGCGGCTTTTTTCGGGCTTGTTCTGATAATGCTCGATGTCACAAAGAGAAAAGAGGTGGCCGAAGGCCCAGGTGACCAGATACCCTTCGCCCTCGAGATAGCCGTCCCGACGGGCAAGCGAGCCGATGGCCGAGGCGATGTTGCGCGCAAGGCTCGGCTTTTCCGCGATGATGAGGACCATATCGCCTCTCCTTTCCGAGTGAATATGATAAATCAGTTTATTATAGCATACCTTCGATGAAATTTCAACACTTCTTGATTGACGATTCTCTCTTTTTATGCTATGATACCCATCAGAATCAAAGGGGGGTGAGAGAAGTGAAAAAGCCGTGTCGGATTTGCGTGGAGAACACGCGCTTTTTTGAGCTGCTTTCCGCCGCCGAAACCGACGAGGAGGATTTCTTCCCCGAGACCGAGGAAGAGGAGGAGCTGTATTTTGCCGAGGATCTCCCGACCGATCGCACGGAGGACACCGAACAGGAGATCGAATGTCCCGCGCTTCCCGAGCCGATCCCCTCGCATCTGACCACCCTCGGGATCTATTCCGTCGAAAAGGACGGCTCCAAGCGCATCACCTACGAGGAAACGGAGATCACGGGGCTGGAGGGGAATCTGACGACCTTTTGCCTTTCCCCCTCGGGGATGCTGATCCTGCTTCGCAGCGGGAGAGATCACGTTTGTATGGTGTTCGAAAACGGTGCGCGCCACCTTTGCGATTTTGACAAAAACAAGGAAGGGATGAACCTGACCCTTCACACCCACCGCTTAGCGTGCGAATTGGACGAGAGGGGCGGGCGCATCTTCGTGGAGTATACCCTTGAGCTGTTCGGCGTTCGCACCGAAAAAAGCACCGTTTCCCTCACGGTGCAGGTGCTTGACGACGAAACAAAGTAAAGACGAAAGAACGCTCTTTGCTTCGCGCCGCCGCACTTTGGCTTTTTGAAAGACAACGGCCTTGCGCCTTCCTTCGGGAGGGCGCTTCTTTTTTTGGCGAATGGTGTTGCATCTTTTCTTTCTTTGTAGTATAATGACTTTGAATTTTTACCGATTTTTCATCGGGAAACGGAGGCCTTTTGATGGTAGACAGAATTTCCAAGGAAAATTACTATTTGGATATTGCCGAGGTCGTGGCAGAGAGAAGCACCTGCCTGAGAAAAAAATACGGTGCGATCATCGTGAAAAACGACGTGATCGTTTCCACGGGCTACGCCGGTGCGCCGCGCGGCAGAGCGAATTGCTGTGATCTGAAGTTTTGCCTGCGTGAGAAGATGAACATTCCCCGCGGCGAGCGCTACGAGCTTTGCCGCAGCGTGCACGCGGAGCAGAACGCGATCATCAACGCCCCGCGCGAGCAGATGATCGGCGCGACGATGTATCTTTGCGGCATTGATGCCAAGACGGGCGAGTTCGTGCAGAATTCCTCGAGCTGTCAGCTTTGCAAGCGAATGGTCATCAACGCGGGTATCGAAAAGGTGGTCGTGCGCGACACCAAGAGCGATTTTCGCGTGATCGCGGTGTCCGATTGGATCGAAAACGACGATTCCCTCGGACAGATCGGTTATTGATACGGCAAAACAAGGAGCATTTTTTATGAGCATTAACGTTCCCGAGATCTTTGGAAAACGCGTTTTCAATGAAAGCGTGATGAAAAAAACCCTGCCCGAGGAGGTTTACCGCTCGCTCAAGCGCGCCGTGGCGCGCGGCGTGCGGCTCGATCCCGAGGTGGCGGATATCGTGGCGAGGGCCATGCGCGATTGGGCCATCGAAAACGGAGCGACCCATTTCACTCATTGGTTCCAGCCGATGACAGGCACCACCGCCGAAAAGCACGACAGCTTTTTGCAGAAGGCCGAGGCGGGCAAGGTCATTATGGATTTTTCGGGCAAGAATCTGGTGGCGGGTGAGGCGGATGCCTCGTCCTTCCCATCCGGCGGCCTGCGCGCGACCTTCGAGGGGCGCGGCTACTCCGTTTGGGATCCCAGCTCCTACGCCTTTATCAAGGATCGCACCCTTTGCATTCCGACGGCGTTTTGTTCCTTCCACGGCGAATGCCTGGACAAAAAAACGCCTCTGCTGCGCAGTCAGGAGGCCCTTGATCTGGCCGCTCGGCGCTTGTTGAAGCTGTTCGGGCTTTCCGACGTGCGCCGCGTGAATGCCGAGGTCGGCGCAGAGCAGGAATATTTTCTGATCGACAGCGAAATGTGGAATCGCCGTCCCGATCTGGTCTACTGCGGCCGCACGCTCTTCGGGGCGCGCCCGCCCAAGGGGCAGGAGATGGACGATCACTACTACGGGCAGATCAAGCCGCGCGTACAGGCCTTTATGCAGGAGCTGGACGTGGAGCTCTGGAAGCTCGGCATTTTAGCCAAGACCGAGCACAACGAGGTTGCGCCCGCACAGCACGAGCTGGCACCCATTTACAGCACCGTGAACATTGCCACCGATCACAATCAGCTCACCATGGAGATGATGAAAAAGATCTCCGCGCGCCACGGCTTTGCCTGCCTTCTTCACGAGAAGCCCTTCGACGGGGTGTCCGGCAGCGGCAAGCACAACAACTGGTCGCTTTCGACCGACACGGGGCTCAATCTCTTAAAGCCCGGCAAGACCCCTGCGCACAACGCGCTGTTTTTGCTGATGCTGACGGCGGTCATCAAGGCGGTGGATGAAAATCAGGATCTGCTTCGCCTCTCGGTGACCAGTGCCGGCAACGATCACCGCTTGGGCGGCCACGAGGCGCCCCCCGCGGTGGTTTCGATCTTCCTCGGCTCGGAGCTGGAGAGCATTCTGGAGGACATTATGGCGGGCGAAAAGCCCGAGGACCGTCCCAAGACCAAGCTCAACATCGGCGCTTCGATCCTGCCGGAGATCCCCTGCGACAACACCGACCGAAACCGTACCTCGCCCTTTGCCTTTACGGGCAACAAGTTCGAGTTCCGTATGCCCGGCTCGTCCTGCTCGATCGCGGGGCCGAATATGGTCATCAACACCATCGTCGCGGACGCGCTGACCGACTTTGCCGATTACCTCGAAAAGGGTGAGGATTTTGCGACGGATCTGAATAAGCTGATCCACGACACGCTCGTGAAGCATCGCCGCATTATCTTCAACGGAAACAGCTATTCGCGTGAATGGGAGGAGGAATCCCGCGCGCGCGGACTCTTGCATTTTTCCGACACGGTGGACGTTCTGCCCCATTATACCGATGAGAAAAACGTTCGTTTGTTTGCCCGTCACGGAGTCCTGTCCGAGACGGAGATCGCCTCGCGGCAGGAGGTGATGCTCGAAAATTACAGCAAGACGCGTTCCATCGAGGCGCTGACGCTTTTGGATCTCTCGCGCAAGAGCATTCTCCCCGCCGTGCTGGAATATCAGAATCGCCTTCTTCGTGAGCGCGAGCGCAAGGCGGCGCACCCCGCATCGCTCTCGACCCGCGCCGAGGACGAGCTGCTCTCCCGTCTTGCCGAATTGACCGATTCCCTTTGGGAGAATCTTTCGGCGCTGGAGTCGGAGATCGCTCAGGCCAAGACCATTTCCGACACGCTCGACTGCGCGCGCTACTACTGCAAGGTGGTACTACGTCGGATGGAAACCCTTCGCCTTGCCATCGACTCCCTTGAATCCCTGGTCGATGCGGCGCTGTGGCCCTTCCCAACCTACGCCGACCTTTTATTCAAGACCTGATCGATACAGATCCAGCCCATACAAAAAGGAGCATCCTGAAGGATGCTCCTTTATTTTCCGCTTGGCAGTATCCGAGGGGCGCTTCGCCCGGAAGATACGCCTTGAGTCAAGCGCGAAGCGATGCAGCCGCATCGCAGGCGC
>JAZRZQ010000153.1:0-10973 GCA_045601445.1 Eubacteriales bacterium | reverse complement strand
CTTCTTCGCCGCCACACCGTGCCTGAGCCCGTTTGTCGCTTTATCAGCCAGGGCGAGGCTCGCATCCCCCTGACCCTGCAAGCCAACGGCTGCTATTTTATTACCGTAACCGATTCGGGAAAGGAAGTGCTGAAATGAAATTTAATTGCAGAGAAGAGATCATCGCCTTAACGCCCCTTTGGAAGGGAGAGCGCTTTGCAGACGGCCGTCCCCGCGTGCCTGACCGCTATCTGGAGGCAATGCGCAAAATGACGCTCGAGGAGCTTTGGAAGCCCATCTATTTAAAGGGCTACATCACGCAGTTCGAGGGGGATCTGAAAACCCTTCACGACGATGACCGCAAGCTCATCGGCCGCGCCGTCACCTGCTCGTTCGTTCCCACCCGCCCCGACCTGCACGAGGTCGCCTTCGCGCAGGGTGCGGCCGAGGGAAGATCGGGCAATTACAACCAGTGGGTGATCGACACCCTCGTCGGCGGCGACGTGGTCGTGGCCGATATGTACGACAAGATCTTCAAGGGCACCTTCCTCGGCGGAAATCTGACCAAGGCCATCAAGACCCGCACGGGCGGCGGCGGCGCGGTCATCTGGGGCGGCATCCGTGACGTCGAGCAGATGAAGCAGCACGAGGGCGTGCAGGTGTATTACCGCGGCATCGACCCGACGCCCATCCGCGAGTTTGTGATGAAGGACTTCAACGGCATCACCCGCATCGGTAAGGCCACCGTCCTGCCGGGAGACGTGGTATTCGGCGCAGGCGGCGGCGTGCTCTTCATTCCCGCACATCTGGTGCAGGAGGTGGTCGAGGGCGCGGCCAAGACCCACGTCAAGGACGACTTCGGCTTTGAAATGATCGGCGCGGGTAAATTCACCACCGCGCAGATCGACCGTGCCACCTGGACCGAGGAAATGCTCGATCTTCTGTTGGAGTGGATCCGCACCGATCCCCGCGGCGAGGAATACCGCGATCTGGATTGGAGCGAGGAGTACCGCCTCGCCCGCGAGGGAGACCCCGACGATACCCAGACTGCCCTGTAAAAGCAAAGAAAAAAGCCTTTTCGAAAGGCTTTTTTCTTGTTCTCGAGCCCTTTTGGCTCGCGCGGAAAGAAAAATGAACGGAATTTTAACTTTTTTTGTCAATTTCTGTTGAATTTTTCCGTCGCATCCTTTATAATGAAAATGCTGATTTGTTTTTTCAAACAAGCGGTACAAAAAAGATAAGGAGAAATTTATGGACAAATTCTTCAAGATCTCCGAGCGCGGATCGACTGTCAAAACAGAGATCATCGCCGGACTCACCACCTTCTTTGCCATGGCGTACATCATTTTTGTCAACCCCAATCAGATTGCGGCTGACGGCGCTAACGGCTGGCTTGCCGGACTCGGTGCGGATTCCGCACAGCTCGGACAGATTTGGAACAGCGTTTTCGTTGCTTCCATTCTCGCCGCTGTCGTCGGTACGCTGCTTTACGCGTTCTATGCCAAATTGCCGTTTGCTCAGGCTTGCGGTATGGGTCTGAACTCGTTCTTCTGCACCTGCTTCGTTTCGGGCGCGTTTTTCAGCAACGTCGATCTGATCCACGGCTATCAGACCGGTATGGTCATCGTCTTCCTGTCCGGTGTTCTCTTCCTGATCCTCTCGGTCACGGGCGTGAGAACCTATCTGGCAAAGGCAATGCCTGACTGTCTGAAAAAGGCCATCCCCGCCGGTATCGGTCTGTTCATCGCCTTCATCGGCTTCCAGAACGTCGGTATCATCCAAGCAAATCAGTACACTCTCGTTCAGTTTGTCAACGTTAACTCCGTCATCACGGGCGCTACCCCCTTCCGTGCCATTATGCCCGCAGTGATCGCCCTGCTCGGCTTTATCATCATCGCTATCCTTTCCAAGAAGAACGTCAAGGGAAGCGTTATCATCGGCATTCTTGCCACCACCGTCGTCTACTACGCGATCGTTTACCTCAACCCCGCGTATGCCGACCTTCGCATCAGCTTTGACCTCAGCCAGATCGGTCAGTCCTTCAAGGACTTCGGCGCGATCGGTATTTCCGGTCTTTTCAACGGTGAAGCCTGGAAGGGCGCGTTCTCTTCCGCGCACATCGGCGGTGTGTTCAATGCCATCGTTCTCATTATCACCTTTGCCATCGTTGATATGTTCGACACCATCGGCACGGTTTACGGCACTGCTTCCGAGGCTGATATGCTCGACGAAAACGGTGACCCCATCAACATCGAACAGGCGATGCTCTCCGACTCCGTAGCTACCGTCGTCGGTGCTGCTACCGGTACCTCTACCTGCACCACCTTCGTGGAATCCGCTTCCGGCGTTGCCGCAGGCGGCAGAACCGGTCTGACCAGCCTTGTCACCGCTCTCTGCTTTGCCCTGTGCCTCTTCGTTACCCCCGTTGCCAGCATCATCCCTTCCGCGGCTACCGCTCCCGCTCTGATCTGGGTTGGCGTTCTGATGCTCAAGAACTTTGCCAAGGTCGACTTTAGCGATCTGCGCTCCGCAGTTTCCGCCTTCGTCGTTCTGGTTATGATGCCCCTGACCTACTCCATCTCCAACGGTATCGGTCTCGGCGCCATCGCTTACGTTCTGATCTCTCTCTTCACCGGCGAATACAAGAAGAAAGACATCACCATCACCGTCATCGCCCTGCTCTTCGTTGCTAAGTTTATCTTCGGCGCGATCTAAAAAACAAGGCAAAAACAAGGCAAACCAAAAGCCGTCTGATATGGATCAGACGGCTTTTTTGTCGGTATTCGGTTTGGGGATTTTCCGAGGATCAAAGGCGGAATTTGTCCGCTTCGGTCAGGCCGAGTGCTTCTACGGTCTTTTTGGCGCTCGCCAATGCGGGGAGAAAGCCGTTTGGCGTGTGGGCGTCGCCGCCGACGTAAAAAAGACAGCCGCATTCCTTGGCGATGCGGTAAATGCGAAGTACCGAGGGGAACTCTTCGTCGACAAGCTGGCTTGTTTCCACGTTGATCTCAATGCCGCATCCGCGACGGGCGGCCGCCTCAAACAGACGGCGAAGCTCGGCTTCGGGCAGTCGATTGAGAACGGCGAGGTAGTTCTCGCGCGAGGAGGTATCAATCAGCGTGGTCGTCAGATGGGCGATGCCGATCTTGTGAAAGGGCAAATCCATCTCCAGCACGGCATCCAGACGGTCGACCCAAAGCGCGGCTCTGCGAGCCACGGAGAAATCCTTCTCTTCGATCGTGAAATTTTTCATGTGAAGATGCGTGGTCGGGATGATGATGAAATCAAAATCGCGACAGCGCTCGGGCGAGATCCCGAGGGTGAAGCGGCGGTCAAGATCCGTTTCACAGCCGAACAAAAATCGGATTCCCTCTGCTTGGGGCAGGGGCTTTGCCGTTTGGACGTGAAAATAATCCTGAATCTGATACCAGCGCGAAGCCCCTGCGACCGTCTCGTCCCAGAAATGGTCGGTCAGACAGATCGTGTTCAAATTAAAATCGCGCGCGTATTGCAAAATGCGCTTTGTCGTCTGTGCGCTGTTTCGCGAGCAGGTCGAAAGAAAAGAGTGAATGTGCAGATCGTGGTCGATTTGATAGCGCATAGCCGTCTCCTTTACTCTTTGGTCGGAAGCCAGGCGGCGATCTTCGTTTCCCAATCGCGGCCTGCGTGAGCGTAGTCCACCAAAATATACTTCTCGCCGTCCTCGCCCTCTACTTCCATCTTAACAAGGCAGGGAACACCCGGAGCGATGTCGCCCTCGATGCGCTCTGCGCGAACGGGCGGGGAAAATTCGGAAGCGGCGTCCTTTCCCGTGCGGCTGTCGGCGGCCAGCGTCAACGGGCCGCGCGTGACGGCAACAAAGCGATCGTCCTCGGGCTTGTGGTAAACCTTGATCGGGCCGGGTACGTTATAGGGCGGGGTGCTCTGGGAGCGATCGGTCCAGATGCAATCCTCTTCCCAGCTTTCGGGGAAGTGAAGAGAGAGCGGCATCGGCCAGTCGATCTCAAGAGTGTCCTGCGACCAGGTTCTTCGGTATTCCTTCCAGATTCCGTTTGATCCGACCCAAGCGGGCGTGCGAAGGCGCAGAGTAAAGGCTACGGGGGATTCTGCCGCAACGGAAATGCAGATCTTGCCGTCAGCGGGATAATCGGTCTTGACCGTCAAGGCGATCTTGATGCCTTCATAGATCAGCTCCACCGTTCCGCGCTCGTAGAAGTTGAGCGTGATGCCGTCCTCACGGAGCACCACGGCGTTTTTCAGAAAGACGCCGACGCCCGCCGCACCGATGCAGGCACAGCAGCCGAAATAGCTGTAATCGCTGAGCATCTGATAGCCGCCCACGATTCTGCCGCGCAAGCCGGGGGTCAAGGGACTGTAGCTGTCAAAGGGCAGGTCGGTTGCCACGAGGGGAAGCTCGGGGTGTTTTTTCTTCGGGAATTCGCTGTGGCGATGCTCGACGTTCAACGCACCGAGATAGGCGTTGTAAAACGATTTCTCGATCACGTCGGCAAAGCGGCTGTCACCCGTGAGCTCAAGCACGGCCGCCAAAAATTTCATCAGCGTCACGGTCACGCAGGTCTCCTGCATCACCTCTTGCTCGCTGTTTCGGACGGTCTGACGGCATTTGGTGTGATCGAGCAGCTCGTGCGTGACACCGCAACAGCCGATAATGGAGATCTCGGAGTCCAAAAGTGCTTCCGCGTAATTCAGAACTGCCGTTTTGTACTTTTCGATGCCCGTTACCTTGTAGTACGCGAGAAGGCCCTCGAAGCAGGAGATCATCTCGTAGGCCTTTGCCACCCCGTACTGATACGGCATCAAGCGCCCCTCAAGGGAAAGCTCGAATACGTTGATCCCTTCCGCACCGCCGATCTCGACGATGTAAGAGGCAAAATCAAGGTAGCGCGCCTCGCCTGTCAGCGTGTGCAGTCTGACCATCGGCTCAAGGATGGAGGAGGAGTTCAGCCCAAGCCAATTTCGCGTCGCTTGGGTGATCTTTTTCTTGCCGGGGCCGATCTTGGTTAAAATCTCGTCCGCCAAGCGGCATAAAAAGGCAAGCGTCTCGTCTCGGAGCGCCTCGTCCTTGCAAATCTCAAGGAAGTATTCGCATCCGAGCATCACGTATTTTCTGCACCAAAGATCCCACGCTTGCACGTCTGCCTCGCGGCTGTAGGAGGAAACGCGGCCGTCCTCAGCCTGAACGGAAAACAGATCGCGCACCGATTGCGCGAGTGCCTCGTAGAGCGACTCGCTTTTGGTGTACTGATACACCGTCACCGCGCCACGCATCATCTTTCCCCAATATTCCCCGCGCCAGCCGTTCCGTTCTCCGTCGGGCTGTAAGCGGAAGACGTTGACGAATTTTTCCCAACGAGCCGTGTCTTTTAAATGCTCTTCTTCCAAAAAAAGAGCCGTTTCATGGGCCAAACCGCCGAAGCGGGTGGCAAGGATTGCGTTTTGCTTTGTCATATTGATTCTCCGATCCGATTGTTTTTTCGTCGAAAAGACGGCATTTGATCTTCGGCATGGTAGCATATCGTGATGCACTGGTTTAATGGTAGCAAATTTTTTCCCGAAAAGCAAGCAAAAGTGCCAAAAGAAAAGGAAAAAGACTGAAAAGATCAGTCTTTTTCCTGTTTTTCACCGTCCAGCTCGATCGGCCCGTAGGTTTTTTCAAATTCCGCGACACAGGCGCGGATCATATACAGAATCTTTCCGTTTGCAGAACGCCCGTCATATTCACACACGTATCGGAATTTCCGCAGCAAGCTGTCCTCAATTCTCAATCCGAAATGCCGCTCTTGTTTCATAAAACAACTCCATAATAGATTTCTTTTGAATTTATTATAGACTTTTTTGAAACTTTGATGTAAAATTGGAGTTGAAAGAGAGTTGAAATAACTCCGAATAATGAGGGGGGAATATGAAACCGCTGACCGTGATTTTGCTTTCGATTGACAACAAAGAAGATGCCGAAGAGACACAGATAGAATAAAGCAACTGACGATCGTTGATGGCTTTTGATATACGTCAAGCCCTTGCCTCTTCTTCCAAAAAGATGCTTTGATAGCCGTTTTCCGATAAAAAGGCAACGGCGGCTTCTGTTTTTTGCGCAAAATCGGGCTGATAGCGGGGGTAATCGGGGTAAAAATACTGCTCGTGGATCATCATACGGATCGAATCCCGCCCCAAAAGCTCCCGCAAGCGCGGCACAGTCTCTTCCTTCTTGCATCGGTTCAGGATCAGATCAATCGAGGCAAAGAAAAGACCGTCCTGCGAAAGGATCTCCCCCTCGCGAAGCCGTTCTGCCGCCTCGAGGGAAAGGTTGTAGGAGCTTCTCGGTTCTTCCTTTGTCCCGAAGAGGCCGAGCAGTCCCCGCACGCCGCAGTCCCGCAGCGCGCAAAGCCCCACCGAGCTTGTCCGACAGTAGTGGATCGTCGTCGTCTCGGCTAAGGATGCCGCGCCCGCAAAGCGAAGGATCTCGCGGTGAACGGCCGAGCAGGCCGCAAACACCTCGTCGTAGCCCGAAAACTCGTAAGGACGGCGATTCTCCAGCTCGGAATGGAAGGAAAATTTCAGCCAATCGGCGTTCTCCTCAAAATCCCGACGGTATCGCGGTGTCACCTGATCGAGGGAAAATTCGTTTTCGCGGTAAAACAAATTGAGCTGTACCTTCAAGCCGTAGCGACGGTGAAGGGTGTGATAGACCTTCAAATAGGGATGCTCCCACGGGTGCTCGAAGCTCCCTTCGGTCAACTCACGCAGAAAACGGACGTTGTCGTCCACCGTAAATACGAAGCGTTTCATAGAAATCTCCTTGTTTGGTCACATTTTAAATCCCTCTCCCCATACCTCGTGAACGTCCGAGATCATCAGAAAGGCAGACCGGTCAATGGCCTTGACCGCTTGAACGATGCGCGACACTTCCTTGGGCTTGGCCACACACAAAAGCAGCTTTTTCTCCCGAGAGGAAAAAGCACCCTTGGCATAGATCTCCGTCGCGCCTCGGCCGAAGTCGTTCAAGATCATCTCTTTGATCCTCTCAACGTTGTCCGACAGGATCTCAATGGCCTTGGCACGCTCCCCGACAGCGAGCATCGCATCGGTGATGCGGGAAGAAAGAAACATCGCGATGATGGAGTAAAAAGCGATCGCATAGCTTTGATATAAAAAGCCCGAGAACAGCAACAGCACGCTGTTGACGGTGAAAATAAAGTTCGGCATGGAAATCTGCGGCAGACGCTTTTTCACAAGGAAGGCGCAAAAATCAATGCCGCCCGTCGAAGCGTTTGCCTTTAGGACAAGCCCCATTCCGATCCCGTCCAGAACGCCGCCGATGGCCATGGCCAAAAAAGAGTCCTCGTAAAAAGCGGGGAAGTGCGCCGTCCATTCCAAAAACAGAGAAAGAAGCAAAATGCCGAGACCCGTTTTCACGATCAGGTCTTTTGGGAGAAGTCGGTAGCCAAGGCCGATCAACACCGCGTTGGCGACCAGACTCGTCACCGAGAGCGGAATGCCGAAAAAGGACAGCAAAATGACGCCGACCGTCCCGATCCCGCCCGACGAGAATCGAAAGGGAACGAAAAATACGTTCAGCCCCACCGCGAGGAAAAAAGAACCGAGGAGGATGAAAGCCCCGTCCCGAAGCGCCCGTTTCATGTTCAAAACCGCCTTTCGTGGCTTTTTTGGTTAGGATGCCACGAAACGGCCCGTTTTAGCAAAAAAATAGATCGGGAAACCACGCAAAGCGTTTATTAATACTTTAAAATGACCTTGTCTTCGCCGTCGTATGTAACAACGTCATCATCAATGTTGAGCTTGTCGACAAAGTCGAAGTATTCCTGCATGGAAGCAAACTCCGGCTTATAGTTTGCGATAATATCGTTTGCTCTTTTCGCATGATCCTTTAAAAGCACCGACAAAAGCACAAGCTGTGCCTCGGCAGACTTCACGCAGGCGGTTTCGCCGTCGATGATATAGAAATCATTACCGTGCGCAGCGCCTGCAGCACCGCTGACGTACGGATGGATCGTCGGCATAACAGCGCCAACGTCTCCCATATCCGAGCAGCCTGTGCTCCACCCGCCGGTAAGCTTTACGTTATCAATCACCTGTTTTGCCGCTTCCTCAAAGGCCAAGCGGAAATCCTCGGGGTACTGCCGTATCCAATAACCCGGAATATCGCGCAAATGCAGTTTCGCGCCAATCGCTGCCGCCGAAGCCGCCATAGCTCGGTTGATTTTTTTATTAACCTTTACAATTCCCTGCATAGACGCACCGCGAATATAGCTTTCCATAATTGCCGTTTCGGGAATCGCGTTAACCGCAGCACCGCCGCGGGTAATAATCGGATGAAAACGGATATGTTGATCGTCCGTAAAGGTTTCACGCAGAGCATTCGCGGCATTCAGCGCAAGGTTGGCAGCATATAGCGCATTTACGCCCTTATGCGGCGCGCCGCCTGCATGCGATGCAACGCCCTCAAAGGTCATTGTTTTGGCAATGCAACCGTTAGATCCGCGAATGATGCCGAATTCCGGCTTTTTTCCGCCGGCGGTATGAATCATAAACGCGAGATCCACACCATCCAAAAGACCTCGCCACATAAACTCAGGCTTACCGCCAAGGTATTTGATGATTCCCTGCTTGCGCAGTTGCTCACGATACTCTATCTCAATCAGTTCCTCTGCGGGTACTGCCACGAGTCTTATTTTACCGCACATACCGTTCAGCGCGCCCTCTTCCTTGAGTGCGGCCGCAAGACCGATCAGCGCCGCCGCCTGGGCACAGTGACCGCAGGAGTGTACCGCGCCTGTCTCGCGATCTGCTGCGGGGTGTGTGGGACAGATCAATGCATCCATTTCACCGAAAACCGCAACGGTAGGGCCTTCTTTGCCCGTATCAATCTCGGCAGTAAAGCCGGGGATATTCCCTGCTAAAGTAAGCTGATAGCCGAGCTTTACAAAGACTTCTTCCATATAGCGATGGGTCTTCCACTCTCTGTACCCGGTTTCGGGATTCTTCCAGATATATTCAAGGGAATCCAGAATCAAACCACGGTGCTTTTCAACAAATTTAGCGTAATCACTCATAAAAGCCATCCTTTCTTGCGAGTGTTTCTTCTGCATCAATGAATCTGTTTGCAGTGGCAAAGCTTATCTCTTGATTGATTCAATGATAGCGCAGAAGCGGCAATAAATCAATACGGGGAAGTGTGGCAAGAGGTTGAGAACGATTCGCGTCCCAATCACGCCAAAGGCGTGTATATCATCAATGCGAAGCATTGTATCTCATCAAACCGCATGTAAGATGCACGCTAAAGCGTGATGAGATACAAGGGCGGCTTGCCGCCCTTGATGATATGCACCGCACTTCGCGCGGCGATGATATGCCAAGCCTGCGGCTTGGATAAAAAATGCCAACCGTTAAAAATGCTCAATCACAAACTGATCCGTGCATATCGCGGGGAATTCCTGTTTCCCCCAAGGCTTATACCATTTTAGTGTGCCGTGCAACCTTCCGTCAACGTCTCGAACACCGTATTCGAGTTGTGAAATCGTGGGCGACAATCCCGTTCCGCACTCAAAATTGACGGTTCCGATTTCTACGTTGCAAGGACCTTTCGGCATGCCAAAAAGATCCATATCGGTTGTCGAAAGAATTACCGTATTGTGTTGGGCGACGATATGATTGATAATCGACAAGTGAGAACAATCATGAAACGTGAGTCCTTCCTCACAGTTATGGATATAAAGATAATCGGCAACTACGTGCTCACCTGCCACAATACCGTAGCGAAAACCTTGGACAGCAACGTTTCTGATAACGTTATTGTCGTTTTGGTCGCCGGAAAGAATCAGTCCCGCCGTATGGCACGGGTTATGCAAAAGCTCCTTTCCGAGAACGGTATCACCCACGTTTTCCGATAGAGAAAACTGGCTGTCAGATACGTGGACACGACTTACGTTTTGAAGGTTTACTGCTGACTGTGTCGGATACATTTTATCATGACGCATCGGAACGCGGAAATCGAGGTTGGAAACGGAGAACATAAAAGCACTGAATTTTCCTTTGCAGGATGTTCCTTCGGGCGCTGCAATGATCGCGTAAGGTCGAGCTGTTCCGTCGTGCTCCTCGGGTGCATCCCAATCCGAAAAAATGCGTGTATTACACGATCCGAGAGGGGCATCCAAATATTCTGCAAATCTCGTGGGGGTAAAATTGCTCTTAACCGAGTCAAGCTTTCTCACGATATACGCATTGAGCATCTTGCAGGGCATTTCACCTTCAAGCATAATATTGGCGCTTCCGGGAGGAATCATAAGCTGTGCGCGCAAGGGCTTGCCATTGTATTCCTCGATTGCAGGCGATGCGATTCGGTATCCCCCCTTCGTGTAGGGAAAAAGAATCTTTCCACCACCGCGTTCAGCGGTGTAATTGATCGCGGCTTGAATCGCGGCAGTATCGTCTGTGATCCCGTCGCCCTTGGCACCAAAATCAAAAACGTTGATTCCAAAGTTGCTCATAACTTTCTCCTTAACTCTACGTAGCATTCTACCGTATAATAAATTATGATAGCACACTTTCTGATATTTTTCAATCCCGGACGGCAAAAAGGCGGGGGTTATCAAAAAGGCGGGGGAAATCCGTTTGCGCGAAGCGCAACATCATTGGGCGCAAGCCCACATCATTGCGAAGCACATCATTTGCACGAAGTGCAACCTCGTTCATTTGTGTCCGCCTGCGGCGGAATGATGTTGACCTTCGGTCAAATGATGTTGCGCGCAAGCACGCAAATGATGTTGTGTCCTGCGGACACAAATGAAAAAATTCCGAAAGCTGATGCTTTCATAATTTTTTGAGACGTGTTGACAAAAAAAGATGCCTTATTGTTCTTGAGCTAAATCTCGTGTTGAAACAATCAAATATAGAATTCTCAAAACAATATATGTAAAAAATACAATAAGCGGTACTATGACATCTTCCTTGAAAAT
>JAZRZQ010000152.1:0-4535 GCA_045601445.1 Eubacteriales bacterium | reverse complement strand
GATCTGCAGAACCATTTTCAGGCCCGCGGTGCCGTCGGTCTCGTGCGAGGGGACACAGACCGCCTTGACCCAAGAGCCAAAGCTGTAGACGTCGCCCGCCTTGCCCGCAAGTCCCGTTGTCTGCGAGATATACTGATTGGTGCTTTCCAGACCACCGATCCAGAAGCACTTGCCGCCGTCATAGCCCGCGATCTGACTGACCGCGTTGCCGAGATCCTGCGACAGATTGGCGTCGTACTCCTCGGGGACGCAATCGAGATCGGCATAGTCAAAGCCCGCGTTTTGGATGAGATTGACGTGGTTTGCGCTGTCGCCCGACTCAAGCTGGAGCGCTTGCAGCCAGGCTGTTCCCGAGGCATTCCAGATTCCCGCGGAGACGCTTTGCAGCGTCTCTCCCTGCGCGAGGGTAAAGGTGAGCGTCAGACGGACGTAGCCGTTTTCCTGCTCGGGGTCGGTCGTAGCGATCAGGCGCTCGGAGAAGAGATTATAGGTACTTCCGTCCGCACGGCGCACGGTCACAGAGAGGCCCGCGCCGCCATCGGCACCGCCCGAAAGATCCTGCGTTTTGAAATATCCCGACAGGGTTTGCGTCTCGCCGTCGATGACAAGCTCGGTTTGGGTGACGATCGTATCCGTTTCATCCTGATTGAGGATGCGAAGGGATTTCGGAGAAACGGGGCCCGAATCGGAAACGACGGTGACGGCATCATCGGGCTCGTCGGTGCTGATGCTCCAATGCTGTGTTCCCGACAGGAAGGCGCTGTTGCGAAGGGCGTTGCCAACGTACTGCAGGGAATTTGCCTGCAGGGTGATCTTGTTATTCGAGCGGATCTGATTCTTCTCGGTTGAATTTTCGGGGAAATTCTGCGTGACGGCGGTGTATTCGTCGTCATACACGCCCGTGGGTCTGCCGAGCGTATCGAACTGATAGGTGATGGTTCTTCCGTGATGGTCCGTCACGACCGTTTGGCAATACGAATAGGCAAAATCAAGGCTTTGACGCACGAAGCCCTCGTTATCGGTTTTTTCGACCGAGATGACTCTGCCGTAGGAGTCGTATTCATAGCGAAGCTGAGTCCAATCCGTGCCGGTAACAGAAACGAGGCGGTCGTTTGCATCGTAGTCATAATACAGGCTTGTTGCGTCGGGGAAGGTGACGCTGGTAAGCTGCTGTTTTGCGTCGCCCTTGGGGGTATAGGTATAGCTGGTTTGTCTGCCTGCGGCATCGATGACGCGAGCGAGGTTTTTGTCGTTGTACGAGCCGCCGCCCTCGTAGAAGGTAATGACGCCGCCCGACGAGGTGGTAATGCTTTCGATCACGCAGTCCCAATCCGCATCAATATATCCGACGGTGATGGTATTGCCGTTGGCATCCTCAATTTGCCCGAGCAGGCCGTAATCGCCGAATTTGAGCTTGGTTTTGTCGCACGTGGTGAGAACGTGCCGGTACTCCTCGTTTTCGTGGTAGGAATAGGAATAGCCGAGGCCGTCCTCATCGACGATGGTTTTGTCATTCTCCTCACCGATTTCGACGAGGTAGTGCTTGGTGCCGTCGCTGTCGCGGTAGACGAATTTGACGGCCGAATTGTTCTCCACCTCTACCGCCTGCAGGGATTGGATCAGATTCAGGCTCCAGCCCATACCGTAGAGCTGGGATGTGGTTTCGTAGGCGTTGTCGTGGTAGTAGCCGCTGTTGTAGATATGCGAGAGCGAAAAGCCCGTAATGAGCGATTCGTAGCTTGCGTCGGTGTGCATAAAGGTCAGGTTGCCGTTAAAGAGGTTGACCTGTCCCGCGCCGCCGCCGACGCTCTGAGAGCTGTACGCCCAATAATCCTCCAGACCCACCACGTTGCGATACTGCACGGTCAGAACGGGGCGGTAGGTTCTGGTATTGGCATCATCGTGACCCCAATCCGAGGAAGTGAACTGCATGATCTGATTCGCGAATCCCTCGTAGGCCGCTTTGAGCATCACGCCGTAGTTGGGATGCTTGCCCGTGTACCAATCGGAAATGACGTGCGTCAGATCAAGGGAAAAGCGATCATCGGTGCTGTGATACAGAAAATAATCCAGCACCTTGTCGTCGTAGGCGCCGGCATACCCTGCCCAAGTGGCTCCGATTTGAGGCCAATTTTCGGTCACGCGATGGGCATTGACCGTAATCGGGCCGGCAGGACGGGGCTTGAGTGCGGCATCGTCGCTATCCAGCGCCGCTTGATAGGGCGTCAAGTACAAATTGGCTTTGACCACAACGCCTTCCTGAATATCGGGAAGCTCGGGGAAACGGATCAGGCTGCGGAAGATGACGTTGTTTCCGTTCGAGCCGACCAAAAAGTCCGACGCGCGATAGTTCAGAGCATAGCTATACTCTTTTCCAAGAACAATATCCCAAATATTGGCGGCGTACTGTGTGCCGACCACGGCGGGGTCGATCACGATCGGCCATACGCGCTCTTCCTTCTCGATCCACTCACGCTCGGGCGTCAGAATCAGCGTGAACGAGCCGTTTTTCACTTCCTCCAAGCGAAGCGTGACCGCATCGGAGCGCACGCCTGCGGCATCGACCATATACGGTGCTTGCAGGGTGAATTGCACTTCGTTTTGCTCGGCGTCGTACAGCTCAATTTCGCCCGCTGTGCTTTGGCGCACCGAGAGATGCCCTGTTTTGTAGGTAAAGGTAAATTCGCGCGGGGCGGCGCTGCTTTGCAGAATGATATTTTCCTTGATACGGTCGCCCGAAACGATATACTGCAGATCGGTTTGATTCAAAACGGCAGGATAGGTGACGCTTCCCGTCAGGTTTTTCAGTACGGCTGCCTCCTGCGGGCCGATGAAATCGTCGTTCTCGTAAACGGCCGAAACCTTGTTTGCGCCCGAAAGAGCCCAAGAGAGCTGATACTGCCCCTTGGTGAGGCTTACGAGCTTGTTGCCGTTTGACTTTTTCGAAAACTTCGTTTCAAACGCGTTTTCCGAAAGAGAAAGCTCCTCCTGCTCCTGCGTGATCGAAAGGTCGATGTCCTTCCATTCGTTCTCAGACCGGTAGTGCACGGGCAATTCATACTTTGCCGCGACAATCGATCGGTCGGAAAGCATAAAATATTTCGTGTCGATCTCGCGCCGATCCGTCAATTCATACAGAATCTGCGCTTCGATTTTCTCTTCGCTCGCATCGCTCGACAAGGGCGCGGGCGTAGCCGTCTCGACTCCCGCCTCTCCTCCGAGCGAGATCTCGCTTGCAAACACCGAAAGAGGGAGCGTTTGCAGCACCATCAAAACACAAAGCAAACCCGATATGAACTTTAACGCACTCTTTTTCATACTCCTTCTCCTTTCTTTCGTGTGCGGTGTGATGTTACACCTTTATTTTAGGAAATATTTTCCTGTTTTACAAGGGTTTGGAGCAAAGTTGAGGAAAGGTGTGGCGCATTTCTCCGTTTGCAACAAAAATGACGGGGAATTTTTGTGATATCATACAAAAGTTAACATTTTGTTTTTCGCATAATTGTTAGAGAATCGCTTTTTTCGTGACATTTCACAAATGTAAAAACCCCCGTCACACGAAATCGTTCGCGTTTCTCTCTTCTTCCCGAAAAAAAGAAATCCCCCCTCATTCTATGAACGAGGGGGAATTGGCTTATGCCTTCCAAACAGCCTTAATAATATTGCCGATCTTGGGAGATGTTCCGTACATAAGAACACCTACACGGTAGATCTTAGCGGACAGTATACCAATTCCGAAGGTAGATGCAACCAAAATACCGATGGAGATCGCAATCTCATACCAAGGTACGGTGCTCATAGCAATTCTTGTAAACATAGCCATCGGTGAGGTGAAAGGAATATAAGAACAAACCGTCATCAAAGCATTGTTCACGCTGCCGCTGGTCATGGAGAAGATAACCACCATAAAACCAATCACGAACAGGAAGGTTACCGGCTGAACGGCTGTGTTGATATCCTCCAGCTTGGAAACCGTGGACGAAATCGCACCGTAGAGGAACGCATAAATGAGGAAGCCGAGCAGGAAGAACACGAGCATATATACAAACAGATCCGTCGGAATATTAAAGATCGAGTCAATGATCCCGTTATCGCCCCAATAGGACTTGTTCACGTTGTAGAAGACAAGTGCCGAGCCAAAGATGGCAACAAGCTGAACAAGGCCTGCCATACAAGCCGCTAAAACCTTACCAAACATCATATTGATGGGCTTGGCACTGGTAATAAGCAGCTCCATAGCGCGGGAGCTCTTCTCGGTTGCAACGCTCATTGCCACCATCTGACCGTAAAGCAGAATAACCATATACAAAGCAAAGATCATAATGTAGGTATAGAAGAAGTTCTGCATCTGGTCTTTGCCGAGGCTTTCCACTTCCCCATTGATCTGAATGCTCATAACACCGGCAGCATCCTCCGCTGACATACCGCCGCCTATCATCGCATTCATTTGATAGATCTGCTGTAGGACACCGGTGGCAATATCGGGGTTCATATCATACATCGAAAGATTATCAACGTAATAGGTAAATGAGGTT
>JAZRZQ010000151.1:0-2014 GCA_045601445.1 Eubacteriales bacterium | reverse complement strand
CTTTTTTGAAAAAAAGAACCAAAAAACTTTTAAATAAAAAATAAATAATAAAAATTAGGATAGAGCTTAGCGGCTCTATCCTTAGCGGCTCTATCCTTTTTATATTTTCGGGATACGAAAGTTAGATTTTATTTTATAGTAAATGCGAGTTAAAGTTTTCTTTGCTTCCTTTCTTTTTCAAAAGAAAGGAAGTCAGAGGAGCTTGGTTTGTTGCCAAGCCTCGAAGGTCGGGATCGGCGCGAGCTTGTGAAGGGAGCGCGCGTGGTAGCGCTCGATCACAGCGGCATCCTCGGCGGTGGCAGAGCCGGAGAGAATGTAGCGGTCAATGGCCGCGTAGCTCACACCCATTTCCGCCTCGTCGGTCTGCCCCTCGAACAGCCCCGCAGAGGGCGCTTTTTCAATGATCGAGGCAGGCGCGCCGAGGTAGCGCAGGAACTCGTACACTTCACCAACGGTCAAATCGGAGATCGGGTTGAAATCGTGACCGCCGTCGCCCCATTTGGTAAAATAGCCCATAAAGCGCTCGCTGCGATTGCCCGTTCCGGCAACCAAACGCCCCTCTGCCGCACCGATGGCGTAAAGGGTGGTCATACGAAGGCGCGGCGCGATGTTGGTCAACGCCTGCTCGTTGAGGGAAGTCGCCGCTTCCAAAGCCGCGATCTCGGCCTTCTTGACCGCCGTCAGATCGACCATACGGTTTTCAATGCCGAAGCGATCGCAGAGCGCGCGGGCATCGTCCAGATCCTTGCCGAAATTGACAGAGGAGCCGCAGGGCATCATCACGCTGACGGTGTTCTCGCAGGCCATTTTGGATAAAATGCCAACCAGCGCGCAATCCTTGCCGCCGGAATTTCCGAATACAATGCCCTTACTGTGGCTCTTTTCCAGCAATTCGCGAATGAAAGCGATGCGGGAGTCGGTTTCTTTCTGATAATCTCTCATAACTTCTCCTTAAACGGTGGGGGTCGAAGGCGTCGGCTCGGGCTGGCTCGGAACGACCGGCGCCACGGGAACAGTCGCGTAATCCACGGGCGGAATCGGCTCGGACGGCGCAAAGCGAAGGGACGGCTCGAATTCGGGCAGGAAGGTCAGCACGTTGGCCGAAAGCGCCGAGGAGAAGGTGTACTCAAAGCAATTCATCTTATCCTCGTAGAAATCCACAGGCAGATACAACAGCTCGTCCTGCAGGAACACCTCGTTCTCGAGGAACACCCGTTCACCGTTGACAATCGCGTTGCAGGTGCCGAGATAGAAGGTCGCGTATTGACCGGAATCGCACAAAAGGAAGGAGCGTGTGCGAAAATCCCCGAATTGACTGACAGCCATATACGGCTCCAGCACGGTAATGGGGAGATAATAGCCGTCCTCAAACCAAACGGCCTCGCTTTTCCATTCGGTGTCGTAATCGGTCTGACCGGCCGTAAAGACCAGAATCGGATAGGCATCCTGAGCACCGCCGTCACGGAAAGCGATCGAGCAGAATACGAAGGCGTAATAGCAAACGACGAAAACGAGGGAAAGCAGAAAACCGGTGCGGAAGAGCTTGCGGCGGCGGGCCTTGCGCAGGCGGCGCTGACGGGCGGCCTCTTCGCGGGCAAGACGTGCGCGCTCGCGTGACTGTCTCTCGCGCGCTTTGGACTCTGCGGCGGGCGGCGCTTTTTTGGGGGTAGCGGCGGGCTTTGATCCCCTGCTTTGGGGTGCGCCTTGGCGGCGAGGCGATGGCGTCGGCATCGGTGCGGCTCCTTTCTCTCTTTTTTTGCGCTTTTTTTCAGTATATCACAACAGGTCGGGGAAAGTCTATACCTTTTTTGGGTGAAATTCGGTTTTTTTGCAATGACAGAAAAATAGCCGACCCAAAGGATCGGCTATTTTCTTGTGTCAGCGACGACCTATCTTCCCAAGACCCTTCGGTCTAAGTATTGTCGGCATAACGAAGCTTAACTACCGTGTTCGGAATGGGAACGGGTGTACCCTTCGCAACAAAGACACTGACTGGTGCACCTTCAGGGATTCG
>JAZRZQ010000150.1:0-3288 GCA_045601445.1 Eubacteriales bacterium | reverse complement strand
CAAAGGCGAGTGATATTGCTTCGCAGTGATATGATGCTTTCGCATCGTGATATTGTCCTACGGACAGTTTTTAGGGCGAATAAAATATCACTACGACCAGAGGGAGTAATATCACTTTCACAAAGTGAAAATATCACTCTTAGCACAGCAAAGAATATCACTTTTCTTTCTTTTTTGTTGTAAAAAGGGTTTGGGTATCACCCAAACAGAAGCATTTTTACTTACAAATGCGATGCCCGTTCTATCCGATCAGCATAAGAAAAGCCTCAATGAAGTTCATCGAGGCTTTCATCATCCTTATGAGAAGTAGCCTTTCGGTGAGTACTTCTTTTTTTGCGTTTTTTTCGTCTTACACGCGGCGAATCTTTCTCGTGGTCGTTTTCTCAAACTCCGTCTCGCGGATTCTGACCTTTGCCGTCTGCTTATACATCGGCAGGGCGGCCGTCTGGGTGCGGATGTCGGCAAGGATCGTGCCCTCCTCGGGCGCTTTTTCCATCTCCTTGACCTTATCCTTGGACAAAAAGACCTCCGCCACGATCACGGTCTTGCCGTTGTCGTCCTTCTCCCCGCGCACCACGACCTCCGCAATGTAGGGGATGTTCATAATATAGTTTTCGATCTCCTCGGGGTACACGTTCTTGCCGTTGTCCAGAACGATCAGGTTCTTGCAGCGACCGGTAACGGAGAGATATCCGCGCTCGTCGATGTGACCGAGATCCCCCGTGTGGAACCAGCCGTCCACCATGACGCGCGCGGTCTCCTCGGGGTTGTTGTAGTAGCCCATCATGACCGTCTTACCCTTGACGCAGATCTCGCCGTTGCCGTCCTCACCGGGCTTGTCGATTCTCACCTCAAGGCAGGGCAGGGGCATACCGACCGTCTTGGGATCGGCGTATTTGTTGTTGCGGTTGACGCTGACCAGCGGCGAGCATTCGGTGATGCCGTAGCCCTGGCAGACCGTGATGCCGACCGTCTCGAAAAATTCGATGACTTCCTCGCGCAGAGCCGCCGCGCCCACGACCATCAGCTTCAGGTTTCCGCCGAAGGTCTCGTGCAGCTCGGCAAAGAGCTTTCTTCTCACGTCAATCCCGAGCTTGAGCAGGAACGAAGAGATCTTCGCACCCTTTCGGAAGGTCTCCCACTTGCCTCTCTCCTCCATCGTGGCGCGGATCTTCTTGTAGAACATCTCCAAGAAGGCGGGCACGAGATAGATGAAGTCCGGCTTGTATTCCTTCAGATTTTTCAGAATCGCGGCCAGAGAATCGTTGATGCAGGTCACCGCGTGACGGTGCAGATACACCAGAATACCGACCACCGCCTCGTAGGTGTGGTGATAGGGCAAAACGGAAAGGCCGACGGTCAGAATGTCCGCCACCTGCAGACCGTGATAGACCTCGCACACCAGATTATCCTCGGAGAGCATAACGCCCTTGGCGATACCGGTCGTGCCGGAAGTGTAAACGAGCAGCTTGAGCGCTTGGGGATCGGAAGCGGTCATATTCGAGGTGTACCCGTCGTAGCCCTCGGAAAGCAGCTCTCTGCCGCGTGCCTTGAGTTTTTCAAAGGAGAGAAATTCTCCCTCGTCCTCGTCTCTGTCGTAGCCGATGAAATACTTGACCTCGGGAAGGGCCTGTCTGTTCTCCTGGAAGAAGGCCTCAAAGCGCTTGGAATAGAAAATGACGCTTGCATCGCCGGTCTTGAGCACGTAAAGCATATCATCCTTGGGCAACTCCTTGTCCACGGGAAGGTAAACGCCGCGCGAGCAAAGCACCGAAAGATAGGTGTTGATCCAGTTGTAGCTGTTCTCCGCTACGCAGGCAATGTGCTCCTTGTCCACGCCGAGATCGCTCAGTGCCGAGCCGAGCACACGCACCTCCTGCACAAATTCGCCGTAAGTGACGTCGCGAATCTCCTTGGCGCCGACGCGGAAGCGATACGCCACCTTGTCGGCCGCTTCGTTTTCCGCCTGCGTCAGAATGTCCGCGATCCGATTGATCTTGGATACCTCGTTGAGTGGAGTGACCTTGAATTTTGCCATAATCTTTTCCTTTCTCTGCATCATCTGGTTTTCTAAACTATGTTATCAGCTTTCGGACAAGATGTCAACACTTTTTTCACTTGTTTTTTTGGTTTCGAACGCTTGACGCGTCCTCGAAGATGTGCTATGATGATTGTATCACAAAGCGCGAAAGAAAGCAAGGAGAATTTGATGATTTGTCAACATTTTGTTCCGCCCGCTCTGCCGAGCTGGTCGGATTTGCCCGATTTGGAGCTGTATATGGATCAGGTGATCTCGGTGCTCGGTCGCTATTTACAGCCGCTTTCCGGAGAGGAGAGTGCCGTCACCTCCACGATGATTAACAACTACGTCAAGCAGAAGTATCTCGCCGCTCCGATCCGCAAGCGCTATCAGAGATCTCACCTTGCCACCCTTCTCATCTTATGTGTCTGCAAGCAGTTTATGCAGCTCTCCGAGGTCGACCTGCTTTTGCAAAACCTGAGAAAAAGCCGAGACGATCAAGCGCTTTACCGCTTTTTTTCCGAGGAATTGAACGCCGCCCTGCGCGGTGAAACACCCGAAAAAGAGCCTCTGTCCTCCGAAACGGACGAGGCCGTACGCGCCGCGGCCACGGCCTTTGCCGCCATTGCCCGCGCAAGGTTTTCCTACGAGAGAGCCAAGGCCCTCTGGCCCGACCCCGAGGAAGAGGCGCGCCGAGCCGACGAGGCCCGCAAGGAAGAGGAAAAGCGCCGCGAGGAAGAAAAAAAGGAAGAAAAGAAGCGCGAAAAATCCAAAAAGGAAGAAAAGAAAAAAGAGAAGAAGAGCTGAGTTCTTCTTCTCTTTTTCCCTCATCGGAAAAGCCTTCGCTCTTCGGAAAAGCCGCGAAGTATTAGAGAAAAACGAAAAGTGAAGAGTACAAAAAAGATATTTTCGGTAGTTTGCGTATGAATTTGAACTTTTACCTAACCGTTCGTTTTTAGTGAAATCGTTCACTTACGCTCACGGTGAAATAATTTACTCCGTAAATTGTGAAATTTGATGCTGTCGCATCAAGTGAAATGAAATCCACCCATCCGCCGTCGAGGCGGATTTCATCCAACGAAGTTGGATTTCATCGTCGAAGACGATTTCACCCACCCGCAAGGGTGGATTTCGTTGAAAAAACGACAAGTTTCTGTTGAAACTTGTCGTTTTTTCTGGTGATTCATCGGAGATTCGAACTCCGGACCCCTTGATTAAAAGTCAAGTGCTCTACCGGCTGAGCTAATGAATCGACTGCATTTTGTAGG
>JAZRZQ010000149.1:0-21938 GCA_045601445.1 Eubacteriales bacterium | reverse complement strand
GCTCGTATTCCGGCGAGGCGCTCGGGGCATACCGCAAGCGTCTGGAGGAAAAGCTCAAGGAATACCTTGAGGACAAGCAGATCGACGAGAGCAGGCTTCTGACCGAGGTGGGAATCATCGCGGACAAGATCGACACGGGAGAAGAGATCACAAGGCTGGAAAGCCACATCCGCCAATTCCGTTCGTTAATCCGGCAGGACACGCCCTCCGGCAGGACGATGGACTTTCTGACGCAGGAGCTGAACCGCGAGGTCAACACCATCGGTTCAAAATGCTCGATGCTCGAGATCACCCAGCTCGTAATCGACGCGAAGAACGAGATTGAGCGCATTCGCGAGCAGATCCAAAACATCGAATAACGGGTACGAAGAAATGATGATTGATATCGGATTCGGAAATTACGTTGCCGCCGAACGGGTCGTGGCCGTCACGAGTCCCGATTCCGCCCCCGTCAAGCGTCTCGTACAGGATGCCAAGGACGGTGGAATCGCCGTGGACGTGACCTGCGGAAAGAAAACGCTTTCCGTTCTTCTCACCGACAGCGGACACGTGGTGTTATCTTCGCTTGATACCGAAAGCGTCATCGAGCGATTGGATGCTAAGAAAGGATGAGACTATGAAGCATCGCATTTTGATTTATTCGGGTGCGGCCGGCTCGGGCAAGGGAACGGTATTGAAGCTTGCTCGCGAGATTTGCCCGAAGCTCAAGCTGAGCATTTCCATGACCACCCGCGCGCCGAGACCGGGAGAGCAGGACGGCCGTGAGTACTACTTCGTCAGCCGTGAGGTTTTTTTGCAAACGCTGGCTGAGGACGGCTTTTTGGAGCATACCGAATACTGCGGCAATTTTTACGGCACACCCAAAAAGCAGTTTTTCCAAATGATCGACGACGGGTTCATTCCCGTTCTGGAAATTGAAACCGACGGGGCGGAGCAGGTGATGAAGCAGCTGGATTCCTATTTATCCATTTTTCTCACTCCCCCCGACTACCAAACGCTGGAAGCAAGGCTTCGCGGCAGAGGCACGGAAACGGAGGACGCGATCCTTCGCCGCCTGCAGACCGCAAAGGAAGAGGTGCTTCGCAGTGCGCTGTATCAAAACCTTGTTATCAATCCCACCGGCCGTGCCGAGGATGCCGCACGGGCAATCGTGGAATTATTGGAAACGGGTCAGACCGAGCTTGACGTTCTGATTCGTGACCGCAAAGCCTTTTTCAAGCAATTTATGTAATCAAACGAAATATTTTCAGGAGGAAACAACCATGATTTATCCGTCTATTGCAGAACTGTCCGACGAGGGCGTAAACCGCTATATGCTTTCGATCGCCACCGCCAAGTGTGCCAGAAGAATCACCGACGAGCAGCTTGAGAATCAAGTCGCCAATCTTCAGCGCGACGACAAGCTCCCTTCCTATTCTTCCAAGAAGTCACCCGTAGCCGAAAAGCCCGTCAAGTCGGCCATTGAAAAGCTCTATACCAGAGAATACAAAATCGTTCTGCCCGAGGACTAAGCCATCGAAACGAAAAGCTCTGTGAGCCAAGTCGCCATTGCCAAGGTTCGGCTTTTGGCAACCGCGAAGGCGACGGATCGCGAATTTGACTATCTTTGCCCCGCCACGGCAATGATCGGGCGCGGAAGCGTCGTGAGGATTCCCTTCGGAAAAGGAAACCGACTTCGTTACGGCATCGTGACCGAAACCGTTCTCGGCGTGCCCGAGCGGGATCTGAAGGTCATTGAGTCCGTTCTTCCGCCCGAGGTTTCCCTTGACGAAGAAATGATGGCGCTGTGCGATTATCTCCGAGAGCAGATTTTCTGCACCTTCGGAGAGGCCGCTCGTGCGATCCTTCCCTCTCCCGTTTACAAAAAGAGCGCCAAGCGCTGTCGCTGTCTTTCGGTCCGAAGCGGACTGAATCCTGACGAGGCCTTGGCCGACTTTCGCGGAAAGAACAAAGAAAAATATTCTCAGCTCCTGACCTACCTTGCCCTCATGGGGACGGTTGAGGAGTCGGTTTGCTGTGAACTGATGCAGTTGGATGCGGCCGCCATCCGCTTTTTGGAGCAAAAGGGCTGGATCGAGGTCAGTCTGACGGATCAGCAACGCGCCGAGCTGCCACCCATTCCCAAAATGGACGCGAAAAAGGCTGTCCTATCCCCCGCGCAGCAGGAAGCTTTCGAGACGCTCCGCGAGCTGTCAGACCGTTCGGAAGCGAGCGCGGCTCTGCTTCACGGCATCACGGGAAGCGGAAAAACGCAGGTGATCCTCGAGCTTTGCGACCACGTACTGGCCAAGGGTCAGACCGTATTATTCCTTGTTCCCGAGATCGCTCTGACCGGCCAAAGTGCCGCGCTGCTGTGTCAGCGCTACCGTGAACGCGTCGCGATTGTCCATTCGGCGCTTTCCGAGGGGGAAAGAAGAGATGCGTATATTGCGATCGCCAAGGGCGAAAAAAACGTCGTGCTCGGCACGAGAAGCGCCGTCTTTGCACCGCTTCAAAATCTCGGTCTTCTGGTCATTGACGAGGAGCAGGATCAAAGCTACAAATCCGACACTCAATTAAAATTTCACGCAAGAGACGTAGCGCGCTTTCGCTGTGCTTACCACAGAGCGATGCTTTTGCTTGCCTCGGCAACGCCCGACATTGAGACCTATCACAAGGCCAAAGAGGGCAAATACGCGCTGGTCACGATGAAACAGCGCTTCGGCTCTGCCACCCTGCCCGAGGTACGCATCGTGGATCTGCGACCCGATCTGCGTCGCAACCCGACCGCCCTGATCGGATCCGCACTGCGCGATCAGATTCAAAAGAATCTCGAAGCGGGTGAGCAGACGATCCTTCTGATGAACCGAAGAGGCTACCGTCGCTTCGTTTCCTGCACCAAATGCGGTGAGGTCATCCGTTGCCCGAACTGCAGCGTATCCCTGACGCTTCACAACGCCTCGACCAAACGCCTCTCCTGCCACTACTGCGGCTGGGCAATCCCGATGCCGAACGCCTGCCCCTCCTGCCATGAGGAGAGCCTTTTGGCGCACGGCTACGGGATCCAACAGCTTGAGGAGGAGATCCACACGCTCTTCCCGACGGCACGCTGTCTGAGAATGGACTCCGACTCAATGACGGCCAAGCATTCGCACGAAAAGCTTCTTGTGGCCTTCCGCAACAAGGAAGCCGACATTCTCATCGGAACGCAGATGGTTGCCAAGGGACACAACTTTCCGAACGTGACGCTGGTGGGGATCGTGATGGCAGACAGCGCTTTATATCTGAGCGATTACCGAGCGGGCGAGCATTGCTTTTCTCTTTTAACACAGGTCATCGGAAGAGCGGGCAGAGCCGAAAAGAAGGGGCGTGCCATCATCCAGACGCTCAATCCGAGGCACGAGGTATTTTCCCTGGCATCTGCCCAAAACTACGAGGCCTTTTACGAGGGCGAGATCGCGCTGAGACGCTCGTTTCGTTTTCCGCCGTTCTGCTCTCTTGCCGTGTTTACGCTGGCAGGAGAAGACGAGGCGCTGGTCTTTCGAGCGGCAAAAGCACTTTCCGACTCCCTTGCCAAGGCCTTGGCAGGAGAATTTCAAGCAGTCAAGGTGATCGTCTACGGGCCGTTTGACGCGCCGATCTATCGGGTCAAGAACGTTTACCGCAAGCGATTCATCTTAAAATACAAAAACAACGCCGAAACACGGGCTCTGTTTCATCACATTCTAAGGGAAAACGAAAACGCAAACGGGCTTGTGAAACTAACGCTGGATATCAATCCGGCATTGATCTAATCGAAAAAAGGAGATTTCTATGGCAATCCTGAACATCGTAAAGGACGGAGACGAGATCCTTCGCAAAAAAAGCAGGCCCGTTGAGGTCGTGGATCAGAAGCTCTTTACCCTGCTTGACGATATGAAAGAGACGATGTATAAAGCAGGCGGCGTCGGTTTGGCCGCCGTCCAGATCGGCAAGCTCCGTCAGGTGATCGTGATCGACACGGGAGAAGCACAGCTTGAACTGATTAACCCCAAAATGCTCTCTCAAAGCGGATCTCAGGAGGATCTGGAGGGCTGTCTGTCCTGCCCCGGAAAATGGGGCATCGTCAAGCGCCCCATGCGCGTTGAGGTGGAAACGCTCGATCGCGACGGCAAAAAGGTTTGCCACAAGGCCGAGGGCTTTTTGGCAAAGGCGATCTGTCACGAAATGGATCATCTCGAGGGAAAGCTGTTTTACGACAGCGCAACCAGAATGCTCAGCCAAGAAGAAATTGAAGAGCTGCAATCATGAATAAAAAATTGATTTTTATGGGAACCGGCCCGTTTGCGCTTGCCACCTTAGAGGGGCTTTGGGAATCTCTCGAAGAGGGGGATTCGCTTTGCGTTTATACCAAGGCGGCCAAGCCCCAAGGACGCGGCATGGTCAAAAAGGACGGCGCGGTGGCGCAGTTCGCCCGCGAGAAGGGTCTGGCGCTCTATCAACCGATCACGCTTCGAGACGAGGCGGCGCGCGAACAATTCCTTTCGCTGAAGCCCGACCTTGTCGTGGTGGCCTCTTACGGGCTGATTTTGCCCTCTTACGTACTGGATACACCGGAATACGGATGCGTCAACGTTCACGCCTCCCTGCTTCCCCGCTATCGCGGGGCGGCACCGATCAACCGCGCCGTGATGAACGGAGATGCGCTCACGGGCGTAACGCTGATGAAGATGGACGAGGGGCTTGACACGGGAGATATTCTCCTGACCCGCTCGCTTGCCATCGGAAAGAATGATACTGCGGGCGAGGTGCACGACAAGCTCGCCGAGATCGGCAGAGACCTCTTACTGGAAGCACTGCCCGCCATTTACCGAAAAGCACTCAAGCCGAGAGCGCAGGACGAAAGCGAAGCTTGCTACGCGGCAAAGATCACCGCAGAGGATCAAAGGCTTGATTTTACTCTGTCGACCGATCAAATTCACAATACCGTGCGCGGCCTTTCCCCCGTGCCCGTTGCGTGGTGCCGTACCGAAAAGGACGGAAAGCTCTTGAAGATTCACGCCGCCGCCCCTGCCGATACCGACGAGGATGCCGAGCCCGGCGTAATCGTCTGTGTCAAGGGAAAGGTTCTTGTGAAAACGGGAGACGGCGCGCTGGAGTTGATTACCGTTCAGCCGGAAGGAAAAGGCAGAATGTCTGCGCTTGACGCTGTCAACGGCAGACGCTTGACACTCGGCGACAAGCTGCTATGATTACCCCCGCCCGACGCTACGCTCACAAAAGCCTTGTCCGTGCGATCCGCGAGAAGGCCTTTTCCGATCTTGAAATTGACCGAACGCTCCGCCGCAATCTACTCCAAGGAGAGGATCGCGCACTTTACTCCCGCTTATATTTCGGGGTGATCGAGAAAAAGATCACGCTGGATTGGTTTCTCTCTCAGCTTTGTGACACCCCGCTCAACCGCTGTGAGCCCGAGCTTTTGGCCTTGTTGGAATTGGGGCTGTATCAGATCCTGTTTGCGGATCGCATTCCCGATCACGCGGCCATTCACGAGAGCGTCGAGATCGCAAAGAGTTCCTGCCGTGAGGCATCGGGGCTGGTCAACGCCGTTCTGCGACGTGCCGCCCGTGAAAAAGAGGCTCTTTGGCAGATGCTTCCGACGAAGGGGAAAAAGGCCCTTTCCATCCGTTACGGCTATCCGAGATGGATGATCTCGCTGTGGCAGGAGGCCTACGGTGCCGAGCGCTGTCTTGAGATCCTCGAGGCGCAGAACACCCCCGCACCGCTGACGCTTCGCATCCATCCCCAAAAAACGAGCGTAGCGGAATACGAAAAGATCCTGTCGGAGAACGGCATTGCATCAACGCGCAATCCCCTCTCCGAGCACGCGCTGACGGTCAAGGCCGTCCAAAGTCCCGCGGCGCTTCCCTTTTACGACGAGGGCTTCTTCTTCGTTCAGGATGCGGCCGCCCAGCACGCGATCGACCGTCTGTCTCCGCAGGAGGGCGAAGCGGTGCTGGATCTTTGCGCAGCGCCCGGCGGAAAAAGTTTTGCCGCCGCCCTTGCGATGAACAATCGCGGGCAGATCCTCTCGCTTGAGCTTTATGAGCACCGTCTGGAGCGAATCCGAAGCGGGGCTGAGCGCTTGGGCATTGACATTCTGCGGGCCGAGCAAAGCGACTCCTCCAAGCCCCACGCGGCCCTCTCCGGCCGATTTGATCGCGTGATCTGTGACGTTCCCTGCTCGGGCTACGGCACGATCGCCAAAAAGCCGGACATCCGCCACAAGAACCCCGACGACGCCAAGGCTCTTCCCGAGCTTCAAATGAAGATCCTTGAAAGCGGTGCGGACGCCTTGAAGGCGGGCGGGCGACTGCTGTATTCCACCTGTACGCTCAGTCCTGCGGAAAACGAGGAAGTGACCGACTCATTTTTGGAACGCCATCCCGAATTTTCCCGTATCGGCTCAGCCGAAACGATCTTCCCGATCGGCGGCGTTTGCGACGGATTTTTCTGTGATCTTTTGGAGAAAACAAAATGACAACACCCCCTGATCTGCGCTCCCTCTTCCCCGAGGAAATCGCCGCGATCCTAAAAGAAAACGGGATCGAAGCATACCGCGCCAAGCAGATTTTCTCTTGGCTGGGAAAGGGTGCGACAAGCTTTGACGAGATGACCAATCTCTCAAAGGATCTGCGAAAAAGGCTGTCCGAGATTTTTACGTTCAGCACCATGCGAGAGACTCGCTCGATCTCGTCTGAATTGGACGAAACGACAAAATATCTTTTCACCCTGCCGGACGGCGAATACGTGGAAAGCGTTCTGCTTTCCTATAAGCACGGCTACAGCGTGTGTCTGTCCACGCAGGCGGGCTGTAAAATGGGATGCCGCTTTTGCGCATCGACCAAGGCGGGATTTTCCCGCAATCTGACAGCAGGAGAGATCCTCCTGCAGATGGTGGAAATCACCCGCGACAAAAGAAAGCAAAATCCCGATTTTCGAATCGGACACGTGGTTTTAATGGGAATCGGTGAGCCTCTTGACAATTACGACAACGTCATTCGCTTTTTAAAGCTCTGCAATCACAAGGATCTGTTCTCCATCGGCTACCGAAACATTTCTCTTTCGACCTGCGGCTTGATCCCGAGGATCTACGATCTGATGAAGGAAAGCCTTCCGATCACGCTCTCCATCTCCCTTCACGCCTCCAATTCGCCCTTAAGAGACGAATTGATGCCCGTCAACAAAACGTATCCGCTGCCCGATCTGATCGAAGCTTGCAAGGAATACACCCGCGTGACCGGAAGACGTATTTCCTTTGAGTACGCCGTCATCGCGGGGGTCAACGACACGCCCGAGCGTGCCGCAGAGCTGATCGCTCTTCTTGGCGGATGGATGAATCATCTCAATCTCATCCCCATCAACCCCACCAAAGAAACCGATTACCGCCCCGCCGACGATCGCTCGATGAAGAATTTTATCTTCCGTCTTCGTCAGGGCGGGATCAACGCAACGCAAAGAAGAACCCTCGGGGCAGACATTCAGGCTGCTTGCGGCCAGCTCCGTCGTGACAAGAAAGCAAATTAAGGAGAAATCTATGCGCTATTACGGTTCCACCGATCAAGGCATCCGAAGAAGCAACAACCAAGATGCCTTTCAGATCAAGATTGCAGGAAACCTTTTGATTGCCACCGTCTGCGACGGGATGGGCGGCGCACAGGGCGGCAACGTGGCAAGCCAGCTTGCGGTTGAAACCTACAATAAAAAGCTGTCACGGTACATCAATTCCGCGCTCAGCTTCGTTTATCTCGGAGACATTCCCGAATTCGGTGCGCCGTGCGAGGATTTCCCCGAGCTCAGGCTTCGGGATTTCATCGTCAAATCCGTTGATATTGCCAACGCAGAGGTTTACAGCGCATCTGAGCGTGACAGCGCTCTGCAGGGAATGGGAACGACCCTGACGGGCTGTATCGTAACGCCGCGGGGGATCGTCACCGCCAATATCGGTGACAGCCGCATTTACTACGTCAAGGACGGAACGATCCAAAAGCTCACACACGATCACTCCTTGGTGCAAAGCCTGATCGACGAGGGAAAGATCACCGAAAAGGAGGCACTAAGCCATCCGAACCGCAACATTATTTTGCGGGCGCTTGGTGTCGATGAAAAAGTGGAGGCCGATATCGTCGAATACCCCTACACGGACGGTGTGCTTCTGCTTTGCAGTGACGGCCTTTCCAACTATTTCGACGAGGAATTTTTCGTGATGACCCTGGAAAGCGGACGCAGCGAAAAAGAAAAGGTCGATCTTCTGATCGAATATGCCAACCGATGCGGCGGCGCGGACAACATTACCGCGCTCGTCATTAAACTCTGAAAGGAGACAACTCTATGGATGCAATGCAAAAATACGCGGTGCTGATCGGCAAGGTCGTGGATGATCGCTACGAAATTCTGCAGGTCAAGGGTGTTGGCGGTATGGCCGTGGTGCTGAAAGCACGCGACCGCTTGAAAAACCGCATCGTTGCGCTGAAAATGCTCAATGAAAAAAACAGCAACGATTCGGCGGCGATCCGTCGCTTCGTCAACGAGTCCCGCGCGATCGCCTTGCTTTCCAGCGAGCACATCGTTGATATTTACGACGTTGCTTTGACAGGCAAGATCAAGTATATCGTGATGGAATACATCGACGGGATCACCCTGCGCGAGTATATGAAGCGCAACGCGCCGATCGGAATCGATCGCGCGATTGATTTTACGATGCAGATCCTCTCCGCCCTTCAGCACGCCCACGAAAAGGGCGTGGTTCACCGCGACATCAAGCCGCAGAACATCATGGTGCAATCCAACGGCAAATTAAAGGTAACCGACTTTGGTATTGCCCAGATCAGCGACGTCAAGCAAGCCTCCTCGGGAGTTGCGATGGGGACGGTCTATTATATTTCTCCCGAACAGGCCAGCGGAAAAACGACCACGTATTCCTCCGATCTGTATTCCACGGGCATTATGCTCTATGAAATGGTCACAGGTCGACTCCCCTTCGAGGGAGACACTCCCCTTTCAATCGCAATGATGCAGGTCAACAATAAGCCCCTGCGTCCGAGAAAGCTTGACCCGAAGATCCCGCAGGGTCTGGAGCAGATCATTTTGCGTGCGATCAACAAGGCGCCCGAGGATCGTTTCCGCAGTGCCAAATCAATGCTTCGTGCGCTGGACATCATCCGCAAGGACAAGACCGTCGTTTTCGAGGACGTACAAAAGAATCAATCTTCCAAGGAGTCCCCTTCTCCCAAAACGCCAACCGCCAAAGCACCCGCCGAAAAAAAGGCGCAAACGAATGCACCGAAAAAGCCAAAACCGAAGCTACCGCCGACCCGCCACACGATGTTCCCGATCATTCTCGGTGTTACGACGGCGTTTCTGCTCGTGCTTCTCATTACCGGAATCATCCTTTTGACCTCGCTGATCTCCCTTACAAGCGAGGACAACACCGTCGTTGTACCGATCCCCGCCTTGGTCGGAGAAGCTTTGACGGATGAATTGAAGGCAAGCCTTGATTCGGAAAACATTGCCCTTTCGATCAAATACGTTAGCAACGATCATTATGAAAACGGACAGATCGTCAGACAGGACCCCGCCGCGGGACAGACGAGAAAGATCGCAAATCTCAACCGCAAGGTCGTCGTCACGATCGAGGTTTCCAGCGGCAAGGGCAGCTTTCAGGTTCCCAATCTTGTCAACGAGGAATACCGTGCCGCACAGATTGCTCTGCAAAACCTCGGTGCAACGGTTCAGATCACCGAACAGCACGACAATTCCGTCGTAGCGGGCCATATCGTATCCATCACACCCAAGCCGGGAACCACGATCAAGCACGGCGAAGTCGTCACGCTTTACGTTTCTAAGGGCGTTCAGATGGTTTACGCCGATATGATCGACGTGCAGGGAATGGATGCATCGGAAGCGAAGAGAAAGCTTCTCAACTCAAACTTCATCGTCGGAGAGATCAAAAAAGAGTTTTCCGCCACCGTTCCGAGAGATCACGTCATTTCCCAGAGCGTTGCTCCCGGCACCTCGACCGCGCAAAAATTTACACCCGTCGATCTTGTCATCAGCCTCGGTCCGCACGCATAAATGAAAGATAACGGAAGAATTTTAAGGTTAAGCGGCGGGCTTTACACCGTACAGACCGAAAGCGGTCCCGTCGCCTGCCACGCCAAGGGAGCTTTTCGTAACGAAAAGCAGCGTCCCGTTGTCGGTGATGAGGTAAGCATCGAGCGAATCGGCGAGGGCGAGGGGGCTGTCATCTGCGAGATCCTCCCGCGAAAAAATCTCTTGATCCGTCCCCCTCTTTCCAACCTTGACACAATTTTCCTTGTTTGCTCGGTCAAATCTCCCGATCCCGTGCTTCTCTCAATGGACAAGCTTCTTTCCATTGCCGTGCACAATCGCATTCGCGCCATTCCTGTCTTTACCAAGAAGGAGTTATCCCCCGAAAAGGCAGAGGAATTGACGGCAATATACCGCGATGCAGGCTTTGATGCCGTTGCTGTTTCCCGCTTGGATGAAGAAGAGACCAGATCCCTTCTTTATCCCTTGATTCAAGGCAAAATCTGTGCGATGGCGGGTGCAAGCGGTGTCGGGAAAAGCACGCTCATCCACACTCTCTTCCCTTTTCTCAATCCGGAAACGGGAAGCGTTTCCGACAAGACGCGTCGCGGCAAGCACACCACCAGAGAAACAACGCTCTACGACGTCTCTTCGCTCTTGGGACGAGATCATCCCATCTATTTGGCCGATACCCCCGGCTTTTCCCTGCTTGATTTTGAACGTTTTTTCTTTATGGAGAAGGAAGATCTCGCCTTTTCTTTTCCCGAATTTCAATCTCATCTGGCAAAATGCAAGTATTCCAAATGCTCGCACCGCACCGAGGACGGCTGTTCGATCCTCCAAGCCGTCGAAAGCGGAGCAATCCCCCGTTCCCGTCACGAAAGCTACGTCAGCTTATATGAAGAGCTTTCACGCACCAAGCCTTGGGAAGTCGGGAAGAAAAAGACCTATCGATAAAAAAAGTGCTTGTGCCCGTTTGGGCACAAGCGCTTTTTTATTGTTTTCCGAAATAGTTGCATTTGACCGTATTCCAACAGACGGATAAAAGCTCCTTGACCTGCTTGTTTCGGCTTTTGATATGGTCATTTGTCAACGTATTATGATCGGGATTATAGTAGCATTCGCGATCGATCCAGGAATAGTCCTTGAAGCAGACAAAGCCGCCGTCCGCTGAATACAGATCGTTTCCGACAACAAAGCGGTGGTCGATCGGAAGGCCGAAAAGATTGGCGATGGTCGGAAGCAGATCAATGGTAGATGAGATCTTGTCTACGTTGGCAGGCGAAAGCTTTTTGCTGTAGATCATCATCGGGGTTTTGCAGACGTCGTTTCCGTCGGTAGCGGATTTAATTTGATGAATAAACTCCGTATCGGTCAGATATTTGCAGTAATGATCCCCAAAGAGGAGCAACGCCGTGTTGTCAAGAGATGAGTCGGATTCCATTTGCTCGACCAAGGCACCGATAAAGGCGTCGGTCTCCATCGCGTGGGCAATGGCAATGACAAATTGATCCCAGGTGTCCTCGTTTTCGGTTTGAATCCCGCTGTTTTCAGCGGCAGAGACGGCACGGGCGTAATGCGCAGAAGCGATGGGGCTTTCAGGATCGTTATACGGCCCGTGTCCGGAATAGGTAATGATGTAGGAGAAAAAGGGCTTCTCGCTGTCCGAGGGACAAAACTTGTCGTAGGCCTCCATCATCGTCGTATCCAGGTCGTGATTGGCCTGCAAATCCAACGCACCGTGGTCGTTGAAGGTTTCATACCCCCAGAGAGGATGCACGTACTCGCGGTTATAGAATCTACCGTCGAGGGCGTGATAGGAATTGGCGGTATAGCCCTTGGCACGGAACAGATTCGGCAAGGACTGCGGGTAGACGTTGGTAGCGTAAGTTCTCGCGCTGGTTCCCGTTGAGGGAAGGAAATATCCGATGTTAAAGGCAAACTCGGTGTTGAACGTGCCGCCGCTGAGATACAGGGGCGTATAAAACTCGGTGAAATTCTGACTTTTCTGCTGCAACGCCCAAAGATTGGGCATCATATCCTCGTTAATCATCCAGGTATCGATCGATTCCATCATAATCGCGATGAAATTTTCATTTTCAAGCACCGAGGACATTTCGTTGCTCTCTTTTGTTTCGGGGCGGGAAAGGAAGTAACGGTCGAGGCTCTGCTTCATTTCGGCGTAGTGAAAGCGCTCGGTAAAGCTGAGAGTGATGCTCCGATAGAGATACTGATAGTTTCCGCAGAGCAAAACGTTTTCCAAAGAATCGGAAAACTCGGTATAAATGGCCTCAGGCGAGTCGGGCTTATAGGTATCGGTCCACGCAAATTGCGCGGTGCTTCCGTCGTGATAGCAATGCTCGTGAACAAGATAGATTCCAAAAGCCAAAAAGAAGATCACGCACGCGCAAACCAGAGTGGCGATGCGGGAAAAATTTTGCTTTCGGGGTGCAAGCAGAACGGCGACAGCCCCCAGAAGAAGAACGACAAAAAAGAGCAGGTACATCTTCCACGAGAAGGTAAAATACTGCACGCTCAAAAAAGACGTGACCCCTTCGGCAAAGGCAAGATCGGAAAAGGAAATGAATGCACCCGAGACGTGGTACAGCACGGTATGGGCGAGCACAAGCAGGGTAAAAAAGCCGACGAGGACTCCCATCACGATCTTTTTGGCAAGTCCGGGGATGAGCAAAACAACACCGGTCAGGATCAAAAGCCAAAGAACCGTAAACGTGTTCGGAACCCAATTCCAGACCGCTGTTTCTCCTACGCTTTGATGATACAACCGAAAGCCGAGATCCAACAGCAAAAGGGAGATGAAAAACACAATCGGAGACAGGACAGCGCCGTAGCGATCTCGTATCTCGAGAATTTTTTCTTTCATCGAAATCTCCTTTTTCAACAAAATCTATCCACAGTTTATCACTTTTCCCCAGCTTTTGCAACCATTCTTGATAAACTTCGCAATGATTTCTTTTTTCCAACACGAAAAAGAAATGGAAAACGGCCTCGGCCGCCGAATGGCAGTCAAGACCGTTTTTGTTATCGTTTCAAGGCGTGAAAAATATCGTCAATGACCTTGGGATCGCTGTCCTCGTTGAATTTTCGGGCAAAGAGACAGGGCGAGGAGAGAAGCTCCTCGGTGTCGCTGTCGCGAAAGGTGTAGGGCTCACCGCGCTCCCAATCGATAAAGCGCATATTGGAGAGGGGGGAATCGGAGAAGCTCGGATCAAACAGACGATCACGGAAGGGCGTATGCATCAAATGGGTTTGCAGGAAAATCTCGTCACAGCAACGGGAAAAACGGTACTGCTTGAGAATCGTCTTCTCGTCCTTCAACAGAAGGGAAAGATAATCCGTTGTACAGCTAAACCAATTTGCCCCCTTGTAGAAGCCGTCTCGTTTTCCCTTCAAGCGGTCAAAGCCGAGATGCTTTTGCAGAGCGATAAATTTCCATTGCGCCCAATCAAAAAAACGGTGACTTCGCGCCATTTCCTGAAAGATATAGTAAAGCGAGAAGCGCTCGTAGAGTTCAAAAGCAAGCTTGGGAGAATCAAAATGAACGAACTCCTTTCCCTCATTTTGATCGAAAAAGGCTAAAATATCATCAACAGGCTTGAGCGGAAGGTCGACCCCCGAGATCAGATGGCAGTAGGAATACTCCCTTTTCAGCGCGGCGCGGATCAGCTCAAATTCGCATCGAATCTGACTTACCGCCCCCCAATTAACGGAAAGTCGCGGAACGTAAAAGAGCCTGCCCCTTCGAATCAGCGGCGCGACGGGATCGGGCGTGGGGTAGGTGGATTTTTTATCAATATGCAGATAAAAATCGACCCTTTCGTGGTCAAGCAGCGTGACCAGCTTCTTTAACTGCTCCCAATGATTGTGAGCGATAATCAAAAAGGCTTGTCGTTTTTGACTCATAAAAATTAAAAGAGGGGTAAATTTCTTTACCCCTCTGTTCCTTTCGAAAAATCAGTCTTCGAAATAGGTCTTCTTGCGGTTGTTCTGAAGAATGCCGATGAGAGCATCGAGGTTTTCTTCATCCTTAACGAGCTCTTCCAACTCCTTCTGCTTCTCGGAAGAGATCGCAGCCTTGGAATCGGTGATGATGCTCAGATCATCCTCAAGCGTTCCCTTCTTGGCCTCGGCCTTTGCAAGATCGGCCTTAGCACCAAAGTCGGTAGCAACAACGGTAACCTTGATCTCGTCCTCGAGCGATTCATCAAACGCGGCACCCCAGATGATGTTGGCATCGGGATGAGCCTGCTCGTGGATGATGGTGGAAGCGATCTCAACATCCTCAAATCCGATGTCGGAAGAACCGGTGATGTTGATGATGATACCGCGAGCGCCTGCAATGCTGGTTTCGAGAAGCGGGCTCTGGATGGCAAGCTTTGCAGCAGCCTCTGCCTTGCCCTGACCCTTGGCACTGCCAACACCCATGTGAGCCATACCGGCGTCCTTCATAATGGTGGTGACGTCAGCAAAGTCGAGGTTAACGATGCCGGGAACGTTAATCAGCTCGGAAATCGAGGACACACCGTTGGCAAGAACGGAGTCTGCGATCTCGAAGGCGTTCATCAGAGTGATCTTCTTCTCGGAGACCATCTTGAGTCTTTCGTTGGGGATGACCACAAGAGAGTCAACGTGCTCGGAAAGGTTCTTAATGCCTTCCTCGGCCTGCGCCATTCTCTTGGAACCTTCGAAGGCGAAGGGCTTGGTTACGATACCGATGGTCAAAATGCCCATTTCCTTGGCGATCTTGGCAACGACGGGAGCTGCTCCGGTACCGGAACCCCCTCCCATACCTGCGGTGATAAATACCATATCGGCACCCTTGAGTGCCTCGGTAATCTCTTCGGTGGATTCCTCAGCAGCCTGCTTACCGATGGCAGGATTTGCGCCGGCACCCTTTCCTTTGGTGGTTCTCTCGCCGATTGCAATCTGCTTGGGGGCCTGAGTGGCGCGCAGGGTCATACGATCGGTGTTGAGCGCAATGAAATCGACGCCGCGAACGTTCGAAGCGATCATACGCTTGACCGTGTTGTTTCCGCCGCCGCCGACACCTACTACTTTAATATCCACTACGTTTTCGTAGTTTTCGTCCATCTCGTAAGACATTTTGGTTTCCTCCTAAAATTCTCTTCTATTTCTGCCTATAAATAAGCACAATAATCTACTCTAAATTTTATTGTAACATTTTTTTTGATAAATGCAAGTGTTTTTTGCAAAAAAATTCAAATTGTATATAATTTCCTCAAAATCCGTCATTTAAATTGACGTAAGCGGTGTTGGGATCGGAAATGTCGATCGTTCCCGAGGCGGTGGCATCGAGATGATTGATCGTCTCGCGCACCATCGCAAGCTTATATTTCAGATCGCTCTCTTCACCGATCTCAACGACGAAACGATCAAGGTACACCAAGCTGATGTTGAATTTATCCGCAAGATCGATCTTTGAAACGTCGGAGAGCATATTTCCCTCTTCAAGGGCTTTTCCGATGGCAAGAAGTGCCTCTTGGGTACGATCGTCAAAAAAGGTGAGCGTTTGTCCGACGATGCAGCTTGCAATATCATCCGATACGATCTCGATGCGGCGGATCCCCGAATCGCCCTCTTCCTTGGCAAGCACGTTCATATTCGCATCAACGCTGAACAGCTCTCTGCCCAATCGCACCGCGTACTCGCCGAACTCCTCGCGATACGCGATATGAACGGTCTGCGGCAGTTGAAAGTCGATCTCGACGTCCACAAGGTAGGGGTAATTCTCTTCAATGGCCTTGGCAACGTCTTTTTTCGACAGCAAAATCAGCGGTGTGCCATCCTCAATGGCGGCGGTGCTTTTCAGTGCATCGGCCGGATACAGATCGGTCTGCTGTATCGAAACCTCCCTAACGACAAAGTAACGGGTCGAAAGAAAGTAGAACGCCGTACCGAAAAGCGCCGCGATCACGACACAAATCAGAGCAACGCGCCATCTTTTTCTTCTTTTTCGCTTTTCGGCGTAAACCGAAAGTTCATCGCCCATTGTTCTTCTCCTTATTTTTTACGAATGGATCGGATCTCTCCGACGATATGCTCCAATGCCCCCTCAAAGGCGAGTGAGCGCATCGCTTCTCCCATCGCACGGAGCTTGTCGGGAGAGGACAGGAGCAGGTCAACCTTTTCGATCAGACCCTTGACCGTCAGATCCTTTTCCTCAATGAGAACGGCCGCGCCGTGTTCCTCATAGACCTTGGCGTTTTTATACTGATGATTGTCGGTAACGTTGGGCGAAGGGATCAGAATGGCGGGCTTGCCCATCAAAGCAAGCTCTGCGAGCGTGATCGCTCCGGCACGGCAAATGACAAGATCCGCCGCGGCGAGCTGGGTGGGCATATCATAGATATAGTCCAAAAAGCGAACGTTTCCGAAGCGACAGGCTCTCGCCTTTTCCTCTTCCTTCATCCACCGCTCGTATTCTCTTGCTCCGAAGGCGTGAGTGTGGAACATGGGCTTTTTGGCTGAATATTGCGCGGCGAGAGAAAAAACAGTCTCGTTAATGACACTTGCGCCGAGCGAGCCGCCGAAGGAGACGAGGTACGGGGCGCTGACGCCCGCCTTGGCACGAGCGGCACTGCGTGAGATGCGCCCGATCTGCGGATCGACGGGATTACCCGTAACGACGAGCTTCTTTCTGTCACACGAAAAGCTCTCTGCCGATTTTTCAAACGAAAGGCATACGCGATCCACCGAGCGAGAAAGACGCAGGGTGGTCATTCCGGGGATGGCGTTTTGCTCGTGAATGAGGGTCGGGATCTTCATTTTTGCGGCCGCACGCAGAACCGGCCAGGAAACGTAGCCTCCCGTTCCGATGACAACGTCCGGCTGAAATTCTCGAAGAATCTTTTTCGCCGCCGAGATGCTGGTCAAGGCGAGATAGGCGACCTTGAGGTTTTCCAAGGTCAGTTTTCTCTTGAAGCCGCGAACCTCAACGTGACGGATCGGAAAGCCCTCCTTGGTGACGAGCTTATTTTCCATTCCGTTCGGCGTACCGACGAAAAGAATTTCAGAATCGGGCTCTTTTTCGAGAATTTTTTTGGCGATGGAAAGCGCGGGATTGATGTGCCCCGCCGTACCGCCGCCGCTTAAGATTGCTTTCACTGCTAACTCCTTTATGCTATGCTTTTTCGGTGTAGGAATATCGGGAAACGTTGAGCACCACGCCCATTTCGGCCATAAAGATCAAAAGGGACGAGCCGCCGTAGCTGAAGAACGGAAGGGACACGCCGGTACTGGGCAGCGCCCCCGAAACGACACCGATGTTCAAAAATACCTGGATGCCGATCTGAATGATGATGCCCATCACGAGAAGCGACGAATACTTCGACGGGGCATTTTTGGCGATCGTAAAGCCGCGCCAGATCAGGAGCACGAACAAAACGATGATCGCAACGGCGAACACGAAGCCCATTTCCTCACAGATGATCGAAAAGATGTAGTCATTCTGCGGCTCGGGCAAATACAGGTGCTTTTGCATCGACTGTCCGAGTCCGACTCCCCAAAGACCGCCCGATCCGATGGCATAAAGACTTTGCAGAGGCTGCCAGCCGCCATCGAGAGGATAAAGTTCGGGGTGAAGCCAAGCGTCAATTCGCGACTGACCGTGGCTGGTAAAGAGAATCAGCATCAGCATTCCCGCGCCGCCGACGCCGATCAGGCTTCCGAGGATGCCCTTTCTCACGCCGCCCAGATACATCATCACGAAGATCAAGGAGAATATAATAATCATCGCGGAAAGGTGGGGCTGTTTATAGAGGGGAATGGCGATCAAAACAACCAAAATACCAAAGGGGAAAACACCGTATTTCCAAGTACGGATCAGATCCTTGCCCTTGGTATCAAGCCAGACAAGATAGCTTGATATGAGATTGATGACGGCAAACTTCATAATTTCGGAAGGCTGAACGCTGACAGGGCCGATGTAGATCCAGCGGCGGGCGCCGTTGGCATCCTTACCGAAGAAGAACACACAGCAGAGCAGAATGAAAGTACCGACGAAGATGAGAAGTGCGGTCTTTTTCAGCCAAAGATAGTCGACCATAACGGCAACGACGTAGATGACGACCAGAGAAAGAAGAACCCAACCGATCTGTTTTTTGATAAAAAAGTAGCTGTCGTCGTAATTGTGCTTGGCGTAGACGTAGCTTGACGAAAAAACGAAGGTCGTTCCGATCGACAGGAGAATCATAACCAAAATGGCAAAGGGCCAATCAATACCGGAGCGCAAGCGCTGAACCGAGCGAAGCCGCCTGGAAGGCAAAATGCTTCTCTTCTCTTTTTTCGGCGCGGTCATTTTCTTCTCTTCGGACATCGGAACACCTCCTTTCAAGGGAAAACTCTTTTATAGGCTGAAGTAGGCAAATAAGCCGAGCACACAGCAAAGTGCGGTGACAAGAGAGGAAACGGCGACAATGCGAGTCTCCTTCCAGCCGCAAAGCTCCAAATGATGATGGAACGGGGCCATCTTGAAAATTCTCTTTTTGGTCAGCTTGAAGAAGAACACCTGCAAGACCACGCTCAGTGCCTCCCAGATGAAAAACAGACCGACGAAAACGATCAAAAGCGGAAGATCGAACCAGAACGCCGCACCCGCCAAGGCACCGCCCAAAAACAGCGAGCCGGTGTCTCCCATAAAAATACGGGCGGGGTGATAATTATAGATCAAAAAGCCGATCATCGCACCGCACACGGAAGCAAAGGTGAGCGTCATCGCCTCGTTTTTCAGACAAAACGCTACAACGGTGAAAAATACGAACACCACAAAGCTGTTGGATGCGGCAAGACCGTCGATGCCGTCGGTGAGGTTCACGGCGTTGACGGTATAGGTAATAAAGAGAATGGCAAACACCCAATAAAACGCTCCCAATTCAAGCTTTACGTCGCAAAACGGCAAAGCAAGAGAGGTGGAGAGAGAATCCTTCATGGAGTACAGAAAGGCAGCGGCGATCAAAAACTGCAAAACCAGCTTTTGCATCATCGAAAGGCCCTTGTTGCGCTTTTTGACAAATTTGACAAAGTCGTCGATAAAGCCGACGGCGCCGAACAGAAGCATCATCAAAAAGATCTTGACGAAGGTGGCATCCGTGCCGCGAACGAGAAGCGGAATTCCGAAGAGCAAAAGGGAGAGTGCGATCGCGGCGATAAAGAAAATGCCGCCCATCGTAGGAGTTCCCTGCTTATTTTTGTGCCAACGGGGACCGATTTCGAGAATGGTCTGTCCCATTTTGATTCGCATCAAAAACGGAATGAATTTCTTTTCCAGAAGAAAGGTGACCAGAAGGGTCACAGCAAAGCCGCCGATCACGAGGGCGACAAGAGCGTTTATGGTGTCCATTTCCTATTCCGTCAAACCGCAGGAAGCGATTATTTCCTCTAATTTCATTTTTCTGCTTGCCTTAAACAGGACGGTGTCCCCTTCGCGTAGACTCGTTTTCAGAAGAGAGCAAAGCTGATCGGGATCAATGCTGTTGCAAACACAGTCCTTGGGCATTCCCGCCTCGATCGCACCGAGCATCGTATGGTAGCTGACCTTGCCGTAGGTGTAAAGGCTTTCGATGCCAAGCTGCGCCGCCATAGCACCGACCTTGCGGTGTGCCGTTTCGGCCAGACAGCCAAGCTCGAGCATATCACCGAGCACGGCGATCCTCCTACCCTCGCTTGCCTGCAGCACCTTCAGGGCAGCCCCCACGCTTTCGGGAGAGGCGTTATAGCAATCGGCAATGACGCGGATGCCGTTTTTGATGTAAATCTTCTGCCGCAGACCCGAGGGAGAGTATGCCTTCAGGCCGGCTTGAATGCTCTTTTCATCCATACCGCAATGCAGACCGACGGCCACCGCGAAGAGAGAATTTTTCACAAAATGATCCCCGATCGCAGGGACAGAGACACGGAACTCACGCGAGCTTGAGATCACGTCAAACGAGAGGTGATCGCTTCCTTTATAGATATCCAGCGGATAAATATCGTTTCCGGTATGAAATCCTACGGTGATGACGTGAAAGTCTTTCAAGCGCTCCTTGACTTCTTCGCTGCAAAGCAGAGGCTCGTCACCGTCGAGGATAATGGTGCTTCCCTCCTCCATGCCCGAGAGGATCTCAAGCTTGGCGTTGAGAATGCCCTCGCGAGAGCCGAGGTTCTCAATATGAGAAGAGCCGATGTTGGTGATGATGGCAAGATTGGGCCGAACCAGACCCGTAAGATATTCAATTTCGCCCTTGGCGCTCATTCCCATTTCGCAAACGACTGCCTCACAGCCCTCTTCGATGCGAATCAGAGTGATCGGGACGCCGATATGATTATTCAGGTTTCCCTGCGTAAAATGCGTATGATATTTTTCCTTCAAGACCGAGGCGACGAGCTCCTTGGTCGTCGTTTTACCAACCGAGCCGGTCACACCGACGGTCACGCTCGGATTCACGCGGCGCTTCCAATAGGCCGCAAGCGCGCCGAGCGCCTTCAGGGTATCCGGCACAATGACGGCGTCAAAGTCGGGTGCTTCCTCCTCCGTCAGAACGGCCGCACATTTCCCGCGTAAGGAAGGAATAAAGTCGTGGCCGTCAAAGCGTTCGCCGCGCAAGGCAATAAACATCTCGTCCGATTCAATTTTTCTGGAATCGGTAGAAACGCCGCTGACTCTGCGATCGCCGTTTCCTCTCAGCGTTCCGTTGACTGCCGAAGCAATTTCAGAAAGAGTCAAATTCATCATTTTTTTCCTTCTCCGATCAAATTCAAAACGATGTTCCGTTCGGAAAAATCGTGCTTTCCGTTCCGATCGATTTCATATTCCTCGTGGCCCTTACCTGCCAGAAGGATCACGTCACCGTCTCGCGCGATCGAGACGGCGTGAGCGATGGCTTCGGCGCGATCGGTGATCGCGATCCACTCGCGAGCCTTTTCTCTGACACCGACCAGGATATCCTCGATGATGTCTTCCTTTCGCTCACTGCGGCAATTATCCGAAGTGACGATCACGTAGTCGCTCAAGCGTGACGCGATCTCGCCCATAATCGGGCGTTTGGTTTTATCGCGATCCCCTCCGCAACCGAAGAGGGTGATGAGTCTGCCTCTGGTAAAGCCGCGCAGGGTCGTTATAATGTTTTCAAGAGCATCGGGGGTGTGGGCAAAGTCAATGAAAACGGAATACGGGGTATCCGTCGGAATGCGCTCAATTCTGCCCTTGACGCCGACCATTTCAGAAAGTGCCTCGGCACAAGCCTTAACAGAAATGCCGTCCTCCAGCGCCGTAGAAACAGCGGCAAGAGAATTGTAAACGGTAAAATCGCCCGGAATGGGAATGAAAAGCTCCGTCATTTTCCCTTTTGCCGAAAGTCGGTAGGAAATGCCCTTATCATCGTGTGAAAGGATCTCGGTGCATCGGTAATCCGCCTCATTCTGAACGCCGTAGCTTACGGGGCGTGCGGGAACGGCGTCACTGATGCTCGCAAACGCGGGATCGTCCGCATTGAAGATGCCGACCTTCGAAGCAAAGAAGAGCTTCTTTTTTGCCAAGAGATACTCCTGCATCGTCCCGTGAAAATCAATGTGATCCTGCGTTAAATTGGTAAAGAGCGCAAAATCAAATTCGATCCCCGAGAGCTTTTGCAGAGAAAGCGCGTGGCTGGAAGCCTCCATAATGACCGTGTCACAGCCCTTTTCACGCATAGCGGCAAAGAGCGCGAAGAGAAGCTCGGGATCGGGGGTTGTGAGAAACGCCGCCGATTTTTCCACGGCAAACTCCTCGTCTCCGACCAGATACTTCGTCGTTCCGATCAGCCCCGTGCGGTGTCCCGCCCTTTCGTAGATCGCCTTGAGCATAAACGAGGTGG
>JAZRZQ010000148.1:0-4494 GCA_045601445.1 Eubacteriales bacterium | reverse complement strand
TCCCCTTTCCGACTTTATCAAAGTCATCAACACCAACGTGGTCTGGAACTTTTGCCTTTGCGAGCACGCCGCCCGTCGAATGAAGCTCTGCGGCGGAGGCAACATTGTCTTTATCAATTCGAACACCGCCTACCGAGCAATCCCCGACCGAGTGGCCTACGTCGCGTCAAAGGGCGGACAGCTCGGTCTGATGCGCGCCCTGGCGCTGGATCTCGGAAAATATAACATCCGCGTCAACGCTGTGCTTCCCGGTATGATAAAGACAGACCGTTGGGAAAAGAACCCCGCATTTTACAAAAACGTTCCCTCACGCTTTACTCCCATCGGGGACGTAGCCATCGGAGCGGACGTGGCCGATGCCGTCTATTATTTTGCCGCGCACGCAAGAAATACGACGGGAGCGGAGCTTGTCGTGGACGGCGGCAACACCATTCAGCTCTATCCCATCATCCCAAACGAACAAGACGAGCACTGAACAAGAAAAGACACTCTCGTGATATGCACCCCCAAAAGTGTCTAAACTTTGGGGTTCACGTCAGACAGAGTGTCTTTTTCTTTGTTATTTTGTTATTTTGTTATTTTATTATTTTATTATTATTTTGTCTGCGGTACCGTCCACGACCAGGCGGCGGGCGGCGGATCAAACGGAAGACGGAAGAAATCCTCGGTCAAAGGGGCTTTCCCGTCAAGGTGCTTGATGAGCGTGACGAGATTGGAAAAATCACGCGGGCCTTGCCGATGTCCACCCGGACGGAACGACCAGAACAGGCGCTCCTCGATGCCGAGGAAACGATAGACCTCCCGCGCGGCGAGGGTCGTCTGATACGAACCGACGGGGTTGCCCCAAAGATCGCCCGCGCCCTCGGAAACGTACAAATACCGCGGAGCGACCAGCGCCTTGAGAAAGTGACAGTCAAAGGGAAGCTCCTCTTCCCGCTCGGCGTAATCCGCCATTTCCTCTCCCATCCAAAAGGCAAAGCGGCGCAAAAGGTCTGCGAGGGTTTCGCTTCGTCTTTCTTCCTCGCCGCGATGCTCACCTGCCATGTGAATCCGGTAACAGCCGCAAGCACCCGCACAGCTGGCGTTGGGATTGACCAGATACGCTCTTTCGTCCAGAACGCCCGCTAAGGCGGCAGTCTTGGCACCGCGGGAATGGCCGGTAAAGCAGATGCGGGAGAGATCCAGCGGCAGCTCCTCGAGCTGCTCGAGCGCATCCACCACGCGGGAATAGCCCCACGCCCAAGCCCCCAGCGCGCCGAAGGTATAATGCGGGCGAGGATAGACCTCATAGAGCGGGCCGACGTTTCCGATAGACTGAACGTCAGGTGCCAGCTCCGTTCGGTCGAAAAACACAAGGGCAACGTCCTGCTCCAAAGCGGCGGCTCGGTATTCCTCGTTTAAATGATAGGGAAAGCATCCGTCGCCGCTGATGATGACGGGAAAGCGCGCCTCGGGATCTGCGTAAGCCGCATTCGGGAGCAGACAGAAGGCACGGAAGGAAAGCGTTTTCTCCTCGCTGCCCGCCGTGATGCGGAACACGTGCAGCGTGGGCTTCTTCCCAAGCGGAAATCCGGACGTGCGCTGAACGGAAAAGCACTTCGGGGCAGGAGGCTGAATGCCGTACTGCAATTCGACCGCAGTTTTCATCAGCATTTTTCTATGCTCCGACCATTCCTGCTTCGAGGCAAGGCGCGTACCGTCCTCTTTTAAAAAGGGATCGGGCAAAGAGCCCAGAAGGCGATAGCTTGTAATTTTCAGATCGTTTGGCGTAACAAGATCCATTTGTTCCATTTTTTACCTTTTATCCTTGAAAAACGGGAAACATTTCCACAAAGTTCTCGACGTTTCCGAGCAGTCGGCCGTTTTCGTATCTTGCCTCGAGGCTGATGCGGCCGTCATAATCGAGCGAACGCAGGGCTTCTGCCCAAGAGCGAAGCGTTGCGGCATCCTCCTTTTGGGGCGTCTTGCGATCAAGCGGGCGGGCAAGATGGACGTGAGCAAGACTGCCTCGGTAAACCTCCAGATCGGAGAGCGACTCCTCGTTTTGAGAGAAGTGATAAAAATCGACGAGTGTGCCCAAATTCGGATGATTTACCTTGCGGGAAAGCTCTGCCGATTCCAACACGGTGTTGACGTAGTTGGTCTCCTTGCGACTGAGCGGCTCCAGCACGGTGCGAACGCCGATTTCCCGCAAACGGTCACAGCAACGGGAAAGGATCTCTCCGAATTGCTCGTCGGCATCCTTTTTGGTGTAGCCCTCGGGGATCCTTCTGCTCTTTCCGCTGCCGATAACGGCAATTTCGGCGCCGAAGCGATCCAAAAGCGAAAGGTTTTTTTCAAGGCACGCATCAATTGCGGCGTGATCGGTCTCGGGGCCGAGAAGAATGATCTCGGCGGGGAAAAAATTATTAAAGGCCTCCGCACGGCGGCCGTGCTTACGAAAGGTCGCTTCGATTTCGTCGATTTCCGAATCGGAGAGCGTGTGCATTTTTTTCAATGACAGTTCGCCGTAGTCAAAGGGAAAGAGAAAAAAGTCCCGAAAAATCGTTTCATTACTCAAGCAACAGCAGCCCATTCGAATCATAGCAATACCTCATCCTTTCGGAAGTTTTTAGAAATCTCGTTTTTTTATTGTAGCACAAAAAGCCACGCCTGACAACCGAATATAAAAAAATTCCGAAGAAAATCGGGATTTTCGTTTTTCAGGACAGCGTTCCGTTTTCCCAGCGCTCGCGATCCTTTTTGGCAGCGCGGAACAAAAACGCATAAAAGACGGTCAAAGCGACACACAAAAACGCCACGGCAAGAAACATCGGGCGGTAGGAACGCGTCAGATCGTAAACGGCGTTGGCGATCGGATCGGACACGACCGAGGCGGCAGTGGAGGTTGCCATGATCGCACCCAGATACTTCATCTGATCGCGATTACCGAACAGCTCCGAGGCCAAAAGCGAAAACATCATCGTCGTCAAGGGGATGCCGAGATCGTAGATCAAAAGAGCGACCAGCAAGACACCCTTGGTCATCGGGGCAAAAAGAATCAGAAGGAGTCCGCCCGCGCAGGCAAAATGGCAAAACACCGTCACGCGGCCTGCTCCGATGCGATCGGAAAGCGCGCCGACGAAAAGCTTCACCACGCTCAAAAAGAGCATCATCGCGCCGTAAAGAGCGCCTGCCTCGGTTTCGCTCATTCCGCAATCCTGAAAATACGGAACGAGAACAAACTGCGTTCCCACGATGCAAAAGCAAGAAAGAAAGGAGCCTGCGACCAAAAGCGGGTAGACGGGTCTGCGACGCAAAATTCGAATCGGAAAGCCGTCCCATTGGCGAAGATTCCTCTTTTTTTCCTCTACGCTCTTCCCTTCTCCCAAGGGAAGAAGCCCCAGATCCTCGGGCTTGTTCCGAGCAAAGAGAAAGAGAATGAGAGCAGTAACGAACATCAACAGCGCCACGGCCGCAAAGGACAAGCGCCAATCCTTATTCTCGATCAGCCACGCCTGAACGGAGCCGAGCACGGTACTGCCGATGCCCGTCGAAGCGGAAACCACGCCAAGCACCAAGCCTCGATGCTGATAAAACCAAACGTGAATCAAGCGGCTGACGCAGACGGCGGCACAAAAGCCGATGGTCAAGCCCATCAGCACGCTGCCGAGCATCAGCTGCCAATAGGCAGTCATCACGGAAAACAAAACGTAAGAGACGGCAGAGGTCAAAAGGCTCAGCGATACCATCCACCGATAGCCGAAGCGGCGAATCAAATGACCTGCGAAAAGAGTGCTGAACACACCCACAACGGAGCGAACGCTCCCGCTCAAGGCAAACGCGGTGCGGGACAGCGCAAGCTCCTCCGACACGGGAAGCATATGATAGCTGGAGAAATTGTTAGACGCGCCACCGTAAATGAACAACTGCAACAGCGCCACAGCCGCAATGACCCAATGGTAGTGTTTCAATAGCTTTTTCATCTTTTTTCTGTTTCCTCTGCGCGATCTCTCAAAAACTTTCCCTTTTCCAAGGCACGAGCCATCATAGCACATTTCCTCGCCGCTTGCAAGAGCCGATGCGGGACTTGTCTGTCTAAAGGCAAAAAATCTGCCCGATGATGCAAAACGGCATACCCGAATGCAAAGCGCACCTTCGTTCATTTGTGCCGCGAGGCGGCACACGCCCCGTAGACACGCTCCGCGTGCCTGCGGGTTCAAACCATATACAGAAATCACGGCGTAGCCGTGTATATCATCAATTCCGTAGGAATTGTATATCATCAAAACGAAGTTTTGTATATCATCAAGGTGCAGGCAAATACACGCTGAAGCGTGATATGATACAAGGGCGCAAAAGCGCCCTTGATGATATACGCCGCACTTCGTGCGTCAATGATATACCAAGCCTGCGGCTTGGATAAAAAAATTCGACAAGTCAAAACTTGACGAATTTTTTGCGAAAGAACAGCGAAAAGGTGTATAAATGCAGGTAAGGACGACTAAAAGTACA
>JAZRZQ010000147.1:0-4160 GCA_045601445.1 Eubacteriales bacterium | reverse complement strand
AGGAAGCCAAGGAAAAGAGCATCAGCGCTGCCAAAAGGATAGATAAGATCTTTTTCATCGTTTTTTCTCCTGTTCTGCGAGTAGATTATTTTTTCGTGTAATCGTAAAAGCCGCGACCGGTTTTCTTGCCGTACCGGCCCTTATCGTAATTTTTGTTTGTAGCTTATTTTTCGAAAACGGGCAATTCCTCTCCCGTGGCAATGCGCGTGGTGATGACGATCTTCTTTCCCTGCTGTTCCGCGGTGTGAAGGTTGCGGAGAGCGGAAACGGTCCTCATTTCGTAACGGAACGTTCCGGGGCTGGAGGGATGAAGGTAACGGGTGAAGGATTCGCTGCCGTCTGCCTCAAAAATGCTGACCTTGACCGAGGAGATGGGGTAGTTCGACTCCAGCGTGCAGGTGGAAAGCTCCGTGAGATTTGCAGGAGAGCTGTTGTCGCCGACGAGCTTTACCTCTCCCGCTTCGACGGGATCCTGTCCCAAAAATTCGGCAAAGGTAAAGGGGATGTAGTTGACCTCAAACAGTCTCTTGAAGGAAAAGCGGGCGTCGATGCCGCCCTCGACGAGGATCTTCGTGCCGTCGGCAAGGGTCTTTTCCGTGGGGGAGGAGGTCTGCTCCAAAACGGTCAGATAGCTGTTTTCCCCGTCGATCGAGCCATCGGGAAGATATTTTACCTCGGGCTTGACGGCAAGCATCTGCACGTGGTTGGCATAGGACGTTCCCTTGGGGAAAAGCTGGATCAAGCCGTCGGCGGGCTTCATCGCCGCGTACGAACGGTACATCACCTGCTCGCCGTTTTTCTGGCAGACCTCACGGGTGCCGTCGTCCTTCCAGCTCTCAACGGAGTCGTAAGTGTACGGGCCGACGGGGAGACAGCCGTTGTCCTTATTGAGAAGTGCGTTGTTCAAATTGCGACTGTCTCTCTTGATGATCGAGTTAATCACACGCCCCCAAGCCCAATAGCAGGAGGAGGAGCAGTGATTCGAGACGAGGAACGTAAAGGCGTCGGAGCTCATTCCGTCAAGCTGCATAATACCGGTCTTGGGATCGTAGATCTCCATCGCGGAGTAGAGATTTCCCGAGGGTCCGTTGAACTCGCCTGCGCGGTAAGGAAGACCTGCATACAGAACGCCCGCTTTGAATTCCAACGGCTTGTTGTTGTGCATCGAGGAGAGAACACGGTAGCTGACGTCCTCGGAGGGAGTCCAATGGAAGGAGAGCATCAGACGCATATAGTCAACGCAGATCTGGCGCAGCTCGTCCGAGGACATTGAGGCATTCGCGATCGGGATGGCATTGATGCGATCCCAGGTCAAGGGCTCGGGAACGGTGGGATAGGTAACCGTCGGATTTTCCTCGTTTTTGGCGGGAGGGGTGTAAAAGCCGTCCTCTTCGGTCGAGGTTTCCTTCGTTTGGGTAGCCGGAGCGTCGGGGGTGCAGGAAGCCAAGGAAAAGAGCATCAGCGCTGCCAAAAGGATAGATAAGATCTTTTTCATCGTTTTTTCTCCTGTTCTGCGAGTAGATTATTTTTTCGTGTAATCGTAAAAGCCGCGACCGGTTTTCTTGCCGTACCAGCCCTTATCGTAATAGGACTTGATCAGATCGTACCCGTTGGGCTTGACACCCTCGTTTTGGTACTTTCTCTCGAGGATATCGTACGTCAGATCAATACCCGTCAAGTCGTTGAGACGGAAGGGGCCCATCGGATGGTTCAGGCCGTTTTCGCAGGCGATGTCTACTTCCTCGGGGGTGCAGTAGCCCTGCTCGACCAACCAACGAGCCTCGGAATTGATGGCGTTGAGGATGCGGTTGGCGATAAAGCCGTCGATCTCGCGGTTCATACGAACGGGGGTCTTGCCGGTGGAGGCGGCAAAGTCGTAGAGCGCCTGTGCGGTCTCCTCGGAGGTATGCTCACCCTTGACGACCTCGACCAATTTAAGAACCAGCGCGGGATTGAAATAGTGCATATTGGCAAGGCGGGAGGGATTCTTCACGTCCTTGGCAAATTTGGAAGAGACGATGCGGCTGGAATTGGTGGCGAGGATGGTATCGGGACGAACCAGCTCGGAAAGAGAGGAGAACAGCGCGCTCTTGACGTCCTCGCGCTCGACGACGGCCTCGATGACCAGATCGGCGTCGCGAACGGCCTCTTCCATGCTCGCGCAAACGGTAAAGCGGGAGCGGATGAGAGCGACCTGCTCCTCGGTCATTCTGCCCTTGGCAATGCGACCTGCCAGATACTCGTCCTCCCAAGCCACAACGTCCTCCAGCACGGCGGGATTGGCGTCAAAGACGGTGACCTTGTAGGGATAAATGGCGGTATTCAAAGCAATTTGGCGACCCATACGGCCACCGCCGATAACGGCTACGTTCTGAATTTTCATAATTATTCTCCTTATCAAAAAATTTTTGTTTTCTTTTTTCAAAAAATATGCTATACTGTTTTTATTCCGAGGGATTTTCCCTCACAAGATGAAAGGAACTACCGTGAAATCTGCACAGCTTCTTTGGGTCGGTCGCTTTCGAAAAAGCCCCGGAAACGGCGTCAAGGCGCATCAGCACCCGTTTTACCATCTCATTTACATCCGACGCGGCTCGCTCAGCTTTACCGCGGGCAACGAGGACTTTCCCCTGAAACAGGGAGAGTGCATCGTCCTCCCCAACGAGGTGCGTCACTCCTACGTCAACGAAGGAACTGAAATTTCAGAAATGCTCGAGATCAAATTCACCTTCCCGCAGGAGGCAACCTCCTCGAAAATGGCGCGCTACGGCACGCTGGTGGGAAGCGATCCTCTGATCGGAAATCTCATCGAGCAGATCGTCTCGGAATTTTCGGATCTGGGCGGACTTGCCGAGGAAGCGGCCGAGGCCTATCTCTTCTCGGTGTTAAACCTTCTTACGCGAAAGGCAAGAGAAAAGAAGAAGGGCGCGTTCCGCTATCTGGATGCGACGGATTTTTCCTCCCTCTCGCAGGAGGTGATCCGCTATCTCGAAAAGAACTTCCACCGCAGCTTTTCGCTGGATGAATTGGCACAGTCCCTGGGCAACAACAAGAGCTATCTTTGCACCGCCTTCAAGCGGGACACGCAGATCACCATCAACGACTGCCTGAACATGATCCGCATTCGCAGAGCCGCGGAGCTTGTGGCTTACAGTGACAACGGGCTGGATCAGATCGCGCAGATGTGCGGCTTTTCTTCCACCAGCCACTTCAATCGGGTCTTTTTAAAATACGTGGGAACGACCCCCGGCCAATGCCGCAAGGCCTACCCCGTCGACATTCAGAGAAACCCCGATCAGTTCCTGCGGGACTGCAAGGCGCACACCGATCGCTTTATGTACAGCGTTTTGGCGCAAAAGCAGATCACCGCAGAAGAGATCATTCGCTTCGAGACAAAATAGCACGAAAAGAACTGCCGCGGCAGTTCTTTTTTTATCCGCGCATCTTCAAGCCGCCGCAGGCGAGGATGCAGTTGCCCGTCACCCAGGAGGAATCGTCGCTGGCAAGGAAGGAAGCCACCGAGGCGATCTCCGCGGGGTTGCCGAGTCTCTGGGCGGGGGTATTGGCGATCTTTTGCTTCATAATGTCCTCGGGGATGGTCTTGAGAATGTCGGTGTCGACCATACCGGGGGCAATGCTGTTGACGGTGATGTTCTTGCGGGCGCTCTCCAGCGCGAGCGTACGGGTAAAGCCGTCGATGGCGGCCTTGGCGGCCGAGTAGTTGGCCTGACCGATGTTACCGAAGGCAGAGGTGGAAGAAATGTTGACGATCTTGCCGTAGCCGCGATCGCGCATACCGCCGATGACGGCCTGACAGCAGTAGAACGTACCGAAGAAATGCACGTCCATCACCTGCTTGGCCTGATCGGGGGTCATCTTGTGGAACATCGCGTCACGCGTGATGCCTGCGTTATTCACAAGAATGTCAATGCGGCCGAAGCGCTCGACGACGGCAGCCATCGCGGCATTGACCTCAGCCTGATCCGCTACGTTGCAGCGAACGGCCATCACTCTCTCTCCGGCAGGGTCAAGCTCCTTGGCGGTAGCGGCGGCAAGCGCCTCGTCCCACTCGAGGATGGCAACGCCCTTGACCTCGTCCTGCAAAAAACGCTCTACGATCGCTCTGCCGATGCCCTTTCCGGCACCGGTAACGACGGCAA
>JAZRZQ010000146.1:0-3643 GCA_045601445.1 Eubacteriales bacterium | reverse complement strand
CTCCTTAAAAATCAATTTCATCACGAATTTTTTTCATTGTGGACAATAGTGGCTGCGAGACGGTCGAGTGAGCATCGTGCTCGTAAACGCAAAGACTCATACAGCAACCAAGCATCATACCAAGCCTTCTATGCAAGGAGCATTTTCCGCCCGATAAAAACAGATATGGCGCGCCAAGCTCATCGTGTAACAAATTGGTGATTCGCAAATTTTCAATCTGCTCCTCCATCGTATCGGCCTTCGTGACGATCTTGATGACGTCGGCCCCACGGCGTTTTTGTTCAAATGCGATTTCCAGCACTCTTTCGGCCGGAGCGTATTTGTGAAGATGAGAAGATATCAGCACCTGCGCACCCTTTTCATGGATCTTCTCAATCAGCAACAACTGTTTTTGAATGGCTTTCGGATCATCGGTCAACTCTTCCGGATGCTTGCAAAACAGATCACCCATCACATCGCACAGCGTTGCACCGCTGTCTGCAAGGGTTAGAAGACCTTGGGCAAGTTCTTCATCGCTCTTATTTTTGTTTGTTTTTCCTCGGTAATAGGTCACGTAAAAGGGTCTGTTCTTTCCTTCGTAAAAAATCCTTTGATACGTTTCCTTGTTGTGGTATTTCTCCAACAAAGATTCTACCTGAAGCCCGTAGGCATCTGCGCCGAGCATATTTGCGTTACGGATCCTTCCGATCGCTGTTTCGGGATTTTGACATTGCAGGATAACGGTAAGCATATTCTCGCGTTGCAAAAAATTTTTTTCCATCATTAACTGCCTCTTTTCATAGCGTTCCTGCCGCCGTCAATCATAATATTTTCTCCGTTGATAAATTGTCCGCGCTCGGACGCAATAAAAAGACAAAGATCAATGATTTCCTGAGGATCGGCGGCTCTGCCGAGCAGAGTTTTCATCTTCGACATTGCCGACCGTGTCAGTACGGGACCGGGTGATACACAAACGCAACGAATCCCGTACTTTTCACCAAATTGTGCGATTGATTTTGTGAGCCCAAACATCAATCCTGCCTTTGCTGTCGGGTAATCAATCCCATACTTGTCACCCTCTTGACCGGTAATAGAACCAATGTTGATGATAAGTCCGTTCAGTTGCTGTCGCATTTGCTTTAATACGGCGTGAGCAAAATAGAACGGCCCTTTCAGATTCACGTCGAGTCCCCAATCGTAAACATCGATCGGAACGTCGGGAAATTCCGGATAAGCTTCACGATTGACCTTTTGAACGCGAACGGCGGTGCCACCGGCAAAATTAGCCAAGATATCAATTCTTCCGAAGGTTGAAACCGCTTGATCTCTGGCGCTACAAACCTGAGCATAGTCTCGAACGTCGCAAACGATTCCAATGGCTTTACCCTTGCCGATGGCGTTGATTTCATTTGCCTTTTCATTCAGTGCCGACTCGTCCACGTCGCACAAGACCACGTTACCGCCGAGCGTAGCAATATTCTTTGCAAAAAGATACCCCATTCCGGAAGCAGCCCCGGTTGAAATGGCAACCTTTCCTTTAAAATTCATAGTAGCCCTCCTTTTTTTATCATTTTATCTTTCTTTTATTTTAAAATCAATGGAAAAAACGGTATTCATTAACATTTATGATACTGATTTTATCTATTCTATTGATTTTGTTTTCCTTTTTTGATATAATCGGTTTGGGTGATGTTTATGAATTTTTTTCACGAGACGGTTATTACCGACATTCAATGCCCGATCGTTGTACACTCCCAAAAGGGAAAAATCTTTCAAAATCAGAACAGACGTTATTTCGGCCTGTCTCTTTGCATGAGCGGGCAGATCACATACTCTATGAATGATAAGAGCTATATCAGCACCCCTCAAAATGCGGTGTTATTGCCTCAAGGCGCCTCTTATCGACTCCATGGCGATCAGGAAGGTCTATTTCCCTTGATCAATTTTTCCTGCACAGGCTTGCGATGCGAAGACATCGCCATTTTTCCGCTTGAGAATCCGAGCGCTTGTTACCAGCGTTTTAAAACGATTCAACAGTTGTTTCTTCAAGGGAACAATCGTGTCAAAATCTTCAGTGTATTTTACGATTTGCTCGATCAGCTTTTTGTCTCGGATAAGCATATTCCCAGAGTGCTGACACCTGCGCTGGAATACATTTCGGAGCATCTTCAGGACGCAACGCTCTCAAATGATCTTCTTGCCGAACAAATGGGGATCAGTGAGGTATATTTAAGAAAAAAATTCCTATCGCATTTTCAGATCACACCCAAGCAGTATATTCTCAATCTCAGGATTGAAAAGGCGAAGATGCTTCTTCTGAATTCTGCGCATTCCGTTACCGAGATTTCACAATCCTGCGGCTTTTCAAGTGTTTATCACTTTTGTCGAGCGTTCAAGCATCGAGTTGGTCTGACGCCAACCCAATTTTCACTTGAAAACAAGGCTTATCAAATTTAAAATCTCTCATCCGCGGTTTAGCGGATGAATTTTGAAAGGTAGGGTTCAATATGCATTCATTTTTGTTGATTGGGCAATCCAATATGGCCGGCCGCGGCTTTCTAAGCGAGGCACAGGAAATTGATGTGAGCCATATCTATACCTTGCGGAACGGACGATGGCAAAAAATGTTTCGTCCGATTAATCCCGATCGAAGTTTTTCCGGTGTAAGTCTCGGAGAAAGCTTTGCGGAAGCATATTACACAAAGCACAGCGTGGACGTCGGTCTGATTTGCTGTGCCGACGGCGGAACAAAGCTGAGTCAATGGATGCCGGGAGAGCTGCTTTTTGAAAATGCGATCAATCAAGCAAAGCTTGCTGCACGAACGTCCGAGATCCGCGGTATCCTTTGGCATCAGGGAGAAAGCGATTGCCGCGATGAGCTGCATATCACATACCGCACTCGGCTTGAGATGATGCTCAAGACTCTGCGAGATGAGTTGAATATGCCCGAAATACCGATTCTATTGGGTGGCCTGGGTGATTATCTTGAGTTATACCCCCTGAAAGACTATGTCAAAATCAATCGCGCATTGGAGGAGGTTGCAAAGAGCAATTCACGGGTCGGCTTTGTCTCGGCAAAAGGATTGAGCGCCAATCCGGACAATTTGCATTTCAACTCAAAGTCCTTATACGAATTTGGCATACGCTATTTTCACGAGTTTGAAAAATTCAACGAAAACTCAACTAATATATCAAATCCGAGTGTAAAGCAGGACACCGAGCGCAGCGAATTAGAGTTGCTATAAATAAATACAAAGTGAGGTGACCGGAATGTTAGCGATTCATAGTTGCCGTTTTTTTGATTGGTACTAAAATTCCGGTTAGAGATAGCAAAGAAAGTGAATGGAAGTTGTTATAAAACGAGCTTGCCGCTTGGCAAGCTTTTTTTAGAAGAATGTTGTAACCCAATAGATTAGCCCGTATACCACGATAGAAGTTTGCACCAACATTCCATCATATATCGTTAGATTTATGATTGCACAGAAATAACAGGCTAGTAAGAACACCAGTACCGCTTTTGTTCTTTGTTATACTGCAAAATCAAATCCGAGTAGCTTCCGTCAGGTCTACATCCCCCAGGTATTCCATGCTGTCCATGCCCAGGTGCTTGCATATCTGTACCATTTCCGCAACGGTATTGATATTCACATCGATCCCCTCCTGC
>JAZRZQ010000145.1:0-8953 GCA_045601445.1 Eubacteriales bacterium | reverse complement strand
TGACGAGATCGACAAATTGACCCGTGACTCCCACGGCGATCCCGCCTCGGCTCTGCTCGAGGTTTTGGATTCGGCGCAGAACCACGCCTTCCGCGATCACTTCATCGAGCTGCCGCTGGATCTGTCCGCCTGTCTCTTTTTGGCGACCGCCAACGAGACGGACACCATCCCGCCGGCTCTGCTCGACCGTATGGAAATCATCCGCATCGAGGGCTACACCGAGAGCGAGAAGATCGCCATTGCCAAGCATCATCTCATTCCCAAGCAGAAAAAGGAGCACGGCATCCCGAACGGGGCTCTGCAGATCAGCGACGGGGCCGTTCGCCAAACGATCCGCTCCTACACCCGCGAGCAGGGCGTTCGTAAGCTGGAGCGCGAGATCGCCCACATCTGCCGCAAGAGCGCCAAGCGCATTCTGGACGGTGAAACGGAAGTAAGAGTCAATCAGTCCAATCTCAAGGACTTTCTCGGAAAGGAAAAGATTCTTCCCGAAAAGAAGGATTTCACACCCCGCGTCGGCGTGGCCTGCGGGCTTGCGTGGACGATGAGCGGAGGAGAGCTTCTCAAGGTCGAGGCCCTTTCCATGGCGGGAACGGGCAAGGTGGAATTGACCGGCTCTCTGGGCGAGGTGATGAAGGAATCCGCCAAGGCGGCCGTCTCCCTTTTGCGCGCCCGTGCCGAGGACTTCGGCATTACCGATACCGAGTTTTACAAAACCAAGGACCTGCACGTTCACTTCCCCGAGGGGGCGATCCCCAAGGACGGCCCGAGCGCGGGCGTGACGCTGGTGACCTGCCTGACCTCGCTTCTCACGGGAAGACCCGTCCGCGGGGACGTTGCGATGACCGGCGAGATTACCCTGCAGGGGCTCGTGCTTCCCATCGGCGGCCTGCGTGAAAAGGCAAGCGCCGCTCTGCGGGCAGGGATGAAGACCGTTCTGATTCCCGCCGACAACGAAAAGGATCTGGACGAGGTCGATCCCAAGGCGCGCGAGGCAATGGAATTCGTGCTTTGCCGAAACGTGGGCGATGTCCTTCGGATCGCCTTGACAAAACAAGACGATGAATAAAAACAACATTTCCCTCAAGATCAGCGCGGGCAGGCGCGATCAGCTCCTTTGCGACGGCACCTGCCAGATCGCCTTTTCGGGGCGAAGCAACGTCGGCAAAAGCTCGGCGCTGAATAAGCTGCTCGGAAGAAAAAGCTTGGCGCGCGTGTCCTCCTCGCCCGGAAAGACCGTCACGATCAACTTTTTCGATCTGGATCGCAAATGCTATCTGGTCGATCTGCCCGGCTACGGCTACGCCAAGCGGAGCGGCGCGGAAAAAAGAGTCTGGTCGAGTCTGACCGACGCGTATTTTCAGTCGCATCGTGATCTGGCGCTGGTGCTTCAGCTGATCGATCTGAAAACGGGCCCCTCCAAGGACGATCTGACGATGATCCGATTTTTGCAGGAAGTGGGAATCCCGTTTGTGATCGTTGCGACCAAATGGGACAAGCTCAACAGCACCAACCGTCAAAAAAATCTCAAGGAATTGGAAGAGGCCTTTGCGCCGACGCCCGTATTTCCGTTCTCCTCGCTGTCGGGGTACGGCGTGGAATCCGTCTGGAATCTGATCGAGACGACGGTTTCCTGCTGGCAGGCGGAAAAAGAATAATTTTTTCATAAAAAAATCCCGACGGGACACAATAGAAAAAAACGTCGGGAGAGAGTATGAGAATTGCCTTGATGGAAGCGTTTCCGCTGTTGCAAACCCGTCTGACGAGCCTTTTTGCCTCACAGCCGTTTTCCCGCCGCATCCGTTTCGAGGCGGCACGGGAAGAAGGGGAATACGATCTGGCGCTGTGCGATCGCATCCGCTTTCCCGGCGGCGCGATGCCCAAGGCGGCCGTTTATCTTGCCGCGGGGGAGGCGCGCGTGGAGCGCACGCCCGAGGTCGGCATCCTGCTGACGGGCGGAATGAGCGTTTGGGATGCGGTCACGCTCTCCAGCATCCGAGAGGAGAAGGCAATGCTCTGTCTCGGCTCGGAAATCTGCTTTTGCGAGAAAAGAATTTTCCCCTTTGAAAGCGCCGTTCCTTACGATCACAATTATCCGCTGTATCAAAATCTGGCCGCAGGCTTTTGCCTTGCGCTGGCCAAGCAATTATTCGGGGAGGACGTATGAACGAAGTACCAAGCACCGTCGAGCTTGACCGTGTGTTGCCTCATCTCTTGCCGCAGGACGGCTTTTTGGGAGAGGAGATCGCCGTTTTGCGCCCGAAAAAATCCGCCCCGTGCGAGGAGGGCGCCGTCTTTTCCGACACCCCGCTGACCCTGCGACTGCGCTCGGAATCGGGGGAGTTTTCCCTTCGGGGGACCGCTCATCGCATACATAAAAACGAAGACGGCTACACCGTGGAGGAAGAGATCGCGCTGAACCGTCAAGCCGATTTTCACACCTGGCGCAAGGACTACGCTCTCCTGCGCGCGCAGATCCTCACGCTCGCGCTTCTGACGGCTAAGGGAATCTCGCACGGACGCATCCGTCTGTCGGTCTACGCCGAGGGCGAGGTGACCTATCAGGACAGCGAGTGGACCAAGGAGGAGCTCTCGAGGCTTCTGCGCCCTTATTTTTCCCGTTTGGAATCGCTCCTGTTTCTCTATCGCGCGCCCGGAAGCAGCATCGAATTTCCCCACAAGCATCTGCGGGCGGGGCAAAAAACACTCATTCACGCCGTTTGGGACGCGATCAAGGGCGGAAAACGCCTCTTTGCCTGCGCCCCGACGGGCATCGGAAAGACCGTGGCGGTGCTTTATCCCGCACTCAAGGCGCTCGAAACGAAAAAGATCGAGCGGGTCTATTACGCCTCTCCGAAAAATACCCTCAAGCAACAGGCGGCCGAGGCCGTGCAGGCGCTGCAACGCGAAAAGAATCTGCGAACGCTCGTGCTGGAAGCGAAGATGCGCCTTTGTCCCGAGGGGATGGAAGAATGCCGCAAGGCCTATTGCGAATACGCCGAGGCCTTCTGGGAAAAGCTCCCCGATGCGCTGGCCTACCTTGCCAGCTATCCCTGCGTGACCGCGGAGGTGCTCAGCGCGGCGGCGCAGCGCTTTACGATCTGCCCGTTTGAATTGGCCCTGCAATATCAATCGTACTGCCAGGTGGTCATCGGAGATTACAACCATCTGATCGACCCGAGCCGCGCGCTCTTCAAGCCCGAAGAAAACAGCCTTCTTCTGGTAGACGAGGCACACAATCTGCCCGCACGCACCCGCGACGGCTACACGGAAACGCTCTCGCGGGAGGATCTGGACTTTTTCTTCCGCGATCCCTCGCACGCCTCGCAGATGCTTCGCGCGCGAATGGGGGATCTCTCCGCCGAATTTGCCCGCTTGGACAGCTTGGCGCAGACAAGAAAAAAATTTCACGAATTTGAAAAAAACGAGCGGATGGAGAAGCTCGTGGACGAGCTGATCCCCGTGCTTGCCTTCGCGCTCCGCGAGGGCTTCGGCACGCTCGAGGACAACGTTTCGGAGGCGGTGCGCGCGCTGTACCGCAAGTGCAAGCATTTTCAGCTGCTCTGTCGGCGCTTTGACGCTTCCTTTGCCACGATCTACCCGCCGGAGGGGGGCATTCGCATCTACCCCGTCGAGGCGCGGGAGCTCATTGCCGAAAGCGCCGCACGTTGGAAGAGCATCGTTTATTTTTCCGCGACGCTCGCACCCAAGGACTACTATTTCCGCTTGCTCGGCGGTGAGGAGGGCGATCCCTTTTTGTCCCTGCCCTCGCCGTTTTTGCGCGAAAATCTCTTCGTCGGGCTGGTGGACGTGGACGTTTCCTACCGTCAGCGCTTCGTGACGGCACCGCAGATCTGCAGTATCATCCGCACCGCCACCGCCGTCAAGGAGGGCAATTATATGGTCTTTTTGCCCGGATTTGACTATCTTCGTCTGGTGGTGCAGGAGTTTAAAAAGCAAAATTTCAACGCCGAGATCCTCGTACAATCCCCGACGATGTCGCGCCGCGAGCGCGAGGCCTTCCTTGCCGCTTTCCGCAAAGAGAGACAGGGAACGCTGATCGGCTTTTGCGTGCTCGGCGGGATTTTCTCCGAGGGAATCGACTTAAAGGGTGAGGCGCTGTCCGGCGAAATTTTGGTCGGAACGGGCTTCCCCCCGCCCACGCCCGAGGGCGAGGCCGAAGCCGAGGCGTATTATAAAAAGGAAATGGACGGCAAGAGCTTTGCCTACACCCTGCCGGGCTGGAACCGCGTGCTTCAGGCGGCGGGGCGCGTCATCCGCAGTGAAAACGACCGCGGCTTTCTCATTCTCTGCGACAGCCGCTACTGCCAGGAGGACGGTCGCGCGCTCTTTCCCGAATCCTGGGAGGACGCCGAGATCCTGACCCGTCAAACGGATCTGAGAAAGGCCCTCGAGCGCTTCTGGTAAGCGCAAAAAAAGAGAACGGATCGGTCGTTCCGAAGCGTTCTCTTTTTCTTTTTTCGTCAGATCTCAAAATCCACGCAGGCGCGGCTTTCGCGAAGCGGGCGCATAAACGCGCCGACGGCCTTGTGGTCGGGATGGACGATGTACTCGGCCAAGCTCTCCAGCGACTCAAAGTCGCTGATTAAAACCAAATCACAGTTCTCGGGATTGGCGCCCTCGCAGCCCACGCGAACCTCGCTTGCGAGAATCTGAGGGATCTTGGCGGGAAGAGCGTCCAGCATCGCCTTGGTAGCCAGCACGTTTTCCGTTTTGGTTTTTCCTTCGGCTTCTTCCTTGAACTTGAACATCACGATATGGCGGATCATAACAGCGCTCCTTTGCTTTTTCTTTTCCTGCATTGTAGCACAAAATTCCGCTTTCGGCAAGACTTGCCGTCAAACACGAGCAAAAATATGACAGAAATCCGCTTTTTTCGGCATTTTCCACACAATTTGAACGCAATTTTAGTTCATTTTCATACTTTTTTTCAAAAAGGCTTGACAGCGCAAAAAAAAGTGGATATAATTACGTTTAGGTAGTACAAAGAAGAGGTATCCATGATCGAAACCGAAGCAAAGCGAATCGAGGGCACTGCGAGCGAAATTTGCGCGCTTGCTCTTTTGGTCAAGGGCGGCTCGGACGAAGCATTCTCCAAGCTGTCGGCTCATTTCGCATCGGCGATCGGTGCGATGCTCTCCTCGGTGGAGATCCCTTCGGAGGAAAAGGAGGATCTGCGTCAAGAGGCGCTGATCGGGCTGTATAAGGCCGCGCTCCTTTTCGATCCCGCGCTTTCTTCCTTTTCTACCTTTGCAAGGCTTTGTATGCGCTCCGCCATTACGGACGGTTTGCGCAAATATTGCAAGACTCCCGACGCCGAACCGGCGGAGGATCCCGATCTCTTCCCTTCCGATTCCACGATTGATCCGCAACGGATCCTGATCGGAAAAGAGGCGCTCTCGGATCTGATGAGTCGCATCGACGAGATGTTCTCCCCCTTGGAACGCCGCATTTTCGGGCTTTCCCTGCGCGGGCTGAGCAGTGCCGAGATCGGACGGTTAACGGGAAAGAGCCCCAAAAGCGTGGGGAATGCACTTGCGCGCTGTCGCAAGAAGCTGTCCGCCTTGTAAATTCCAACGTCAATATGCCCGTGTAGCTTAAAGCAGAGCGTTTTTAATCGGCAACGATTCGAAAGGGTGACGGTGCAAGTCCGTTCTGGGCAAATTTAAAAATTTTTTGAGGTATGGCAAATGTACGAAGACAAGACACTGGTATGCAAAGATTGTGGCAACGAGTTCGTATTCACCGCAGGTGAGCAGCAATTCTACGCCGAGAAAGGGTTCCAGAACGAGCCCCAGAGATGCAAGGCTTGCAGAGACGCGAAGAAGAACGCTTCCCGTCAGGCAAGAGAGTATTTCACCACCACTTGCGCTAACTGCGGTAAGGAAGCAAGAGTTCCCTTCCAGCCCACCAGCGATCGCCCCGTTTACTGCAGCGATTGCTTCGCGGCAATGAAAGAGAACAACTAATTACCAAACAAGAAAAAAAGAACAGCCGATCGGCTGTTCTTTTTTTCTTTTACTTTTGATAGGAAAGAAGGATCTGCTCGGCGATCCAATTGGTCACCTCGGCGGTGTAATGCAGCTTGTCCGAGCCGAACAAGCCGTCCCCTACGACATCGGGCTGATAGCAAGGGGCGGTGCGCGTATCGAACACGGTGACAGCTTCGTTTTCCGCGCTTAATTCCTCAAAGAGACTGTTGGTATAGATCAAATTGTAGGCAGAATCGTCATCGGTATAATAATCCACGGAATTGATGCGATACAAAACGGTGGGGATGGCGTGGCCGATCGAGGAAAAGAGCTGATTGAAGAAGGTCAGATACAGCCCCTTCAGATCCCTTTTCAGGCTCGCCGTGCTGCAGCGCAGATCACCCTCGCCGCCGATCCAATGCAATCCGATAAATTCTGCCTGCTTGCCGCTCTGCTCAAGGCTTGTCTTGACGCGGGCGAGCGTGCTTTTCGCCTGCGTGAACAGCTTGCCGGAGGGAGGATTCCATCCAAATTCCTTGGTGATGCCCTGACCACCCAAGGCGATGTGAACGATGTAAAGATCGGGCAGGTCTTTTCCGTGATCGATCTCGCTCTGCCACGAGCGGGCAAGGCAGGTAGCCACGGATTGAACGTGATCCTCGTAGTCGCAGGCATTCATCTTATCGCTGGTATAGCCGGACCACGAAAGCTTGCCGGTCGAGGTGTTCTTGGTACGATCCAGACCGTAGACGTTTTTCAGCGGAATCGTGATCTGCTCGTTCGGGGCAAGATCCAAGCCGTAACCGCCCGCGTTGGACTGACCGAGCAGAACGAACACCGCCACCTTTTTCTCGCTCTCGAGCGTGGATTTGTCCTGCAAGGGCAGGAGGATCTTTTGATTGGGCGAGGGTGCCGTGGAGGGTGCAAAATACCCTTCGGTTTCCTCAGCCGTGCTTTGCGGTGCCGTGCTTTGCACGGGCACTTCGCCGGAGCAGGATGCCAAAAAAAGAAGTGTCAAAGCGAGGACGAAAAATAAAAATCGTTTCATAGAAAAACCCCTTTCTATCAGAGAGATCGTTTGCGGGTCATTTCAGCTCTTGGGGCAATCGACCGTAGTAGACGGTGTGGATGCCCTCGCCGCGGTCGTTCAGGATGGTTTCCAGCAGCTCAAAGCCCAATTTATTCAGCACCTTGAGGTGACCGAAATTCTCGTGCCAGGTGCGGGTATAGATGGGGCGGTCGGGAAAGGCGCGGATCATTTCGCGGTAAAAGCCCGTCATCATTCCCTTGCCGCGATGCTCGGGATGCACCACGCAGGTCGATGCGTAGAGCTTTTTGCCCGTCGGCAGGTGCGGATTTTCGTATTCGGTCAAAAAGGACATAAAGCCGACGCAGACCTCGCCTTCCCAGGCAAGCACGAAGCTTTGCTTTTTCATTTCTTCAAAATACGCGTCCACGCCACCCTTGCCCGAGGCAGAGAGGGTCTGCTGGGTGGTCGAGGTGCGAGAGGACAGCGGCGGGACAAATTCCCCTTCTCCGAGAACGAGCAGGTCGTACAAAATCTTCAGCTCCGTCGGCTGTGTCGCCTTCAACAGCAATTTCATTTCCATAGGACGTCATCTCCAAATTCGCTGGTTTTTATGTTTCCTCTATCTTACAGAACGACACTTTTTTTGTCAAGGAGAGAAACAGAAATATAATATAAAAAACTTGTTCCTTTTTGAAAAAAGGAACCGAAAAACTTGTTGCATCAGCTTGTTCCTTTTTGAAAAAAGGAACCGAAAAACTTTTCAACATAATTCATCATAAAATGAGGATAGAGATTTGAGTCTCTATCCTCATTTTTGGCTGAAATGATATTGTTATGTTTGCGAACAAGGTGGGGCGATGCGGTTTGTGCATTCCTCACATAAAAAAACGTCCTCGGAAATAGAAATGAGCTCTTCCCTCTTGCCGCAAATCAGGCAAGAGTGCAATGCTCTTTTTAAAACGATTTGCTTTGCTTTTGGATCGTATTCGACAACAAGAGGGTCGCTTGCGTTCAACGCCATCTGTTGACGAATGCTTTTCGGAATCACAATCCGTCCCAAAGCATCCATTTTTTTAATCATATATCGGTCTCATCCTTTTTTTCTTCATCGTATCACAAATATCGGCAATAGTCAACTCAAATGAGTTAATCTTTTTTACTCAAAAGGGATACCATAAGAAAAACGATGAATGATTGGGAGAAAAGAATGAAGATCGGTGAAGCGGTAAAATTGAGGATTCTGGAGCTTTGCGAGGAAAAGCACCTGACGGTAAACGGGCTTTCCAACCTTTGCGGTGTGACACAATCCACACTTGCCAATATCGTCAGCGGCAGAAATCAAAGCACGACGGTCTGTACCGTGAAAAAGATTTGCGACGGTCTGGAGATGCCCGTGGCCGAATTTTTTTCTTCGCCCTTGTTTGACCACCTCGAGCAGGAGATTCAATAACGCCACTTTATGCGAAAAAGGATCAGAAAAACTCATTTAAAGAACTTGTTCCTTTTTGAAAAAAGGAACCGAAAAACTTTTATACTTAACTTGAGGTGAGTAGTATGTATTATCCGCGCTTGAGAGATTTGCGCGAAGATCGGGATATGCCGCAAAAAGAAGTAGCCGCACTCTTGGGGATCGACCAAAGAGTTTATAGCAATTATGAAACGGGGAAAAGGGAGATACCAACTCGTTTTGTGGTGATTCTTGCAAAGTATTACCGAGTGTCTGCGGATTATATTTTGGGTTTGACCAATGATCCCAAAACGAAATAAAACAATTCATCGAAAACGAATAAGATGAATTGTCAAACTAAGTGCAACACTGAGCGAGACAAAGATCAAACAAATCAACAGGTTTTTTGAAGCCTAACACTTTCTTGGGCCTGGCGTTGATCAACGCCAGGTTCTTTTTTAATGTAGCAGGACTGACTCTGGA
>JAZRZQ010000144.1:0-15738 GCA_045601445.1 Eubacteriales bacterium | reverse complement strand
CCCGAGGGGACGAGGCGGCTTCGGGTATCGTCGCGCGCGTTTACCGTCAGGGTGTTCTCTCCGACGTTCAGGTAGTCCGTAATATCCAGTTCAAAGGAAACGTAGCCGCCCTTGTGCCTGCCGCATTCCTTTCCGTTGACGTAAACGGTCGCCTCGTAATCCACCGCGCCGAAATGGAGAAGAACGCGCCCGTCGAGCCGATCTTTCGCGACGGTAAAGCTTCTTCTGTACCAAACGGAACGCATAAAATCGGCCTTTCCGATGCCTGAAAGCGTGCTTTCGGGGCAAAAGGGCACGTTGATCGTAAGAGAATATTCGCTCTCGTCGGAAAAAAGCTTCCGCTCTTTGCCGCTGTCCGCGTGGTCGATCTCAAAGAGCCATTCTCCGTTCAGGTTTTGCCAAGCATCCCTTTCAAAAAGCGGTCTCGGATGCTCCGGTCTGTGTATCATCCTGTGTCACCTCCGCCTTTAGTGTAGCAAAACGTGCGGCGTTTGTAAATGATTTCACGCCAAAAAAGCGCTTCCGTTCCTCTGATTTGCGGGGCACGTTGCATATCGCGGCATTTTTTAAAAGAGGTATGGAAAAAACGTCTTGCTTGTGCTATGATGGAGAAAATGTTCAAAGGAGCTGGGGTTTATGGAGCTGATCTCGCCGTCCAAAAAGCAGTTTAAAGCCAATCTGCATTGCCACAGCACGCTCTCCGACGGCAAAAAGACACCGCAGGAATTAAAGGAAATGTACCGTGAGAGGGGCTATCAGATCTTGGCGATCACCGATCACGAGCGCCCCTTTTGCCACGCCGATCTCGACGACGAGGATTTTTTGACGGTGACGGGCTACGAGGTCTATATTCGCGATCGCGAGGATGCCCGCTACGACCCCTACGCCAAGGAGGTTCATTTGAATCTCTTTGCGCGAGGGCAAGACAACGTCAAGGCGGTCTGCTACCAAAGGCAGTATTACAAATACGTGCCCGCCGAGGAGCAGGAGGCGCTGGAAAAGGTCGGAAGCACCCTGCCCCGCACCCGCACGGCCGAGTACGTGAACGAGCTGATCCGCACCGCAACGGAAAACGGGTATCTCGTGGCGTACAATCACCCGTGGTGGTCGATGGAAAGCGAGGAGGAGATCCTCTCCTACGAGGGCATTTTCAGTTTGGAAATGTGCAATTACGGCAGCTACCTTTCCTCGGGGCTGATGGAGTACGGCGGCGCGATCTACGACAAAATGCTCCGCGCGGGCAAGAGGGTCTTTTGTCACGCAGGGGACGATAATCACAATCACCACCCCGTCGATTCCGTCGGCTGTGATTCCTTCGGCGCGTTCACGATGATTCTGGCCGACTCGCTCGATTACGCTTCGGTTTTGGCGGCGATGGAACGAGGGGATATGTACTCCTCAATGGGTCCCGTGTTCCACTCGGTTCGCATCGAAGAGGACTGCGTTTTCATCCGTTGCTCCGAGGTGGAGCGGATTTTGCTGCAAAGCGGCAGTAAAGCCCCCAAGAGTGCCTTTGCGCCCAAGGGAGGCTCTTTGACCGAGGCCTGCCTTCCGATCGACCCGCGCGCGCCCTACGTTCGCGTCACGATCGTGGATGCCTGCGGCCGCGCGGCGGATACGCGCGCGGTGTTCCGCTCTGAATTTTCGTCCTGACTTTTTCGCGTTTTTCTTTCCGGCGCAAAGGAGGCGCTGATATGATTGTAATTCTTCGGCAGGTTTCGATCCTGTATTTATTTTTGGCGATCGGGTGGCTGTTCGGGAAAAAAGATTCCCGCTTGGCCTCTCACGCGCAGATCCTCTCGTTTTTGATGGTCAATCTCTTTTTGCCCTGCAAGGTCGTTCTCAACCTTTCGGAGAATTTCACACGGCAGGATCTGAAGGAGCAATGGATCGTTCTGGTTTTTTCCTTGGCGCTGGTTATCGCCCTGCACTTTCTCTCCAAGCCCATTGCCCGCCTTTTGGGCAAGGAGGATTACGAGAGAACCGTGTATGAGTATTCCCTTGTCATTTCTAACTACGGCTATATGGGCTATGCACTCATCGAAAGCGTGTTCGGCGGCGAGGTGCTCTCCGATATGATCTTTTATTGCATTCCGTTTTCGTTTTACACCTACACGGTCGGGTTCCTGAAGCTCTCGGGCGGCAAGATGCAGATCAAAAAGCTTTTCAATCCGATGACCGTCGCCCTCGTGGTCGGTGTGGTGCTCGGCGTTGCGGGAATTTCTCTTCCTGACGTGCTCTTAAGCGTGATGCGTTCTTCCTCGGCCTGCTCCGGACCGATCAGTATGCTTTTGGTCGGTTTGGTGCTCTCTTCCTTCCCCCTGTCCGAGATCTTTTCTCAGGCGCGGGATTACGCCCTGATCGCCTTTCGCTTGGTGATCCTGCCCTTGGCGCTCTTTCTTCTCTGCAAGCTCCCCCCGCTTCAGGGGCTTTTCCCGTCGGCGGTCTTTGCCGCCGCGATGCCAACGGGGCTCAACCCGATCGTCTTTGCACAAAATGCGGGCAAATCCCCGCTGATCGGTGCCCGCCTCGGATTTCTGTCCCATCTCTTTTCGATCGTGACCTTGCCGATCTGGCTTTCGCTTGCCTCGTAAAAAGGCTCTGCGGATTCCTTGGAATCCGCAGAGCTTTTTTCGTGTTTATCGTTCGATCCCGAAATCCTCGAGGGAAAGCGTCTCTTGTGTGCTGAAAGCCTCGTCATCCTCATCATCTCCGTTTTTGTCATCCCCGTCCTCGTCGGGCTCGGCAGAGTCGCTTTGAGGCGGCGGTGGGGGAGAGGACTCCCGTTCCTTGCCGACGGCAAAAACGCGAAGGCTCAGCCCGACGGCAAAGAGGATCGCCCCGAGAAAGCCCGAAATATTCCAGAAGAAAAAGAAGAAACTGCTGCCGTGTCCCATCGGGAGCTGCTCGGCAAAATAAAAATAGGAGCACTTTGCCTTCAGAGCCATCGAAAGGATCAGCAGTGCGATCTCCGCGAGCGGATACAACAGCACAAGCCCTGCGATCAGCCTTGCGCGGGAGGGGACGTAGGCGCTCGCGAGGGCAAGGCAGGAAACAAAAAAGAGCATGGCGTAGGTCACAAGGGGAGTGAAGTGAAACGGCGCGTCGAAAAGGATCAGCAGCTCGAGGATGGCACACAGCGCCATCGGCACGGTAGAGACCGTCAGCGAAAGGCGCGTCATCGCCCCGCCGCCCCCGCCGAGGCCGAGCAGCGTCGCAAACAGCGCCATCGGCGGCGCGGCCGTCCAGCACAGATCGGCCAAGGTGCCGAGAATGCCGTCCGTAAAGCCGATGGAGAGCGAAAGATCAAAAACAAGCCCCCGATCGGAAAACAGCGCCAGATTGACGAAGGTAAAGAGGGTCGAAAACAGAAAGCAGGCGGCCGCAAGGTACGCGGCAAGGTGCTTTTTCATCCAAATTCCCCCTTTTTTCTTCGGTTTTTGCTCAGCAAGACCATTATAGAGAAAAAAAGCGCCCGCGTCAAGCAAAAGGTCATTGACAGTCAGCCGCCGACAAGCGTATTCTTTGCAAAAAAAGGAGAAGGATCGTGAAAAACAGTGGATTACGCTCGTTTCGGGAGGCCATCGCCGCCTATTTTGAATCCCGCCGCACCCCTGCTCGGGACGCCGACGGGAGCATTCTCACCCGCAAGGGAGGCGGCGTGGTGTATGAGGAAAAGGCCGCGACCGTGACGGGGCTTGCGCTTGCGCTCGGCTGTTCTTCCCGCGAGGAGCTGTTTGACATCAAGGAGGGACAAAGAAAAGCGCTCGTGGAACGAGCGCTGATGCGGATCGAGGAGGCCGCGGAGGAAAAGCTGTTCTGCAAGGACACCTTTCAGGGCGCCAAGCTCTTTTTGTCGGCCAATTTCAAGCGTTGGCGCGAGGGAGAAGAGGAGAGCGAGGGATCAGTCGATCTCGGTGTTTGCAGCGTCTGGGCGGAGTGATTCCCGCACGAGAAGAAACCGACCCTCGTGGATTTCAATCTCGGTGTCATTCTCTCCCTCGTTGCTGACTCCGAGCGGGAAAGCGGGGGAGAGCCGCGTTTTCTCCAAGGGGTATTTTGCGCCGCGGATGCTCACGACGCCCTCGCCGCCGAAGGCAAAGAGGGAAAGATATTCTCCCTTCGCCCGAAGGCAAACGATGCCCTTTTCAAGGAGCGTGACGCGGCATTTTTCATCAACGATCTCGCCCGTTGCGCCGGCGTCGGCGAGGTAGGCAAGGGTCTGCAGATTCGCGACGGAATGGGAAAAGCGTCCCCCGCCGAGCGCTCCGTAGAGAACGAAGCGTCGGTAGCCGCGTGCCAAGCCTTCCCGCACGGCGGCGAGGGTGTCGGTATCGTCCTTGACCGCGGGAAGAGAAACGCTCTCGATCCCCTCGGGCTTCTTTCCGAGGGAGTCGCTGTCTCCGACGTAAAGGTCGGCCTCAAGGCCTGCCGCGTCAAGCGCAGAAAGCCCCGCGTCCGCCGCGATCACAAGATCGCCCGCCGCGCGGGAAAACAGCGCGGGAGAAAAGTCCCCGGCGGAGACGATGCGGCACACGCCGCCCTTTTCTTTTTGTTCCATGGCAAGCCCTTTCGTTTTGTTCAGAGTTTTTTCAGGCGCGGCAGCTTTGCCACAGCCCCCGCCGCCAAGGCGGTCAGAAGGCCCTCGGGGAGCATATACAGCGCGTTATACACCACCGAGTAGGCCAGAGACAGTCCCCATCCGTCGAAGGTGGCCATCACCCATTTCGAGACGGCAAGGCTTGCGGCCTCGCTCTCCAAAAAGAACCACTCAGCCCAGGCGCCGTAGAAGATCGCGCCGGAGAGCACGTGGAAGAGATAGCGCAGTGCGATGGCAAGCACCGTGCCGCCGATCAGCGCGGGTACGGGCTTTTTGTTGCGGAACAGTCCCCCGACACCGAGCGAGGTAAAGGCGAGGACGTAGTCCAAAAGAAGGATGCACGCGCCGTAGAGAAGGCCCATGTACGAATCGGAATCGGGCAAAAAGAGCGCGGAGACGGTGCGGAAGCCCACCGCCATCTGCAAAAGGGAATATACGAAGGCCGTTCCCAGACCCCAACGGATGCCGTAGCAGTACGAGATCAAAATGACGGGCAGTGTGCTTGCCAGCGTGATCGTGCCGCCGAAGGGCAGATTCAAAAACGGGATCCATTCGCTGACGAGCGAAAGGACCGTGCCCACGGCGATCATCATCGCAGAGGTGACGAGCTTTACGGTTTTGTCTTGTTTCATATCAGACTCCTTATGAAAAAAATTCGCACAGGACGGAAAGTCCCGTACGAATTTGAAAGGTGATTTCAAAAAACTCCCTACGCCGGTATTATCCATCTCAGGTGAAAGGGTTTGCATTTCTGCATCTCAGCCGTAGCACCCCTGTTTTTCCGCTTGTGCGTAATTTTATTGTATTCTGTTTTCACGGTTTGTCAAGAGAAATTATATGAATTGTGTTGAAAAGCTGTTAAACTCGCTTCACCCCTTTCCGCCGCAGGAGGCGTTTTTCCGAGCCAAGGCCAGACGCATTGCTTACGGCGGTGCGCGCGGCGGCGGCAAGAGCTTTGCCATGCGCTCCAAGCTCGTCCTGCTCGCGCTTCGCTACGCGGGCATTCAGATCCTTCTGCTTCGCCGCACCTTCCCCGAGCTTCGGGAAAACCACATCAATCCCCTGCGCCGCTGGCTGCACGGCATCGCATCCTTTAAGGAAAGCACCAAGGAATTTGTCTTTCCCAACACCTCGCGCATCAAGCTCGGGTATCTGGCGGAGGAGGCCGACGCTCTGCAATATCAGGGGCAGGCGTACGAGGTGATCGGGATGGAGGAGGCCACCCAATTTACCGAGTCGCAGTACTACGCGATGACCGAATGCTGCCGTCTCAACGGGCTTTTGCGGGAGCATTTTATCCCGCGGATGTATTTTACCTGCAACCCCGGCGGCGTCGGCCACGCGTGGGTCAAACGGCTGTTTATCGACCGCGACTACCGCGCCTCGGAGCGTGCGGAGGACTACGTGTTTATCCCTTCCACCGTCTACGATAACCGCTATCTTGTGAAGGAAAACCCCGAGTACGTGCAAAGTCTGGAGAGCTTGCCGCCGCTTCGGCGCAAGGCGATGCTTGACGGCGATTGGGACGCCTTCGAGGGGCAGTACTTTACCGAGTTTGACCGCCGCATCCACGAGATCGAGCCGTTTTCCGTCCCGCGCGAATGGCATCGCTTTGCCGCGCTGGATTACGGGCTGGATATGACCGCCTGCCTTCTGCTGGCCTACCCGCCCGACCGCAGTCGGCTGGTCGTGTATCGGGAGCTGTACGAGCCGGATCTGATCCTCTCGGGGGCGGCGCGCGGGATTCTTGATCTGATCGGAGAGGATGAGATCCGCTACCTCGTCGCCTCGCCCGATCTGGCGGGCAGACGGCAGGACGGCGGCAAAAGCGGCTTTGACATCCTGCGCTCCTGCGGGGTCAAGGGGCTCGTCCCCGCCGATAACGAGAGGATCGCCGGTTGGCGGCGTATGCGGGAGTTTTTGCGTGCCAAGGGGCCCTCGGGCGCCTATCTCGGCATTTTCCCGCAGTGCCGCAATCTGCTCCGCACGCTGCCGCGTCTGCAGTTTGACCCCATCCGCTGTGAGGACGTCTCTCTCAACCCGCACGAATATACCCATGCGCCCGACGCGCTTCGCTACGCGCTCGCCTCGCTGTCCTTTTTGCCCGCCTCTCCCGCACAGCCCGCGCCTCTTGTGCGTGACTATGCCGCCGAGTTTTTCGGAAAAACGGGAGAGCGGACGGGATATTATGACTTTTTGAAGAAATAATTGACTTTTTCGTCGCCCTTTGCTACACTTTTTCCGTGGAGGGCTTATGTGGAACGAATTTTTCCGATCCGAAGGGATCGACTGCTTTTGCGAGCTGCCGCAATCGGCGCTTCGCATTCAAAATCCCCGTCGCTGGGAGCGGATTCTGCAATCGCTCGGACAGGTGGAAAGCGCGGTTATTTTCCTGATCCCTTATTATGCGGGACAAAAAACGACCAATCTGTCCGTGTACGCGCAGGTGCGCGACTATCATCTGTATATCAAGGGCTTGGGGGAGCGCTTCGGCGCGGCGAGAGAAGGGCTCGGTCTTTCCGATCTTTCTTATTGTGCCGCGGCGGATTCCTCTCCGATCGACGAGCGTGACGCCGCCCTGTCGGCGGGGCTTGGCGTTTTGGGGAAAAACGGACTTGTGCTCAACGAGCGCTACGGCTCCTTTTTCTTCATCGGGGAGCTGTTTTTGTCCCGCGCCGCCGCACCGACCGCTCCCGTGCCGCATCGCACCTGCCCCTCGTGCGGGGCGTGTGAGCTCGCCTGCCCGACCGGAGCGATCCGCGATCCGAAAAGAGAGGCGTGTCTGTCTCTTCTGACGCAAAAAAAGAACCGAAGCGAGGCCGAGGAAGCGCTTGTTCGCCGAAGCGAATGTAAATGGGGCTGTGATCTGTGCCAGAACGTCTGCCCGTTGAACCGCGCACCCTCTCTCACGCCGATCCCGTTTTTCCAAAGCGATCTTGTCGATCGCCTGACGCCCGATTGCGTGGACGCGCCCGATTTTCACTCTCGTGCCTTTTCCTGGCGCGGGAAGAGTCTGGTCAGAAAAAATCTGGAGGAAGAATAAGGCCCGCAGGAGCAAGACGCACCGTCTTGCTCTTTTTTTGTTGCCGTCGGCGGCATTGGCTTGACTTTGCCGTCGCTTTTTGGTAAGATAGCGGTAGAAAAAGAAAAAGGAGGGGGAGCTTGTGAACGCACGCCGTATCGACCGTCACAAAACGCCGTCGCTGATCTGCGTTGCCTTTCTGGTGCTGCTTTTCGGTTGGACGCTGATCTCTCTTATTTTATATTGCCTGCCCTCTTCTGCACTCTCCCGTGCCGTGGAGCGAACCGCCGCCGAATGGGAAGAGAGGGAGAGCGTCTTTCTGTTCCTGTCCGAGTGTTGTGATTCGGGAAGCGCAGAGCTGACCCGCTCCGGAAAAAGCCTGATCTCCTATCGCGCCGCCGAGGGAGTGAGAGCGCTTTCTTTCGGGGAAACGCTTTCTCTGACGGAACGTTCCGACGGGGTCACTCTCACCTCACCCCGCCTTTCCGCTCCTCACGGTGCTTCCCGCTCGGCGCTTCGGGATCAATTCGGCTCGACGGGGCTTTCCGCGCTTTTGGGTGAGAGCGAGAGCAAGGTGCTGCAAGCCTATCTTTCCTTTGCCGCGCCCGAAGCGCGCCGAGCCTTTTCCGGCCTTTCCGATACCGCCTCGACCCTGCTCTCGGCCGCCTCTCCCACCGTCACCCGCGCGGAAAACACCCTCACGGTCGGACAGATAAGCCTTCCCGTGACCGACACGGTCTATTCCTTCGATGCCGAAGGCATCACTCGCGCCGTCGCCGCCCTGCAGGAAATGTTGTCCGAGGAAGAAAAGAGAGCCGAATTTGCCTACCTTTCCCGCGTTCTGTCCGCTCTGGTCGGAACGAGCACCGTCCTTGAGAGCGAGCTTGGTGACGCAGCGTATATGACCGCTCTTTCCGAGAGCCTGAAGTCGGATCAAGCCTCGACGCTGAGCTATTCCGTCTCTGACGGGCGCCTCGTTCAGCTTCGCCTTTTCCTGCAGGGGAAGGTGACGAGGGAATTCGTTTTGTTTTTCGGGGAATCTCCCGAGGCGACGCAACGCTTTTTCCAATGGAGTGAAACCGATCCCGAGGGAGCTGTCCGCACCGTTTTGCTTGAGGATACGGTGCTCGAGGATTCCGACCGCGCTTACATCCGTCAATGGACACGCACGGATTCCGCTCACGGTGACGTGACCGTCCGCTTTTCGTGGGGCAGGGAAAAGGGCGATCTCGGGCTTCGCTTCATCCTGCCCGAAAGGGAGATCAATTTCCGCGGTGAGATGGTCTCGTACCGCCCCAAAAAGCGCATTGAAATCAAGATCAGCCGCATCGAAGAAAATAAGCAAAATCTGATTCCGGGTGCACCGCTGATGCTGACGGTCACTTCCGAAGAGCCCGAGCCGATCGCGCTCCCTGCCGAGAGTGTGCCGATCCCGTTTGACGATCCGTCCGCGCTCGCGGACTTTGCCGCAACGCTCGGCGGCACGGCGCAGAACGAGGGAGAAGATCTATGAGATACAGCGTCATTATCCCGCTCTACAACGCGCAGGACTGTCTGGAAGAGGCCATCCGCTCCGTGTGCGCCTTTGCTTCCGATCCCGATTTTGAGATCATCGCCGTGGACGACGGCAGCCGCGACAACACCCGCCAAAGGCTCGACGCTCTTGCCCTTGAGATCCCACAGCTTCGCGTGTTCACCAAGGAGAATCAAGGCCCTGCCGAGGCCCGCAATTTCGGGCTGGAGCAGGCCACGGGCGAGTATATCCTTTTTTGTGACAGCGACGACCGCTTCGTCGCAGGCGGTGCGGAGAAGGCCGTTCAGCTTTGCCGAGAGGCCGATGCGGACGTTCTCGTGTTTGGCTTTTTGCTCTCGCAGGACGGCGTGTCCCGCCCGTATTGCTACCCCCCCTGCCGTCTGACCTCATCCGAGGATTGGCGGGCGCATCTTTCGGGGCTTTACGGGGCGAATATGCTCAATCAGGTCTGGGGCAAGGTCTTTCGTGCCGAGCTGATCTCCCGCGCCTCTCTTCGCTTTCCGAACGCCTTCTGGGGCGAGGATCGCCTCTTTTTCTTCGAGGCACTCTCCCTTGCCGAGCGCGTTGCCGTCACCGACCGATGCTTCTACGACTACATTCAGCACAAAAACAGCCTCATCTCCCGTTTCTTGCCCGAAAAGGGCGAGCTGTGCGAAAGGGTACATCGCAAAATGACCTCGTTTGCCCGCGCCAAGGGCGCTTGGGATGAAAGCTCCGAGCGTCTCTTCTCCTATATGTACGTCAAAAGTCTCCTGTCGGCCCTTGCCACCCTCTATTCTCCCTCTTGCCGTCTCGGACACCGCGAAAAGAGAGCGTACGTCAAGCGCATCCTTTCGCAGGAAAGCCTCGCCTCTGCCCGCCGCTACCCCGCCGATTGCGGTAAGGGCTTTGCCGTTTTGGCGTTTTTTGTCAGAACGAAAAACGTCACGCTCAATCTTCTGGCTGCGTGGGGAGTCCATCTTCTGTCGCATTTGGCGCCCAAGCTGTTACAGCGCGCCAAGCATATCTATAACAAAGAAAAAGGAGAAACCAAATGAAAGAATTCTTCAAATCCTTAAAGCCCGGTCTGCTTCTGACGGGGCTGGTCTCCGTGGCGCTGGGGCTCGTGCTCATCATCATCCCCGACATTGTCGGCACGACGCTTCGCTTCGTGCTCGGCGGCGGTCTGACCGTGTTCGGCATCCTTGAGATCGTTTCCGTTTTCGTCCGTCCGAACGGCATTCTCTCGGTGGGCCGTATGATCCCCGGCATTCTCAGCCTGGCGGTCGGCCTTGTCTTTTTGTTCAAGGCCGCGACCTTTTTGGAGCTGCTCTGGACGATGGTCGGCATTGCCGTTCTCATCGACTCGGTTTACAAATTGCAGTATGCGTTTGAATTGAAGGCCGCAAAGATCGCCACCTGGTGGATCAATCTTCTCGTGTCTCTGTTTGCCATGGTCTTTGCCGCCGTCTTGATGATCGAGCCCTTCGGTGTGCAAAACGCAATGGCAACGCTCACGGGCGCCCTGCTTTTGGCCAACGGCATTTTCGACCTCATCAGCCTCGGCCTTATGAGCGCGAACGCCAAGCGGCTCGCGCTGATTGCAACGGTTACCGTGAGCGACGTTGAAGAAGAGAAGGCCGTCGTAAAAAAATAAGTTTTTGGTAAAGTAACACAAAAAAACGAAACAAATTTTGTTCAAAACAGTGAATTGCCAAACGACAGACTATCCATTATAATGTAAATAGCAAGTTTTCTCGTTGCAAGAGCAACACGAATTTAAAGGAGGTTTTTCTCATGGTAGAAAACGAAGAAAAGATCGTTCCCGAAGCCGATGAAAAAAAGGCTGAGGCAGCGTCTGAAACCAAGGCAAAAGAAGAAAAGGCAGCACCCAAGAAGTCCAAGACCGGTCTGATCGCTCTGATCGCCGTCGTCGGCGTGGTCGTGATTGCCGCGATCGTATTCTGCGTCATTATGTTTGTGAACGGAAGCAACGCTGTTTCCGCTTGGCAGAACAAGGATTATGCCGCCGCTTACGAAACTTCCAAGTCCGCCCTGTTTATGTCCGCTGCCGACAAGAACACCATCGCAAAGGACTATGCCCTTTCCCTGGCTGAAAAAGGCGACTACTACAAGGCAAGCGCGATCCTGAACGAGTCCGGCCTTTCCGAAGACGAAAAGAAGGCCATCACCGCTAAGGACGAAGGCTTCAACTTCGCGATCGAAGGCTCCGTGGTCAACTTTGCCAAGTACGATCAGGACGGCGACTTCACCACCGAAGAAGACATCAAGTGGGTCGTTCTCGAGGTTAAGGTTGAGAACGGCAAGGCCAAGGCTCTCTTGATGGCTCGCGACATTCTCGGCTTTGACACCGGCAACGGCTGGAACAGAGGAACCGATTCCAAGAACTCCAAGTACTCCGCTTCCAACGTCAGCGCATGGTGCGACAAGGACTTCTATTCTTCTCTGAAGTCCAGCCTGCGTAACAGCAACATCGACGTTCTCAAGACCGACGTGGTTACCACCGTTGGCGAAGAGACCGACACCGCATCCGTCAGCTGCTTCGTTCTGTCCAAGGCAGAGGTTGAGCAGTACCTCACCGGCGACTTTGCCAAGTATATGAAAGCAAAGGCTACCGCTACCGCTCAGACCGCAGGCGCTCTGGTTGATGCAGAGGGCTACGGCACCTACTTCCTGCGCGATATCGGCAAGAAGGCCACCGATGTTTGCGCCGTCAACACCAAGGGCGAGCTCGTTGACAACGCTTCCAAGACCAACTACACCCTGCTTGCAGGTATGCGTCCCTGTCTGTGGGTTGATCTCGGTACCGTCTGATCCCGCTTTACACACAAAAAGACCCAAGCACTGAAAAGTGCTTGGGTCTTTTTTCATTCTTTTTCGGTCAAGGCTCTCAGAGCCGCTTGAAAGGCCGTCGGAATCGCACAGTCCTTTTTGATCTCGTCGAGCTTCAGCCAGACGAGCTTCTCCGAGGGAACGGCACATTCGGCACGGTAAAGGGTCATTTCCCATTCCAAATGCGTGAAAACGTGCCGACTCTTTCCCAATTTTTTCACCGCCCTCGGCTCGAGCCCCTGCTCCTTCAGGTGCTCCTGCGCCTCGTTTTTGCTGAAAGCGCCTTCGCAATGGTAAAACTCCCACATCCCCGCGAGCAGTCCCGTCTCTGAGCGGCGGCGCAGGGCGGCCTTGTCCTCGTGCGTTAAGAGAAACACCGTCATCTCAACGGTCTTCCTCGGCTTTTTCGGGCTTCTTTTCGGGATGCGATCCGTCAGATCCTCGCGGTGCGCGGTGCAAAAGTCCTTCACGGGGCACATCTCGCAAAGAGGCGCACCGTTTGGGATGCAGATGCGCTCCCCGATTTCCATAATCCCCTCGGTCAGATCGCCCGCCGCTCGGCCGCTCGGGTAGATATCCATCAGCTTTTTTGCGATCTTCTTTTTCGTTTCGGCCAAAAGCACGTCACTCTCGTCCCCCAAGAGGCGTGTCATCACGCGAAGCACGTTCCCGTCCACGGCAGGGCAGGGCAGACCAAAGGCGATCGAGGCGATCGCGCCCGCCGTATAATCTCCGATCCCCGCCAGCGCGCGCAGGGCCTTTTCGTCTTGCGGCATCCTGCCGCCGTGCTTCTCCTCGATCTGCATCGCGGCCTTTTTCAGGTTGCGCGCACGGGAGTAATAGCCGAGCCCTTCCCAAAGCTTGAGGAGCTTTTCCTCGGGACAGTCTGCCAGCGCGCGGATGCTCGGAAGCTCACGCAGAAAGCGGTGATAATAGGGAATGACCGCTTCAATGCGCGTCTGCTGAAGCATGACTTCCGAAATCCAGATGCGGTAAGGATCTCGCCCCTCGCGCCAAGGAAGAATGCGGCCACAGCTTCGAAACCACGAAACGATCGCCTCGCACAGCGCGGGCGATAAGGATTTTTCGTTTTCCATATACTCTCCTATACCCGATAGCTCACCTTGAGACGGCGTCGAAATTCTCCGGGGGTGCAAAAGGTGATCTTTTTAAATTGCATGCAGAAATGTGATTGAGAGGAAAAGCCGCATTCGTAGGCGATCTCGGAAAAGCTCTTCTCGCTTTGCGCGAGCAGGAGCTTGGCGTGCTTGATGCGCTCCTCCAGAAGATAGCGTCGCGGTGTTTTTTTCATCACCTCGCAAAAGACGTGGTGAAAATGATTCGGAGAATACCCTACCGCCGCCGCCAGATCCTTTAAGGTCAGCGGTTTTGCGTACTCCTCGCGGATCAGGCGAAGGGCCTTTGGCAGAAAACGGTTTTGCATCTTGTCAAAGGTCTCCGAGCAGTTCAGATTATTTTCGCGGTCTCTGTCCAAATAGTAAAACAATTCCAAAAGGCGCGCGTTGACAAAGTCGGATTCGGGATGGTACCCCTCCGAGAGCAGATGATTGCAAAGGCTTTCGAACAGATGCCCGTAGGCGTCGTAATCGAGGATCTGGTAATAATCGGGACAGCTCTCCAGCATCTTGCGGTAGGGCGAGTCCTCGGGGAGCTTGAAGTGGATATAATAGCAGGAAAAGCCGAGAATGCTCGATCGGGTCTGCCCCGGCTTGGCACAAAGCACCGTTCCGGGAGAGATCTCGTAGGCTCGGCCGTTCACGAGCGCCTTTCCCGTGGCGGAGAGGAAGTATTCGATTTCAAAGCAGTCGATCTGCCGTTCCGCAGAGCGCTTCTTTCCGGGGAAGGCGGTGTCGGTGTCGAAAAGGCCGTATTCTTCCAGCATTGCGAGCTTCACGTTTTCATCTCCTTTTTCCATCTGTCTTCATAATATTTTAACACAGGTTTTTCCTGTTTTCAATCAAAATCGTAAGATTTTGCAATCAATACGGTTTTTTTGATATACGCCGTCCCGAAAAGAGGGTATAGTTAAAGTAAATCATCCTGCCCGAGCGGGCGGAAAGGAAACGGTATGACCTTATTTGACGTAAAGGATTACGGTGCCAAGGGAGACGGCGTCACGCTTGACACCGAGGCCATTCAGAAGGCCATTGAGGCTTGTGCGGCCCACGGCGGCGGCAGAGTGCTTTTGGAAGGCGGGTGCTTTTTGAGCGGAAGAATTGATTTTCGCTCGGGCGTTGAGCTTCACCTCGCTCCCTCGGCCACTCTGCTCGGATCCAAGGACGTGAACGATTTCCCCGAGATCGAAAGCCGCTTCTGGAAAACCGAATATGCCCCTCGCTTCAATCGGCGCTGCTTTTTGTACGCCGAATCCTGCGAGCGGATCGCCATCACGGGTCGCGGTACGATCGACTGTCAGGGCGAAGCGTATCTGGAGCCGATGACCCCCGAGGAGATGGCCAAGCGCCCGACGATGTCCTACACTCGCAAGCCCTTCCCGATTCCGCAGGGCGTGAAGATCAGCGAAAAGACCACGATGGTCGGAAGCTACCCCCATCCGCTCGATCCGCGCGTCACCAGCCTTGCCCCCGCCAGAGTCGTGATGATGATGAACTGCCGAAACGTTTTGGTCGAGGACGTGACGATGCAAAATCAGCCCGCCGGCTGGAGCTATTGGCTCAGCGCCTGCGAGAACGTGCATTTTCACCGCGCCACCATCTCGGCCGCGCTGGATCGCCCCAATAATGACGGCATTCACATCAACTGCTGTCGCGACGTGACGGTTTCGGATTGCAACATCCAAAGCGGTGACGACTGCATCGTCGTGCGCGCGTATTCCGCGCCGCTCCCGTCCCCGCGTCCATGCGAGCGCGTCTGCGTCACGGGGTGCAATCTGACCAGCCACACCTGCGCCATCCGCCTCGGCTGGATCAACGACGGCGTCATCCGTAATTGCAGCTTTTCCAATCTCAATATCACCGAATCCACGCGCGGCGTTTGCGTCCTTCTCCCGTCCAATCCCGCCGAGGAGCGAATGAGCGATCAGGGCTTTGAGGATACGCTGATCGAAAACATCACCTTTTCCAACATCACCGTTGACCGCAATTACGATCAGCCCATTCTGATCCACGTGCGCGAGCACAACCGTTGCCGTGCCGTTCGCAATCTCTATTTTCACCAGATCTACGCCAACAGCGTTTCCATGCCGAGGATCTGCGGCCGCGCGGATTGCCACGTCTCGAACGTGCGTCTGGTCGATTGCCGCTTCACCCAGATCCGCTATGCCGACATTCCCACGGTCTTTGCCGAGCGGATGGAGCGCGCCGGCCGAAGCGTCAACGGCCCCGAATTTTCCTGCGTGGACGGTCTTGAATTGACTCACACCACCTTCGATTTGCTGTAAAAAAATTGCTGTAAAAAATGAGGCACACTCCCCAAAGGAAGTGTGTCTCATTCTGCTTTTTTTGATCTCCTCGGGCCTTCCGGCGCCGCGTTTCGCTTTTGCTTTCGGTATTCGCTCGGCGTGAGGCAGTTTCTGGCTCGGAACAGACGGTTAAAATAACTGACGTTGTCAAAGCCCGTCAGAGAGGCGATCTCAATGATGGGAAGATCGGTGTTTCGTAAATATCCCTCGGCCTGTTCCAAGCGGCGGCGGTTTTGCCACGCGCGCGGCGTCTGGCCCGTTTTTTGCTTGAATTTCGCGCTGAGGTATTTTTCGTGATAGCCGAGCGA
>JAZRZQ010000143.1:0-14351 GCA_045601445.1 Eubacteriales bacterium | reverse complement strand
CTCGATACCCTAATCGGTTCTCTCGCATGTCCATTATAACACCGATTTTTAATTCTGCCGAGTATCTTTTGAAAACTTGTCCTTTCTTTGCCATATAAAATATGCACCTCCAAAAGTGTCTAACTTTTGGGGTGCATATCAGGAAAATCCACACGTCTTATTTTGTTTTTAATCGGCAAAGACCACGATGGCGTAAGAGCAGTCCTCGGGAAGCTTCACGGTAAGACGGCCGTCCTGTCGGCTCAGCGAAGGGAGCTCTTGGTTGAAGGGGGTATAGACCTTTGCGGCTCGATCGGTCTCAAACGCAAGGATTCCGTCGATGCCGATGGGCTTGATGGTCGTCAGAAGATTGACGCGACTGCGGTGATAACGGATGGAGTCAAGCTCGTGGTTGATATCCACGTCGTAATCGGCCGCTAAAAACTGCACAACCGTGCCAACGCTCGCTTCCTGCATTGTGCAAAGATAGCCCTTGCCCGAAACAAGCTTGATGGGAGCGGGTCTCGTAAATGCCCTCACAAGCTCCAGAAGTCGATCGCGATTGGTGCTTCCGATGCGATGAGGATGATAAAACAGAGCGTTTTGCTCCTCCTGCCAGACATCGGGATCGTCGCTGTCGGCAACGGTAAACTCCCGAATCCAGCGGGAGCGACGAAGCACGATGCCGTCGGGCACGCTCGGATAAAAATCGCTCGGAGGCAGATCCAAACGGTTGGGAAGATGCCAATTTTGTTTCAACGACTCGATCGCGGTGGGGCCCGTGGCAATGACCTTTCCGCCTGCGGCCAGATAACGCTTCATTGCCGTCTTCTCCTCCTCGGTCATCTTCGCAACGGAGGGAAGCAGGATCACGGGATAAGTATCGGTATTTTCGGGGAAGGAGAAGACCGTTTGCGGGCAAAAGCCGCTGGAAAAGAGCAGCTCGAGCGTGTTGGCATAGTCAAGCGGGAAGCCTTTTTCAATTTGGCCGAACAGCGTATGATTTCGCGTTTCGTAAGAAAAATATACGCCGAGCTGTGCGACGGATTCGCCGCAGAACAGTTCAGGATGCTCAGCTTCAAAGCCGAAGGCTTCTCCGACGACGTCCTCTACCTCGGGAAGCGTATCGAGAATACGCTGCGGAAGGCCGAGTCGGGATTTGAGCGTACCGAGCCAAACGTCAGCACCGAGAAGCTTGGTCAGCGCCCAAGCGTGATTGGCAGAGCCCGTGCTGTGAGCAAAGCCCGTACAGAAGGCACGAACGCCCTTCTCTCTTGCCGCCGCCTGATGGTGGGAGGAGTTCACAAGACGCTGGGGAATGGGAACGTTGACGGTCTTGGGATCGTGCTTATAGGGAGGCGTATTGCCCGACAATTCCATATTGACGTAGTTCCATCCGCGCAGAACACAGCGAGCGTCGGAGGCGGTCGCCGCCGCGCCTGCCGAAGCAGAGCCCGCGCCGCAGCCGGTCAGCATAAAGTTTTCGGGCAGATCCTTTGCCAGCTCCTCGTAGAAAAGGCCCGTCGTATCAAAGCGCAGATCGACCCAATGATTCCAAGCGGGATTATCCCAGTTGCCCCAGAAGGAGCTGTCCTGCGCAGGCGGCAGATCGATCCCCGCACGACGGCGCAATTCGGCTCGGCAATGCTCACAGCCGCAGGCCAAATATCCGGAATAATACTTGCCGTCGTCCGCGCTGAGTCCGTCGATGCCGGTCTCGGAGATCAAAAGCTTGACGTAATCGCGATAGGCCTCGCGGTACTCCGGATTGCGGGGGCAAAAGCCCTCGGCGGTATACTGCGGCATCCAAAGCGGCTTTCCCGTAGTGACGTCGATCATACGCCAATCGTTTAAATATTTTCCCTTCCAATTCCACGATTTTGCCGATTCAAAGGTCGGGCTCAAAGGCAGGTGAGGGCCGCTGTCAAGCATGACGTGGCGAGCCTCTTCGCGGGTGGAATAACGGTGCACGAGATTGACGGAATGATGATCGAAGAACTTAATGCCGTAGCGATGAAGTTCTTCACAAACCGTGGCAATATAATCGTGAAGCAGCGGAAAGAACGGAAGAAAATCCCAGCGGAAATGCGCGCCGAAAAACATCGCTGCGGACACGTTTGCTTCGGCAAAACGCTCGGCACGGCGACGTACCTTATCCATATTGTCGGGATTCGGCCACTCCAAATCAGGCAGCGTAAACCACCAAGTAGCAATTCTTTGCGGTTCGGTCATTGCAATACCTCCTTTTTCGTTAGTATAACACAGCGCCTCGCCTGCGACAAGATAAAAGAGTGCAATACCGATAAATTCTTACTTGAAAAGAGTGCAATACCGATAAATTCTTACTTGAATTCAAAAGGAAAAGACGTCCGCCAAGGAGCAAAATTTGCTCTCACCGCTTTGATAGAGTGCGGCGCGAATGGCATCGGGCGTTGCCTTCACGCCGACCAGACAGGAAACCAATCGGTCGCACAGCTCCGGATCCATCGCATCGCTGTAGGCATAAAGCTGCTCTACCTTGCCGTGACGCATGACGAAGGAAAGCTCGATCCCGCCCCAGTCAAAACGCTCTTTAAAATCCACATCGAAGCGCGGCGTTTGCCCCAGACACCAAGTCTGCGACGCTCCTTTTTCGGCAAGGGAGCGAAGCTCGCTCTCCTCTTGCGGTGTAAACTGCCATTCTCCCCAATAGCCGTATTTCTCCTCGAACACGTGCACGATCGCGCCGCGCAAGCGCTCCATATCCAAGCTCGGCACAAATTCAGACAAATTACAAACGCGGCTTCTGACCGATTCGATCCCCTTGGAGCGGATTTTTTTCGGATCTACGGTCAGATACCTTGTCAGACGGTCCAGATCGCTGTTGAGAAGGAGCGTCCCGTGAAACAGCCGAATGCCATGCTTTTCCGTAAATGCACTGCCGGAAAACTTTCTGCCGTCGCAAACGAAATCGTTTCTTCCCGACAGTGAGCACGAGATCCCGAGAGAGCGGATCGCCTGCAAAATAAGCTCCGACATCGCCTCGCGGTCATAGCGGCTCTCGCCTGCAATGAACGAGAAATTAAGATTTCCGCGATCGTGATAAACAGCCCCACCGCCCGTCATACGGCGCACGAGCTGAACGTGATCCCGCTTCATCGCTTCCAGATCACATTCCACAAAGGGATTCTGATTCTTTCCGATGATGACGGCGTTTTCGTTTTGATAAAAATGCAGTACCAGATCCTGCGGGGCGATATGCTCCAAAAACCACTCGTCGGTCGCAAGATTGAGATAGCCGTCGAATGAGTCGGACCAATAAACAAAATTACGTTCCATCGTTTCCTCTCTTTCCGAACACAGTATAACGAAAAATGAAAAAAAAGACAAGAAGGAAATTGACACTTCCTGCTTTTTTCCTTATAATAAATTCAGAAAACGAAAGGACAACGATATGGCAAGAAACAACAAAACCGTCTACGTTTGCTCGGCCTGCGGTGCGGAGCAGACCAAGTGGTCCGGCCAATGCAAGGAATGCGGCGAATGGAACACGATGGAGGAAAGAAGCGTTTTATCCGCTCCCTCCCCGCAGTCAAAGCCGCTTTCCATTCTCACCGAGGATTACACGCCTGCGGTAAAGCTGAGTCAGATCAGCGAGGAGGCACTCTGCGGCGAGCGCTATCAAACGGGGATCGGAGAGCTTGACCGTGCGCTCGGCGGCGGCATCGTGCGTGGCTCGATCGCTCTGATCTCGGGCGAGCCGGGAATCGGAAAATCCACCCTTTTGCTTCAGATCTGCAAGGAAATGAGCCATTTGAAGGTGCTCTACGTATCGGGCGAGGAATCCCAGCTGCAGATCAAGCTGCGCGCGAAGCGTTTAAAGGCACTGACCGACAACATTTATCTGCAATGCGAAACCGACATTGACGCCATTTTGTCCGAAACCGTCCGCGTAGGCCCCGACATTCTCATCATCGACTCCGTTCAAACCATGCAAGACCCCTCCCTCAGCGGCGCGGCGGGTACCTCGACACAGGTCAAGCTTTGTACTTCCAAGCTGATGGCGCTGACCAAAAAGAGCGGCTTTTCCACCATTCTGGTCGGCCACGTCAACAAGGACGGCGTCATCGCAGGGCCAAAGCTGCTCGAGCACATGGTGGACGTCGTTTTGTATTTCGAGGGCGAGCGCACGCAAAGCTGCCGCATTCTGCGTGCCATTAAAAACCGCTACGGCTCGACCAACGAGATCGGCCTGTTTGAAATGACCGACAGCGGGCTGGAGGAGGTTCCCGATCCGAGCCGCCGCTTGCTCGAGGACAGCCCGAAGAACGTCTCCGGCTCCTGTCCGGTTTGTCTGATGGAGGGCACGCGCCCCATTATGACCGAGGTGCAGGCGCTGATCTCCAAATCCCCCTTCCCCAACCCCAAGCGCCTTGCCAGCGGTGTCGACTACAACCGAATGTCGATGCTGCTTGCCGTTTTGGAAAAGCGGCTCGGATTGCGCTTTTTCGATCACGACGTCTATCTCAACGTTGTCGGCGGACTTCGCTTGGACGAAACGGCCGCCGACCTCGGGATTTGTACGGCGCTGATCTCGGGCTCGATGGACGTGCGACTGCCCGGCTCTCTTTTGGCCATCGGAGAGGTCGGCCTTTCCGGCGAATGCAGAACCGTCGGTGACTGCGACCTGCGCGTAGCAGAGGCGGCAAGGCTCGGCTTCGAGATCATCCTATTGCCGAAAAAGCAAGCCGAGCGACTCAAAAAGAAGCCGAAGAACGTGAAGATCGTTCCCGTCAGAAGTGTGTACGATCTGGTCTCAACGATCAAGGAGCTCTCTCATGACGCGTAAGGAAATCTTGACTCAAAAAGAACATTTTTCCTTTTCGGATTTAGAGGAGATCGTTCGCATCCTGCGCGCACCCGACGGTTGCCCGTGGGATCGGGTACAAGGACACCGCGACCTGCGAAACAATCTTGTGGAGGAAGCCTACGAGGCCTGCGAGGGGATCGACGACGAGCAAAGCGATATTCTCTGTGAGGAATTGGGCGATCTTTTGCTTCAGGTCGTCTTTCACGCGCATATTGCCAACGATCGGAACGAGTTTTCGATGCAGGAGCTTTTGGACGGAATCTGCCGAAAAATGATCCGCCGCCACCCGCATATTTTTTCTTCGGATGAAAAAATGCCCGATTGGGAGGAGATTAAGCGACGCGAAAAAGGAGCAAAAACCCTCGCCGAGCAGCTCGCGGGCATCTCCAAGGCATTGCCGAGCCTGATACGGGCCCAAAAGATCATCAAAAAATGCACGCCCGTGCCCGCTTTTTTGCCCGAAAAGCAAGGCGAGGAGGACGAAATCGGCGCTTCGTTATTTCAAATTTGTAAAATTTGTAATGAAAAAGGCTATGATGCCGAGGAGCTATTGGGGCATTATTTAGACAAATTTATGTTAAATTGCACAAAAAGTGACACCTGATTTTATAATCTTTGTAGATTTTTTCGCGTTTCGTTCAAAAACACTTGATGAAAATACCACTTGGTGATACAATATCGTCAGCGATCTTTTCAGCTTCTAAAAACCGTTTAAGGAGATGAGAGTTATGAATAAAGCTCAGCTGACAGAAGCGATTGCCGCCAAAGCGAATATGAAGAAAAAGGATGCGGAATTGTGTGTGAACCAAGTATTCACCGTCATTGCCGAGGCTCTTGCCAACGGCGAAAAGGTTCAAATTTCCGGCTTCGGCAGTTTTGAAACGAAGAATCGTGCCGAGCGCATCGGCAGAAACCCGCACACACACGAAGAAATGAAGATCCCCGCATTCAAAAGTGCAACCTTCTCCCCGTCCAAAACGCTCAAAAACGCGATCAACAAATGAAAAACAAAAAAGATCCGCTTCGGCGGTTCTTTTTTCTGTGTAAGGGAACCATGAGAATCGACAAATATTTAAAAATTTCAAGAATCATCAAACGTCGCACCGTCGCAAACGATGCGGGAACGGAAGGTCATCTTTCCGTCAACGGAAGAGTCGTCAAGCCCTCGTACGACCTGAAGATCGGCGACGTCATCGAGGTACGCTTCGGAGAAAGAATCTTTCGGTGTCGGGTCAAGGCTATGCCCGAGCACGTCGGAAAGGCCGACGCCGCTACGCTTTACGAGGTCATCAGCGAGGAATAACCCCGTCCCTTGCTTCATACAATGGTATCGAAATGAGGTGATACTATGGAGCAAGAGCGCGTCGTGCTTTCTCTTATCAAAAGGGATCAATTGCAGCTCTATCAGGTAACGGAAGTTTTCATCTTTCAGGAGCAGCAAGCACAAATGGCAACTCAAAACGGTGTTTTGCAGATCACGGGCGAAGGGATGCATCTGGAAAAGCTGGATCTGGAGAAGGGTGAGGCCGTCGTCAGCGGCAGAATTGATTCCCTTTATTTTCCCGAGGACGGGCAAGAGCATCGCAAGGGGCTGTTATCCCGACTGTTTCGCTGATGGATAATCAATTTCTTGCGGACACTGCCGTTTTTCTTCACGCCGTTGCCTTCGGATTTTTCTGCGGTCTGTTTTACGAGTTTTTTCGTTTTTTGCGTCTGGCCGTTCCCCACAAGCCTCTGTGGATCATTCCCGAAGATCTTCTCTTTTGGCTGATCGTTACTTTAAGCTATCTGTTATTTAATTTTACGGAAAATGACGGCGTCATTCGCTGGTTTTCCGTCGGCGGCGCGGTTGTCGGTTTTATCGTCTATTTAGGCACAATCGGCAGAATCCTGCGCTTTTTCGCGCGTCAGATCCTCGCACTTTTATCCTTGATTCTGACTTTTTTCTGCCGAATCTTCATTTTTCCGATTCGAAATCTTCTCAAAAAAATCAGTTTTTTGGTATTTACACGTGCAAGAAAGCTTGTTATAATCATAAAAGAAAGATTCGAGTCCTCTCGCCGAAAGCGCTCTCTTTCCCTGTCGCTTTCCCTTGCTCGCAGAGGCTTTCGTTAAGATAAAGGAGTTTCAAATGCGTCACCGTCTTGGTTTTTTTGCAAAATTGGCATTCGTTGCCATTCTTTTTTTTCTCGTCATTTCCATTGTCGACAAAAACATTGAGATCAATGATTTAAAAAAGGAAGAAGAAAAGCTGCTGCAGGAGCGTGCCGTTTATACTTTAAAAGTAGAGCGATTGGAGTCACAGCTTGAAGAAGAGGTTTCCGAGGAAACCATCAAGCGGATCGCCAAGGAAAAGCTCAATTTGAGAAATCCCGACGATCTGGTTTTTGCCAACGATCTGCCGAACTGAATTCAAGCCGTCTGAACAGACGGCTTTTCTTTTTTTGAATAAATTTTCTTTCGCGGTGAACAATAGAAACACAAGAACAAAACGCAACGAAAGGAAATGATTATGGCAGTAAAACAAACCAAATCGAAATCCGCTAGCGGGGGCTTATACATAGCCCTGGCTATCTGTATTCTATCCGTCATTTGCATCGGCGTTTACAGCGCCGTTCTCAACATCTTTAACGTTTCGGATCCCGCCGAGCCGCCCATCGAGAATTTAGAGCAGACCGAAGGCGGTGAAAAGGGCCCTTCTCTCATCATCGAAACGCCCGAGCCCAATCCGCCTTCCCCCTCGATCAAGCCCGTCGAAACCGACGAAGCGGTGCAAGAGACCATTCCCGAGCCCGACGTTAACGTCAACCAGACGCCCTCCGGCCCGACCTACACACTCCCGATCGCAGGAGGCGTCTCCAAGCCCTTTTCCGGTGACGTTCTCGTCTGGTCGGAAACGATGAGTGACTACCGCGTTCACAACGGAGTGGATCTCATTGCACCGATCGGGACGCAGGTCAAGGCATTTTCCGACGGTGTTGTGGAACAAATCTACGACGATCCTCTGATGGGTCAAACCATCGTGATTTCTCATGCGGATGAAACGAAAAGCATCTATCAAAACCTATCCCCCACTCTCCCCGCCGGCATTGAGCTCGGCTCTGCCGTGAAGGAAGGGCAAGTGATTGCCGGCATCGGAGAGACAAACCTGATTGAATGCGCCGAAGAGCCGCATCTTCACTTCGAGGTGACGGTCAAGGGAGAGCACGTCGACCCAATGCAGTATTTTCAGTAAAAACTCGGACGGATCTTTCGATCCGTCTTTTTCTTTGGAACAACATACAAGCAAGGAGCATAGAATAAAGCAAGAAAACAATTTGCGGGAGGCAACCTATGCACGATCAATCAAAACCCTTTGACACCAAATGCGGTACGGATCACGGCGCTTGCTGTATTGATACATACCGCATTTACGATTCCTGCAAAAATCAGGAATGTGCAGAAAACTTGCGCGTGATCGTTACCGGCGCGGGACAGAGCATTATCGATGCGGCCGAGGCGATCCGAATCAAAAACATTCGCGTCATCCACACGCGGATTCTCACCGAAGAGATGCCCTTCAACAAGGGCTACTACCAGATCAGCCTGCGATTCTATTTTCAATGCATTCTCGACTGCTGTACGGGTCTTGGGACGGGTCAGGACGTGGCAGGGCTTGCCGTCTTTGACAAAACGCTCATTCTCTTCGGCGGCTGCGGAAACGTCAGCAGCTTTCAATCGGAGATCGCTCCCTCATCCTTCTGTGCCGTCCCTCTGCCGCATACCGCCTCGGGAAACAACCTGCCGCGCGCCGTGGTTGAGATCGCTGAGCCCGTTGCGCTTCGCCTGAACGTTTTTTCTTCGGAGAATACGGCGGAATGTGGCATCTGCCCTTGCCCTGCGGAAGAGATCCCATCCTGCGTCAATGCATTCTTTCACGAGCCCTTGCAGGATGAGATCTCTCAAGGAAAGCGCGTCTATCTTTCTATGGGGCTGTTTTATATGGTTCGCATCGAACGCCCCGCACAGCTTGTCGTCCCCGCCTGCGACGCCTGCGTTCCCAAGGAAAGCTGTGAATACGATCTTCCTCACGCCGATCCTTGCTCGCTCTTTCTTTCCATGGATTTTCCCCTGCATCAATTCTATCCGGATCTACGGGAAGAGGATCACGAAATTAAGCACCGTCACGACGAAAAAAAAGCCGACTGAGTCGGCTTTTTTCTTGACTTTTCAAAGGATCATCATTATAATTGTCGCAAGAAAACAAATGAGGTGAATTTTATGTGCAAAACCGTTCTGTTTCAGGGAGACTCCATTACCGATACCCAACGGATTCGGGAATCCTCGATTTCTCTTGGCTCCGGCTACGCCATGCTCACTGCCGCCACGCTCGGACTTGAGCATCCGAACGAGTATCGGTTTTTCAATCGCGGCATCAGCGGAAACCGCATCGTCGATCTGTATAGCAGGATCAAGGTCGATCTGATCAATTTAAAGCCCGATTATTTAAGCATTCTCATCGGCGTCAACGACGTATGGCACGAATACACCAAGCAAAACGGCGTCAGCGCCGAAAAGTTTGAAATGGTCTACCGTCTTTATCTTTCTGAGATCCGCGAGGCGCTCCCCGACTGCAAGATTCTTCTTCTCGAGCCGTTCGTCCTTCCCGGCTCGGCAACGGAAACCACCGAGGAAGCTCCCGGCCGCTGGGAATTTTTCTCAAAAGAGGTTCCCCTCCGTGCCGAAGCGACGCGCCGCTTGGCCGCCGAATTTTCCCTCCCCTCCGTTCCCCTTCAGCCGCTTTTTGACAAGGCTCTCGAAAAAGCCCCCGCAAGCTATTGGCTTCGCGACGGCGTTCACCCTACAACCGCAGGACACGAGATCATCAAGCGTGAATGGATCAAAGCCTTCCGTCAGCTTTCTTAAACGTCAAGAGACCGCTTCACAAGGAAGCGGTCTCTTTTTCTTTTCCTGTTCAGCGTCGGATCCGAACGGCCTTTGGCAAGGGATCGCCCTCCGAAAGACCGTTTTCTTCCAGAAACACGGCGGGCGCGATCGAATAGCGCTTGCAAAAATCCCAAACGCTGTCTTTCCCGTTGGGATAAACGTAAAGAAAGCCGGGCTCGCAGGGCTTTTTTTCTTCCCCGCGCACAATTTCGGAAAGAATGGTCTGCTCGCAAACGGAAAATACGCTGACCGTTGCACACAAATCAAAGCGGATCAAAAGCTCTTCGCCTTCGGGCAAGATCTCCGTTCCCTTGACACCGGCACAAATATCAATACGGCATTTTTCCTCTGCAGGGATGCGGATCTCACCCTCCCGAATCAATTCACAGTTAAAGTCGTAATACGTCTCTGCCGATACAACCTCTCCCTCCTCGGTGATGCCGAGGAAGGAAAGATTCAGTCTTCCCTCTCCCATCACGCGACTGCCGTCCCAATAGGAATTACGGATCTCAACTCCCGAGCGAATGCCCTCGGCACGGACGAAACGTTGATCCTTGACGGCAATTTTTCCGTTCACGGTTTGATTGACGTCGCAAATCGAAACAAGACTTTCCGCGGCAAAGCTTTCGCTGTGACAGGAAAGCTCGGTTTTGGTGGAAAATGCATCCTGTAAGACGAAGACGTTTTCATTTCGATACACTCTTCCCAAAAGATGATAGCCGATCTCAAACAACAGCTTTTTCTTCTCCCCGTTCTCATCCACGTCCTGCTCGGCCTTGATGTAATCAGGAATGAGGGTGATCTCTACAGCATCGTTTTTTTCTGCCAATGCGGCCGCGACCGATTTTGAAAATTCGATCGGCTGATAAAAGCTGACCACGCTTTCCTCTCCCGCGGAAACGTAGGTGCAGGAAAGGCAGGCGCTTGCCTGAAATTGAATGCCGCCGTCCTCTGCTCTTGCTTTTTCCGCAAACAGCGCCACGTCTACGTCACACACTTCTCCGATTTCAAGATAAGCCTTGGGAAGCGTCAAGGTTTCCGAAAAGCTGTATTCCTCGCGAAGCGTCGTCACGGGACGCACCACCGTCATCTCTCTCCCCTTGGTAAAAAGATCCTCGGGAAACAGACGGGAATAAAAGCCGTATTCCTTCGCGCACTTAACGTCAAGCAACAAGGCGATCTCGCATCGTACCGAGACCTTTCTCGGCCCGAGAAGCTGATAGGACATATTCTCGACCGTGGCAGAGGCAAGCGGGTGAATGCTTTCCGGATCAATCGTATCATCCGTCACGGGGAATCGGAAGGTGTAGGAAAAGCTCTCTTGCGTAACAAAAGAGGAGATTCTTCCACGCTCCGACTTTCTGTCCGTCTGATAGATCAGATTCAGGGTCGCCACACCCTCCAATTCACAAACAAAGTTCTGTCCCTGCAGATATTGATTTCGACTTTGAATGCGTATTTTCGGATCTACGCGCACGATCCGATAGGCTTCCTCCTTGTAGTCGGGAAGCAAAACCTCGCTTTCCACCCGACACCGCCCGTCTCCGACGTAGAGCGCGCAAAGAGCGCTACGGTATTCTTTTTCCAATTGTTCCGCTGCCAATGTTTTCTCCGTTCTCGGTGGCCTTTTATTTCTGCCGTACCGCCACCGTGGTACCGATTTGCACTATCAGCGTATGCCAAGCGAGAAAAGAATATTCCTTAAAGATAATTTCCCGTTTTTTTCAGTTGCCGTCGCAGCTTTTCGATGGCAGACTTTTCAATGCGGGAAACGTAGGATCTGGAAATCCCCATTTTTTGCGCGACCTCGCGCTGGGTCTTAGGTGCAAGGCCCGCAAGCCCGAAGCGCATTTGGATCACCTCGCGCTCGCGGGAAGTCAAATGCTCCTCAACCGCGCGAAGGGCAAGCCGTGTTCGATTTTTCAGATCAATTCGCTCGACGATATCATCCTCGACCGAAAGAACGTCCATCACCGTTAAGGGATTGCCCTCCTGATCCATCTCGATCGCGTCCTGCAGGCTCGCCTCCATCGCGTATTTCTTTCCCGAGCGAAAGTGCATCAGAATCTCATTCTGAACACACTTTCCCGCATAGGTGGCAAATTTGGTCCCGAGGCGCGAATCAAAGGTGTCGATCGCCTTGATCAGCCCGATCGTACCGATCGAGATCAGATCCTCCTGCTCGTTTGGGTCAACGTCGTATTTTTTGATGATGTGCGCGACCAAGCGCAAATTATGCTCGATGAGTCTCTCCCTTGCCTCCTCTGCGCCGCGCTTTCCCTCGCGCATCGTTTCAAACAGGTCTTTTTCCTCTTCGGGATCCAGCTTCGGCGGAAAGGACGAGCCGTTTAACACGCGCAGATAGCAAAGGACAAAATGAACCATGGAAAAATGCAGCCAAGAAAAAATCATACGCCCCTCCTTGTTTGAATTGTTTGATTGTATTCAAAAAATAACAAAATAGAAGCGCAAAAAATCGAAATTGAGTTTACGGGGTTGATTTTACGCCGTTTTTATTGTAAAATGGTGTCAGACTGACAAAGGAACTCGAATGATGCTTTATACGATCATCGACATTGGATCCAATACGGTCAAAATCGCCGTATTGGACGAAGAGAATTTCTGCCGAAGCGCCCCCGTTTACTTTAAGGCAGTACCGCTCAATCTCAGGAGCAAAATTGAACAGAACCGTTTGCGCGCAAGTGCCGTTGAGGAATTGTGCGATTTGATGTTGCAGTTTTCTCAAATCAGCCAAAAAATGAGCCCACTGCCGCCGATCGCCTTTGCAACCGCCTCCCTGCGCGGGCTTGACAACACAAACGAGGTTCTTAACGCCGTTCGGCAAAAAACAGGAATCGAGGTAGACCTCATCAGCGGAGAGACCGAGGCATATTACTCCTTTCTCGGCGCAAGGGAGTCGGTGCGCGCCCACGCGGGCATCAGCGTCGATCTCGGCGGCGGCTCAACGGAGTTGTTGTCTTTCCGCAACAAAAACGTCCTGCAATCCGTTTCCCTCCCCTTCGGCTGTATTACCCTCTACCACCGCTTTTTCGATCAAAGGTACGATTACAACGCCTGCTGTCGCTTCATCCGCCGCTATCTCGAGGCAGAAGCGCCGCCGCTTTCCGGAAACAGCATTCTGCTCTCCGGCGGCAGTGCCAAGGCGCTGTTGAAATACAAAAATATGTTAGAGGATAAAAAGAGCTTTACCCTCGGCATCCGTCAGTTCCGACGGATCCGTTGGCACTTTCGAAACGGAGACGAGGCCGTTCGCGAAAAGATCTCGCTTGTTTTGAAGGATCGTTATCGCCTCGTGCCGCCAGCCCTTGCCGTATTCTCGCAAATTGCCGACTTTTACCAAATGCCTCAGGTGATGGTCTGCCGCAGTGGCGTGAGAGAGGGCTGCCTGATCCACCATCTTCAAAAAAAAGATGAAAAAAAGTAAAAAAACACTTGCATTCCGAAAACGATTGTGTTATACTTGAATGCGTTATGGTATGAATGTATTTGCTTTTGCAACCCAAGCGGTCCTCTGCCGGCTTCAGCACGAACGCTTGCATTTATACTTAAATAAAAACCACTTTATTTAAGGAGGGCCCATCATGGATATGATCAAGGCTTTTACAAACGAGCAACTGAAAACCGAAGTTCCCCAGTTCAACGTTGGTGACACCGTTCGCGTGCACAACAAGATCGTAGAAGGAACCAGAGAAAGAATCCAGCTTTTCGAAGGCACCGTCATTGCCAAGAAAAACGGTGGTATTTCCGAAACCTTTACCGTCAGAAGAATTTCTTACGGTGTCGGCGTCGAAAAGACCTTCCCCCTTCACTCTCCGAGAGTTGAAAAGGTTGAAGTCGTCCGTGCCGGTAAGGTTCGCAGAGCAAAGCTTTACTATCTGCGCGACAGAGTCGGCAAGGCTGCCAAGGTCAAAGAGCTGATCTGACGATCAACCGAATCCCGAAAGTCACTTTTGACAGTATTCGGAATCCAATCAAGTTGCTGAAAGGGACTTTTTCAAGTCCCTTTCTTTTTTTCGAAAGGTGTTATTATGAGAAACGAATTTCCGGATGATTTGATCCAAGAGCTCCCAACCGAGCCGAAGGAACAGAAGAGTGCACAGCCCGAGAGTGAAGAAAACGCGCAGATCGGCTTCGAGCCTGTCTCTCTGCCCGACGGAGAAGCTGCCGAGGGTGACCGTGATAACGAAAAGGGCGGCAATGACGAGAAACAAGACGAAGAGAATTCTCTTTCCTTTTCCGCCACCGTTTTTGATTGGGTCAAATCCTTCGTTTTTTCTCTTGCCGCCGTCATTTTTATTTTCACGCTCATCTTCCGCGGCGTGACCGTAGTCGGTGATTCCATGCGTCCCACCCTTCACGAAAACGATTATCTGATTATCTCCGACCTTTTTTATACCCCTAAAACGGGCGACATCGTGGTCGTGCAAGCGCCTCATTACAAAAACGGCACCGAGCCGATCATCAAGCGCGTGATCGCGGTGGGCGGCCAGACGGTGGGCATCCGCTTTGACACCTGGCAGGTCTTCGTTGACGGTGTTGAACTGTCGGAGGACTACATCCTCAAGGAAGAGGGCGT
>JAZRZQ010000142.1:0-4630 GCA_045601445.1 Eubacteriales bacterium | reverse complement strand
GGGTGAGATCGTAGCGGAGAATTCCGAGTACGTTGTCAACGCCGACGAAGAGCCCAAGGAATAATTCAATCACAGAAAATGTTTTGCCGAAAGCGTAAGTTTTCGGCAAAACTTATCTATGAGGAAAAGGTTCGTCAGCCGTTGGGTTTCGTCTCTTTCCCGCGTCGCGTGCGAATGAGAATTTTGCAGAACGCCTTTTTGTCAAAGGGAATCAGCGGGTAGAGGTATCGCCGTCCGACGATGCTTCTCATCGAAAAGAGTGATGCGAACCAAAACAGCGTCCCGCCCAGAAGACCCCATCCTCCGAAAAATTCAACCAAAAGGATCAGCGAAAGCCGCATAAATTTGAAGCTGTATCCCAATTCGTAGTTGGTCGGAATGAAATTGGCGATTCCGGTAAAGGCGGAATACAGAATCGTCTGCGGAACGAACCATCCGCTTTTGACGGCAAATTCTCCGAGCAAGAGCCCCCCGATCACCGAAAACGAGCTCGATAGCGTGCTGGGGGTATTCAGCGAGGCCATTCTCAGTCCGTCGATGGCAAGCTCAATGATAAGAAACTGCAAAAACAGCGGGACGGCGTAGTTCTCCTCGGTCAGAATAAAGCTGAAATTGCTCGGTATCAGTCCGGCATTTCGAACCAACAGAAGCCAGATCGGTATCAAAAAGATCGAGGCAAAAAAGACGAACGCCCGCACCAAGCGCAGGTAGCTTGCCGTCACGGGTGGAAAATAGTAGTCGTCGGTTTCCTCGAAAAAGTCGAAAATGCACTCCGGAATCAGCATAACCGACGGAGAATTGTCACACAGCAGAGCGATCTTTCCCTCCGACAGTGTGGCGGCTACGACGTCGGGCCGCTCGGTGTAGCGTACCCGAGGGAAGGGGTTTAATACCGAAAGCCCTTTTTTTCCGAACAGACCGCTCGCCAGCGTTTCCTGCGTTAGGCAAAGATTCGGCGCGTCAAAGGATTTCAGCTTTTCTCGTATGCGCTCAAGCAACCCACGGTCACATTTTCCGTCAAAATATAAGAGGTAGACCTCGTTTTTTACTTCGCTTCCGAGCAGAAATCGCTCGGCTTTGAATTCCTTGCACCGAAGATAACGACGGATCTGGATCAGGTTAGAGATCGCGCTTTCGTTCGTTCCCGTGTGCGGCCCGCGAAGCGTTCGGTCTTTTTCCGGTTCCTGCGGTGAACGTAAGGAAAAGCTTCGCACGTCCAGAACAATTGCTCGATCCGCTCCCTCGACCAAGAGACAAGCGCTCCCGCGCAGAACCTCCTCGGCCGCCGCCTCAAGGCTTGCCGCTTCGCTGGAGGGGAAGGGGATGCGCGCTTGCAGATGCTCTGCCGTCTCGGTTTCTCCGTTCTTCGGCGTGACCCAAAGCAGGTGAAACAGAATCTGCTCCAGCAAAGCCGTGTCGCAATAACCGATGATGTAGGTGCAAATTGCTCTTTTGTCTCCCAACATCATTTCCTTTTGCTTGAAGTCAAAAGCACCCTCGCACCCCAAGGCTGTCTCCAGCGCTTTCTGCATCTTGTCCAACGACATCGTCCGACCTCACATTTTTTCTTTTTACTATGCTCAATCTTGATGCTTTTTATGCAAATTAACTCTTTAAAAGGATGTGAACGAATGAAACGATCCCTTCGAATCCTTCTGTTCGGTCTGCTCGTGCTTTCCATTTCCTTCCTGCTCTCTTTTACCGCCTCAGCAACGCAGACCGCACCCAACCCGAAATTGACCTTGACCGTCGATCCTGCCGATTGCGGCACCGTTACGGTTAACGCCGTTGCCAATCCCGACGGAAGCTATTCTGTTCCTGCGGGAGAGACCGTCACCATCAAGGCTGAGGGAAAAGGGCATTATGCCTTTGTCTCTTGGGACGGCATCGGAACGCTTGCCGATTCTTCCAAGCCTCAAATCAGCTTTGCCATGCCGAGCGCCGATCTTGAATTGAAGGCAAAGTTCCGTGAGGAGTACGCCGTTTTCGTTGACGGTAAAAAGATTGCTTCTTATCCGCCCGAATCCGATGTCAGCCTCGAGGCCAATGCCGTAACGGGAATGAAGTTTGTCTCGTGGGAGCTGGAAAAGGGAACGCTTCCTCAAATGGATCTGACCAAGGAAAAGCTCAGCTTCAAGATGCCCAAGGAGGATCTGTATTTCGTTTCAAAATATGAGGCTGTGGAATATACGCTTCAGATCCGCTTGCTTGGCAAGGGAAGCGTCACCGTCGACGGCAAATCACCCGAGGCGGACGGCTCTTATCGCTTTACCGCAGGAGAAGAGCTTCATCTCTTGGCAAGACCCGCGCAGGGCTATTCTTTCGTGCTTTGGAGCACCACGGGCTCCGTTCGGCTTTCGGATTACGTTTCGGCCGATCCCGTTTTGACCTGTCCTGCAGAGGACTTTACCGTCACCGCTCAATTTGCCGCCGAAATTAAAAAGCTCACCATCACCTGCGGCGAGGGGGGCGACGTTCTCCCGCAAAAGGGAACGATGGATTACGGCGTGGATTACGTTCTGGATCTGACCGCCGTTCCCGACAAGGGCTACGTGTTCGATCATTGGGAGACCTCTGCGGCCTCCACCGCCTTCTCGCAGATCGGCAAGGCCAGCACCAGCTTCACCATGCCCAATGAGGATTGTACCGTCAAGGCGGTCTTTCGCAAGGCCGTGGTCGCGTTTCAAGTCTCCGCCGAAAAAGGCGGCAGCGTACAAGGCGGCAAGGAAAGTTATTCCTTTGGCGAGAAGCTGAGCTTGACCGCCGTTCCCGAAAGCGGCTATCGCTTCGTCGGTTGGTCTTGCGATCGCAAGGATCTGATCGCCGATCCCGAAAAGAATCCAATTGATCTGGTCGTTCCCGAGGGTGCCGTTGCTCTTAAGGCGCGCTTTGAAAAGATCGAGGAGGGTTATGCCTTCCCGTGGATTCCCGTTTCCGTTATTTTGTCTCTTGCGGCCGTTGCGATCGTTCTGATCGTTGTTTCCGAAAAGAATCATTGGCCCGATCAGCGCCTTTACCGCAAGCACAATAAGCATTAAGCTGTTACGAAAAAAGAAGCCGTAATACTCGATTACGGCTTCTTTTTTATCTCGATCACTTCACAGTCAAAGGGCATCTTCTCGTGACTGACGGCAATCACAAGCGCGCTTTGACTGAGCCTTTGCATCAGCTCGATGACCTTTTCGCGGCGTTTGGGATCAAGCTCCTTGGTCGGCTCATCCCAAAGATAGATCTGCCCGCCATAGGCAACGCTTCTCGCGATCGCAACGCGAAGGCGCATTCCGCCCGAAAGCTCAAACGGGCGTTTTTTTGTTTCGTCGGCAAGATCAAGCTCGGCCAAAATGCGCCTTGCCTCTTCGGGGTCTTTCTTCTCCTGCACAACGGTCACGTTGTCCAAGACGTTGAGATGGCCGAGTAGACGCGGCTCCTGAAACACCACAGAGATCTTCGTGTTCTGCGGGTATTCCACCTCGCCGCTGTCAGGCTGTTCCAGGCCCGCGATCAGGCGGAGCAGGGTCGTTTTTCCCACGCCCGATTCTCCGCGAATGAGAAACAGCCCGTGATCGGGAAATCGGTAGGAGAAACCTTCCAAGACCGTATTCTCATACCGCTTTGTCAGATTTCGGATCGTCAGCATCTTACCCCTTCCTTTCTCTCAAGAGCGCGAAGAACAGCTTTTCCAGAAGAACGCTGAATAAAATGATGGCAAGTGTCCAGGCGTACAGATCCACCGTTTCCAAATACATCTTCGCCTGATAGATCATGACACCCACCGAGGTTTTGGTCAGAGCCAGCACTTCGGCGGCAACACCTGCCTTCCAGGCAAGCCCCAATGTCGTTTTGCCCGCGCTGATCAGAAAGCTTATCACCTGAGGAAGATCAACCTTGGTGAAGGTTTTCCATTTGCCGAAGCGAAAGACTTTGGCCATTTCTGCAAGCTGTGGATCGCGACGTTCAAGACCGAGCACGGTGTTTTGCCAAGCAATCGGCAGCACCATCAAAAGAGAAATAAAAGCGGGCACCTGCTCGTTTTCAAGCCAAAACAGTACGACGAGAATAAAGGAGGCCACGGGCGTTGCGCGAATGACACCCATCAAAGGGGAGATCAGCGCGCGCACAAGACAGAGACGGTAAGTCAAAAAGCCGAGGATCGCTCCGAGAAGCATCCCGCCCGCAAAGCCGATCAGAATGCGCCGCAGGGAGGAAAAAAGCGCGCGGTAAAAATCAGCCGTTTGCGCCAATTCCCACAGACGGGAAAAGACCGACCAAGGGGAGGGAAGCACGAACGGCAGATCCATTACCTCGGCAATCAGCGCCCAAACGCCGATCCAGAAAACGACGGCGACAAGGGAAATTGCCGCCGTCTGAAAGGTTTTTCTTTTCATCTTGCAAAGTAAATGTCATCCGCGGGGAGCTTTCCGCCGACCGAAGCAGAATTGGCCTCATGCAAAACGGCCAAGCACTTCTTGACAGCACTCTTCATTGCCTCTCCCTCAAGGAAGGTGATGTTCGCGCCGGGAAGAGCCTTTTTGGCAAGACCGACCTGCGGAATGATCTTCGCATCAACGATGTACTGCGCGCCCAAATCGGGGTTCTGCTTCACAAAGGCTTGGCTGTCGTTATAGTCGTC
>JAZRZQ010000141.1:0-2036 GCA_045601445.1 Eubacteriales bacterium | reverse complement strand
GAGATGTATCGAGAGGATAACAACTGTAACGCATCAACGCTGTGGCAGCATCTTGACAGTCTGGAGGGTGAGAACCGATACGGTATCACAGAATCCAAGTTTATCATCGGTCATTATCAAATGTGGGATGACATTATCGCTTGTACGCTTTCTTATGGCGGTTGCGGATTCGTTGATTCCTGTGCAGGAGGCGGCGGAAGAAACGATCTTGAATCCATGCGCCGAGGCGTTCCGCTTCTTCGAAGCGACAGCGACAGAACAAGCACCGCGCTTCGGCTTTCGATGACCACCTCTTTTAACAAATGGATCCCGTTCTGCGGAGCGAACACCAAAGAAAAGCTGTCACAGCTTGCGCCCACGGGCATCAGCGATCCTTACGTTTGGCGCGCGTCCTATCTTCCTGCGTTGAACGTGGATTCGCAGTTCGTATATGACGCAGAGCAAAATTTCGATATGCTCCGATTTGGACTCCGGGAATGGAAACGGGTAGCCCCGTATCTGCTCAAAGAGTTTTATACCCTGACGCCATGGCACGGGGAGCAGGATACCGCCGATTTCACCGCCTTCTGCTACTATGATCCCGACCGAGAAGACGGTGTCATATTGGCGTTCCGTCAGGAAAATTGCGCAGGGGATCTGCTTGAAGTATCCCTGCCGTTTGCAAGTGGAGCCGACAGATATACCGTTACCGACGAGGACAGCCGTGAGGAAAGCGTAACCGACAGAGTCGTAACGCTTCGATTTGAAGCACCTCGCACTGCCAAGCTTTTATGGTTGAAGAAGATATGAGCATACCGACGAAACTGATCTTATCTCTGGCTGCGGCTCTCGGCGGAGGTATTACGAAAAAGTACTACACCGATCAAGAAACCACGAAGCTTTCGGGAGGTTTTTGGTTCAACGCTGTCAGTTGTTTGACCGCAGCCGTAGTTCTGCTGTGTTGGGGAGGTTTTGGTTCTGCATCTGCATTTACAGTCCTACTCGGCGTTGTGTTTGGTGCCATTACAGCTCTTCAAGGAATCACGAATATTGCCGCTTTGCAAGTCGGACCGATGTCCTACACCTCGGTTATCATCTCTTTTTCCACACTGATATCCGCTCTGTCAGGCGTATTGTTTTTTGACGAGAGCTTAGGGTGGGCGCAGATCGTGGGAATTGTACTGATGCTGGTGAGCTTTATTCTTGCCGCCAAAAGTGACAGCGGTGAAAAAAAGGCAAATGTAAAATGGCTGTTTCTGTGTCTTATAGCCTTTGCCGCAACGGGCGGTATCGGCGTTATGCAGAAGGTGCACCAAAGCTCTGTATACCGCAATGAGCTAAACGCATTTTTGATCATCGCTTTTGTCTCATCGGCGGTCTTTTGCGCAATTTTCGCTCTGTTGCTGAAACGGCGCGAAGGTCTATCTACAAACGAGAAAGAAAAGCGAAACAAGCGCAGAATGCTGATTTGGCTTTTGATTGGAATTATGGTAACAAACGGTGCTTGCGTAGCTGTAAACAACAAATTTAATCTCTATCTTTCGGGGGTCATGGATAGCGCCATCTTTTTCCCGATTGTCAATGGCGGAGGTCTTGTGCTTACCACCTTGGCGGCCGTACTGCTGTTCAAGGAACGGCTTTCCGTAAAGCAATGGATTGGTGTGGCCTTCGGTATTATTTCGGTTGTATTTTTGTGCAATCCGTTTGCATAAAAGCGGCTGATAATCAGCCGTTGAATCGTACATTTCAACATGGGAAACCCGTTTTTCGAGGTTCCCTGAAAGGAGTAAAAGCATGAAAAAAAATCTATTTCTCCGAGTCATTGCTCTTTTGCTGATGATCTCCACCCTCGCGGGTTGCTTGGCGGCCTGTCAAGGGAGCGATGCCCCCGTCGACACCGACCCTCCCACCGAGGGCCAGACCCCGGGCGATACCGCCCCCGAGGACACCCCCGGTGAGACCGAGGCCGAGACCACGCCTCCCGTGATCTGGGAGGACTACGTTGCTCCCGAAGGCGCGGACGTGACCGACCTTTCGGTATCGGGTACGGTTGCGGG
>JAZRZQ010000140.1:0-16638 GCA_045601445.1 Eubacteriales bacterium | reverse complement strand
CGATGTCGCTTCCCATTAAAAGGATCTCGTATTCGCCGGGGGTGACGGATTCGGGAACCTCGACGGTCACGATCCACTTATCGTCGACCTTTTGAGGATTCTGTCTGCGGGAAGTAAAGGTAGCGATGACGGCAACCGATTCGCTCGAGGAATGTGCAATCGTCACGGAAAAGCTCTCTCCGACCGACGCTTGCGTGCGATCGACGGTGCAGAGGGTCGGAATATCATAAAAGAGATCAAAGGTATATTCCAATTTGCCGTGAAAATTTTCGTGCTTATCCTCATACCAATCGCAGGTCATAACGAGCTTTAAGCGGGTATCGACCTCGTAATAGATCGGCTTCATTTCCTCGAGCGTGCCCGAATAGATCAGATGGCCGTCGTGAGAAAGAAGCTGAACGGCGCAATAATCCGGCTCGATCGTAAAACGCGGAGTGAGATCTTCCCCGTGCGGAAGAACGGCGCGCACGGCGTTTTGGGAAGAGATCTTCTTGGCGGATTGGGTGGCGTCAGACTTGGAATACGTCCATTCTCCCGTGATCTTGGCGGCGTCAAAGCTTTTGCCGCCTTGCTCAAGCGTCAGTTTCGGATAATCGGCAAAGCTGACGGCATAGCCGCCGACCTTCGCATGAGACAGAATCTCCGCGGCCTTTTCGGGAGGAATGAGAAACATCTTTTCCTGCGGATCGACATAGATGCAATTATTGACCGAATCGCTGAGGTAGAAGCGGTAGCGAAGGTCATTTCTCGGCTTGTGAAAGGTGATCTCGCACAGACGGTAGGTCGAGAGATCATCAGCGGGAGAGGCGATCTGATCGCCCGAAACGGCAACGGAAACAAAAAACGCAACGTCACTCTTTTCCAGAAGCTTTTCTTCTTTATCATCCATCACAATCGTGACGGCGTCGACCGTTCCACGGGTCAGATCGGCATTCATATTTTCCTTCAAAAACAGGAACGCAATGGCAAGCGGCAAAACAAGCGCCAGAATCACGATAACAGCGGCAAGCTTTCCGCCTTTGTTTTGTTTTGTCATGACGATCACCTCATCAATTTTTAACGACGCCGACGACCATCAAATCATCGGTATCCAGAATGGGAATGGGAGCGTACGCTTCGTTCAGGGAGACAAGGCAGGTCTTGCCGTTTTCGTACTGCATTTTTTTGCAAAGGCTTTCCCCGTTGAGAACGAAAATGCCGATCTGGCCGCTGGCAATACTGCGGGTCTTTTTGACGTAAGCCAGATCTCCGTCCGAAAAGAGCGGTGTCATACTGTCGCCCGAGATACGGATGCCGAAATCAACGTCGTCGGGAATCTCCCCTTCCCGATATTCCAGCTCGGTCAGCTCCTCCGTCAGAATGGGAAGCGCTGCCCCCGCGGCTGCGGGTGAAGCGTACACGGGAAGCGTACGGAGCGGTTTTTCGGAATTATCCGCCTCCTTTTCAAGGATGGAAAGCACCGTATCCTTTCCGCGCTCATCCAGCAAGGAATACAGTTCGAGGATGCGTTTTTGCTCGACGGAAAGCTCGGGCTCATCCTCCTCGAACACCAAGGCTTCTACCGAGGTGCCCAGCGCCTTGGCAATTCGGAAAAACACGGACAGGCGCTTGGTATCGGTCTCGCGCTTGAGCATACTGTCCAGCGTGGTATAAGGGATTCCGCTGATTTTGGCAAGAGAAGCTTTGCTGACGTTTTGCTCCTTCATCAACTCGAGGATACGATTGTTGACGGACATCGGACTCTTCTCCCCCTTCTTTTTTTATTCAGTATAACACAAGAAAAAACAAAAGTAAACAAAAATTACGTTTTTTCATAAAAAGTAAGATCATTCTGCCGAAAAAGCCGTGTTTGGAAATGATTTTTCGAAAAAAAACGACATGTATGCAAAAAGCCGATAACTAACAAATAAAAAAGTTATACTTAAACTTTTTATTTGTTCTTGTCAAGAACGGAGCGGTGTGGTACAATCAAACTGATAAGGTTTTATACCTTAAATATGGCAAGAAAGGCAAATTTGCAAACAGCAAAAAGGTGTTTTTATGGCTGCAAAAGCAAACAAAAAACTGGTCCTGAATACCGCTTGGTGTAAGGGCTGCGGTGTTTGTGCCGCTTTCTGTCCCAGAGGAGTTCTCGCTCTGCAGGGAGAAAAGATCACAATCAAGGAAGCTGACAAATGCATTCTCTGCGGACTGTGCGAATTGAGATGTCCTGACTATGCAATCTTTTTGGAGGAGGTTGAGTAAACGATGAAAAAGATCCAACTGATGCAAGGAAATGAAGCTTGCGTGGAAGGTGCCATCGCCGCAGGTTGCCGATTCTTTGCCGGCTACCCCATCACCCCCTCGACGGAAATCGCTGAGGGCGCGGCCGTTCGTCTGCCTCAGGTCGGCGGACGCTTTATTCAAATGGAAGATGAAATTGCCTCCTGCGCGGCTGCCATCGGCGGCAGTGCGGCAGGTGTCAAGTCGATGACCGCGACCTCCGGCCCCGGCTTTTCCCTCAAGCAGGAAAATTTGGGCTACGCTTGCCTGACGGAGATCCCCTTCGTTTTGGTTGACGTACAGCGCGCCGGTCCTTCGACCGGTCTCCCCACCTCTCCCTCTCAGGGCGACGTGATGCAGGCCAAGTGGGGCACGCACGGCGATCACCCCGTCATTGCCATCGCTCCCTCGACCGTAGAGGAGTGCTACAAGCTCTGTGTCAGAAGCTTTAACCTTTCGGAAAAGTACCGCACGCCCGTTATCTTTTTGATGGACGAGATTGTCGGACACCTGCGTGAGAGCATTGAGGTTCCCGAAGAGGGCGAGCTTGAGATCATTGATCGCAAGATCCCCGAGGATCCCAAGAATGCTCCCCCCGCTTATTACTGCGAGGACGGGCTGGTTCCCTCGATGGCTCCCTTCGGATACGGTCAGAGATACAATATCACCGGTCTGATCCACGCCGAGGACGGCTTCCCCACCAACTCCACCGCGACCGCTGACGCTCAGGTCAAGCGCTTGCTTGCCAAGATCGAGAACAATCTGGACGACATTCTCGATTGGGAAGAAAAGGAGCTGGACGATGCCGAAATCTGCATCGTTTGCTACGGCGGTACGGCCAGAAGCGTTTACAGCGCCATCGAGACCCTGCGCGCCGAAGGCGTCAAGGTTGGTATGTTCCGTCCCAAGACGGTTTGGCCCTTCCCCGAAAAGAAGATGAAGGAAATCTCCGAAAAGGTACAGAAGGTCGTCGTTGCCGAGCATAACAACGGCCAGCTCCTTCTCGAGATTGAGCGCGTGATTAAAAACAACTGCAAGCTCGGCTTTGTCGGCAAGGTTGACGGAACCGTCATCACGCCCGACGAAGTGATCGCCGCAGTAAAGGAGGCGTAAGTATGGGTAAGCACATAGCATCGAAGCTGATCGATAAATACATGCGTGAGGATCACCTTCCTCACATCTGGTGTCCCGGCTGCGGACACGGCGTTCTGATGCGTGACGTCGCACAGGCAATCGAAAACGTAGGTCTTGACAAGGACAAGGTCGTTCTGGTCTCCGGTATCGGCTGCTCCTCCCGCGCGGCAGGCTATATGGACTTCAACACCCTGCACACCACCCACGGCAGAGCACTCGCCTTTGCTACGGGTATCAAGATGGCCCGTCCCGAATTGGAGGTCATTTGCATCATGGGTGACGGCGACGCCAGCGCCATCGGCGGAAACCACCTCATCCACGCGGCACGCCGCAACATCGGCATCACCGCGATCGTTTTCAACAACGACATCTACGGTATGACCGGCGGTCAGTACTCCCCCACCACGCCCTACGGCGAAAAGGGCACGACTGCTCCTTACGGCAACATTGACCGCTCCTTTGACATTGCCAAGGTTGCTCAGGCAAGCGGCGCGACCTACACCGCACGCGGAACGGCGTATGATGCGGTTCGCACCACCAAGCTGATCGAAGAGGGCATCCGTCACAAGGGCTTCTCGATCATTGACTGTGCCTCGATCTGCCCCACCTACTACGGCAGAAAGAACAAGAAGGGCAGTGTGGTCGATATGTACCGCTGGCAGAAGGAAAACAGCGTGACCGTCGAGAAGGCGAAGACGATGACCAAGGAAGAATTGGAAGGCAAGCTGGTTGTCGGTGAGCTTTCCCGCGACGAGTTCCCCGAGCTGACCGAGCAGTATCAGAAGATCATCGATCGGTTCAAGAAATAAGGGAGGATACCGATATGAGTAAAATGGAAATCCGCCTTGCCGGTACCGGCGGACAAGGCCTGATCACCGGAACGATCATTTTGGCGGAAGCCGGAATTTTCGAAAACAAATTCGTTGCACAGTCCCAATCCTACGGCCCTGAAGCGCGCGGCGGTATGTGTAAGGGCGAGGTCATCATCTCCGATGACAAGATCGGCTTTACCAAGGTAACCAAGCCCACCTTTGTGATGGCGCTTTCTCAGCTTTCCTTCAATCAGTACTGCCTTGGCCTTGACGAGGATTGCGTGGTTATGGTTGACGAGAGCATCGAGGTTCCCGCCGATTACCGTCGCGAGAACTTCTACCGTCTGCCGATCCTTCGGACGGCAAGAGAAACGGTCGGAAAAATGCAGACCGTGAACATCGTTTCCATCGGTGCGATCAACGAGGTCCTTAAGATCTCCTCCTTCGACAATATGCAGAAGGCTGTGATGATGCACATTCCTAAGGGAACGGAAGAGCTGAACCTCAAGGCACTCGCCGAGGGCGCAAAGCTCGTAAAATAAAGAAAGAGAGGCTGTTTCATGAAGATTCACGAATATCAAGCCAGAGAATTGTTCACGCAATTCAAGATCCCCTGCCCCGCAGGCTTTCTTGCGCTGAATGCCGAGGAAGCCGTTGAGGCAGCCAGAAAGATCAACGCTTATCCCGTTGCCGTCAAGGCACAGATCCACTCCGGCGGCAGAGGAAAGGCCGGCGGTGTCAAGATCTGCAAGACGGAAGAAGAGGTTGCCGCTTTCTCCAAGGAATTGATCGGCAAGCGTCTTTACACGCATCAGACCGGTCCCGAGGGAAAAGAGGTTCGCCGCATTTTCGTCACCGCGGGAAGCAAGATCAAAAAGGAATACTACGTTTCGATGACGGTCGATGCGGCCAACGCCGCGATCGTGATGATCGCCTCCGCTGAGGGCGGCACCGAGATCGAAGAGCTCTCCAAGACCAACCCCGAAAAGATCCTGCAGATGAGAATCGATCCGACCATCGGCTACAAGGATTACAACGGTTGGGAAATGGCGCAGAAGCTCGGCCTTGAGGGCGATAAGGCAAAGAGCTTTGTGAAGATCGCAAGAGGAATGTATCAGCTCTTCCTTGCCAAGGATTGCAGTCTGGTCGAGATCAACCCCTTGATCGAAACCGAGGAAGGAACGCTCGAGGCGATCGACGCGAAGGTCAACTTCGACGACAACGCCCTCTTCCGTCACCCCGACATTGTCGCTCTGCGCGACCTTGACGAGGAAGATCCCAAGGAGATCGAGGCATCCAAATACGATCTAAATTACGTTTCCCTCGACGGCTCGGTCGGATGTATGGTCAACGGTGCAGGCCTTGCCATGGCTACGATGGACATCATCAAGACCTTCGGCGGAGAGCCCGCAAACTTCCTTGACGTCGGCGGCTCTGCTACCACCGAGCGTGTCAAGGCGGCCTTTGAAATTCTTCTGTCCGATCCGAACGTGAAGGCCATTCTGGTTAACATTTTCGGCGGCATCATGAAGTGCGACGTGATCGCACAGGGCATCGTCGAAGCGGCAAAGTCGATGGAGATCAACGTCCCCGTCGTCGTTCGCTTGGACGGTACCAATGCCGATCTGGGTCGCAAAATCCTCGGAGAGAGCGGCTTGACGCTCGTTCCCGCAGAAACCTTTGCCGAAGCAGCCAAGACCGCCGTGGAATTGGCCGCGAAAGCATAAAGGAGGAAAGTAGAATGATTTTAGTAAATGAAAATACCAAGGTCATCGTTCAGGGAATCACCGGCTCTCAGGGCAGATTCCACACCGAGCAGATGCTCAACTACGGCACCAAGATCGTCGGCGGTACCTCTCCCGGAAAGGGCGGAACCGAGGTGCTCGGCGTTCCCGTATTTAACACCGTAAAGGAAGCCAAGGAAAAGACCGGCGCGAACTGCTCCGTCATCTACATTCCCCCGGCATTTGCCGCAGACGGCATTTTGGAAGCTGTTGACGCGGAATTGGATCTGGTCGTTTGTATCACCGAGGGCATTCCCGTTCTGGATATGATGAAGGTGAAAAACTATATGGAAGGCAAAAAGACCCGTCTGATCGGTCCGAACTGCCCCGGCCTCATCTCCCCCGGCGCTTGCAAGGTCGGTATTCTCCCCGGTTTTATTCACATCCCCGGTCACGTTGGCGTTATGAGCCGTTCGGGAACTCTGACCTACGAGGCGGTTCATCAGCTTTCGATCAACGGCATCGGTCAATCCAGCGCAGTCGGTATCGGCGGCGACCCCATTCGCGGCAGCGGATTCATTGACATTCTCAAAATGTTCAACGAGGATCCTGAGACCTACGCGGTCGTTATGATCGGTGAAATCGGCGGCAGCGGCGAGGAAGAAGCGGCCGAATGGATCGCCAAGAACATGACCAAGCCCGTGGTTTCCTTCATCGGCGGCAAGACCGCTCCGAAGGGCAAGAGAATGGGTCACGCAGGCGCGATCATCTCCGGCGGCAAGGGCACGCAGGCAGGCAAGGTTGCCGCACTCGAGGCGGCAGGCGTTATGGTTGCCCCCACTCCCGACAAGATCGGCGAGACCTTGATCGCGGCGATCAAGAAGGCGGGCATCTACGAGAAGTGCCTCGTTCAAAAATAATTTCCAAAAAGAGAACGCGATTTGCGTTCTCTTTTTATTGCTTTTATCAATGTGCGGTGTTATAATAGAAAAAAATCGAAGGAGAACAAAACGATGGCATTACCGATTTCATTACAGCTTTACTCGGTGCGCGACGCACTCGAGCAAGATTTTCTCGGAACGCTCAAGGCGGTCAAGGAAATGGGATATGACGGCGTGGAGCTGTTCGGCTTGAACGGAAAAACCGTTGAGGAAATGAAGTCCCTTTTGGCCGAGGCGGGCCTGACGACCAATTCCAGCCACGTCGCTGTGGATGAGCTGATGACCGAAACGGAACAGACGATGGCAAATTACAAGGCTCTTGGCTGTGAGTACGTAGTCATTCCGTGGATGACGCACGGAAGATGTAATCAGAAACTCGAGGAAAACCTCAAGACCATTCGCTATCTTGCCGAAGAAGCCAAAAAGGCCGGCATGACGCTGCTTTACCACAATCACGATTTTGAATTCAAGCAGACGGACGGAAAGCCTGCACTCGACATCATTTACGACTCGATTCCCGCAGAGCTTCTCAAGACCGAGATCGACACCTGCTGGGTCAAATTTGCCGGTGTGGAGCCCTGTGCTTATCTTCGCAAATACGCAGGTCGCTCTCCCTTGGTTCACCTCAAGGACTTCTACAAGGATGAGGCGGACGATTCCGTTCCTTACGATCTGATCGGCGCGGAGAGCACCGCAAAGAAGCCGAGCAGCTTTGAATTCCGTCCGCTTGGCCTCGGTGTTCAGGACATTCCCGCTCTTTTGGAAGCCTCAAAGGAGATTGGCGCGGACTGGGTGGTCGTTGAGCAGGATCAATCCGTCGGAAGAAGCTCTCTCGAGGCGGTTAAGATCAGCATCGACTATTTGAGAAGCCTGAATTGGTAACACTTCAAAAGCCGAACGTTGCCGTTCGGCTTTTGCTTTTCACAAGGGACTTGATTTGATTTTGTGAAAGATGTATAATAGAAAAAAGTTATGCGTGAAAGGAAACAACGCTATGAAAATCATCGACCTCTTGAAGCGTGATACGCTCTCTCTCTCGTTTGAGGTCTTTCCGCCGAAAACCGAAAGTGCCTTCGACAGCGTGAAGCACGCAACCGAGGAGATTGCGAAGCTGCGCCCTTCGTTTATGAGTGTGACCTACGGCGCGGGCGGCGGCACCAGCCGCTACACGCTCAACATCGCCAAAAACATCAAGGAGGCCTACGGTACACCCACGCTGGCGCACCTGACCTGCGTTTCCTCGACCCGCGAAACCGTCCGAGAGAAGATCGAACAGATTCGAGAGGCGGGGATCGAAAACGTGATGGCTCTGCGAGGAGACATTCCCGCGGAACTCAAGGATGCAGACCGAAGCCGTTGGGATTTTCGCCACGCGATCGACTTAATTTACGAATTGAAAAATGTCAACGAGGATTTTTGTCTCGGCGGCGCGTGCTACCCCGAGATCCACCCCGAGAGCGAAAATCAAAAGCAGGACCTTTTCTACTTGAAAGAAAAAGTAGATGCAGGCTGTGATTTTCTGACCACGCAGATGTTTTTTGACAACAATCTTCTCTATAATTTTCTCTATAAGATTCGCGAGGTCGGAATCACCGTGCCGATCGTGCCCGGCATTATGCCGATTACAAACGCAAATCAGGTGGCGCGGGCGATCAGTCTTTCCGGTTCTTTTATGCCTCAGCGCTTCAAGAGCCTGGTGGACAAGTTCGGCGCCGATCCCGATGCGATGAAGCAGGCCGGCATTGCTTACGCGACCGACCAGATTATTGATCTGTTTGCCAACGGAATCAAAAACGTACACGTTTATTCGATGAACAAGCCCGACGTGGCCGAAAAGATTCAGGCCAATCTTTCGGATATTCTCGGAAAATGAATCCGACAACGCTCTATTTTACCCCGCCTGTGCTTGCCCTTGACCGCAAGGCCATTCTGAACTATGCGCGCACCCGCAAGGACGAAAACGTCGAGCGGCTGCTGGAGCTTTGTCTGCAGGAATCCCAAGCACTCTTGACACCAAGGCTGTGTTACCGTATTTTCCCGATCAAGATCACACGTGAGCGATGCGATTTCGGTGATTTTGTGCTGACATCCTCTTCTCTTGCCGTTTTTTTGGCAAACTCCTCCAAGGCCGCGGTGTTTGCCGCAACACTCGGTGTCGGACTTGACCGTTTGATTCAAAAATACAGCCTGCTCTCACCTGCCAAGGCACTTTTACTGCAAGCGATCGGCACACAGCAGATCGAGGCGCTGTGCGATGCCTTCTGCTTGCATCTCGCCTCTTCCCGCGAGCGCTTCAGCCCCGGCTACGCAGATTTATCCCTGGAGGCACAAAAGAGCATTTTCGCATCTCTGGATTGCCAAAAGATCGGGCTGACGCTGTGCGACTCTCTTTTGATGTCGCCGAAAAAATCGGTGACGGCGATCGTGCCGTTACGCTGAAGGAGCTTTTGCCACTATGGACTTTTTACGATTTCTGAAGGAAAACACCGTTCTCCTGGACGGCGGCATGGGAACGCTTTTGCAAAAGTACGGGCTCGGCGCGGGTGAAGCGCCCGAAAAAGCCAATCTGACTCACCCCGATTGGATTCGCGAGATCCACAAGGCTTATTTTGATGCGGGCAGCAACGTGATCTGCACCAACACCTTCGGGGCCAACTCGCTCAAATACGACAAAAACGAGCTGCAGGAGATCGTTTCTGCGGCCGTCCGGCACGCCAAGGCGGCGAGGAGTCTCTCCGTCGGAACGCAGGAAAAATTTATTGCCCTTGATCTCGGCCCAACGGGGCGGCTGTTAAAGCCACTCGGGGATCTTGATTTTGAGGATGCTGTTTCTGCCTTTCGCGACACCGTCGAGATCGGCGCGGCGTGCGGGGTCGATCTGATTTTCATCGAAACGATGAACGATTCTTACGAATCCAAGGCGGCGATCCTTGCGGCCAAGGAGGCGAGCGATCTTCCGATCATCCTCTCGAACGCCTACTCGGAAAGCGGCACGCTGATGACCGGTGCCACACCCGAGGCGATGGTTGCGCTGGCGGAGGGGCTCGGTGTTTGCGCGATCGGCGCGAACTGCTCTCTCGGCCCGAAGCAGCTTAGTGCAGTAATGGAGAGACTTCTTTCCGTGGCCGAAATCCCCGTTATCTTTAAGCCGAACGCCGGTCTTCCCAAGATTAAGGGAGACAAGACGCTCTACGACATAACGCCCGAGGAATTTGCGAGCGAGGTCTACGCTATGATGAAAAAGGGTGTCCGCGCGGCAGGCGGCTGTTGCGGCACGACTCCCGAATATATCGCCCGTCTGTCTTGCCTTACCGAGCATCTTCTGCCAACGCCGATCGAAAAAAAGAATCGGACGGTCATTTCCTCCTATACGCACGCCGTACAGTTTGGAAATGCACCCATACTGATCGGCGAGCGCATCAATCCGACGGGAAAAAAGCGCTTTCGGCAAGCCCTTCTCGAGCACGATCTGCCCTATTTGCTTTCGGAGGGAATCAAGCAGGAGGAAAAGGGCGCGCAGGTGCTCGACGTGAACGTCGGCCTGCCGGAGATCGACGAGCCCTCACTCTTATGCGAGGCGGTTTGCGCTCTGCAAGCGATCACCTCGCTGCCTTTGCAAATTGATACGGCCTCTCCCGAGGCGATGGAGCGCGCGCTTCGACGCTACAACGGAAAAGCGCTGATTAACTCCGTTAACGGAAAAGAAGAGAGTATGCGAGCGATCTTCCCCCTCGTGAAGCATTACGGCGGTACTTTGATCGCGCTGACGCTGGATGAGAGCGGGATTCCCGATACCAGCCGGGGACGCATTGCCATCGCGAAGAAAATACTTGCGCGGGCCTCGGAATACGGCATTGATCCGAGGGATATCATCTTTGATCCCTTGGCGATGACCGTCAGCGCCGACGCAGACGCCGCTAAGACAACGCTCGCGTCTCTTCGTGCGATCCGCGATGAGCTTCACTGTCACAGCTCCCTCGGGGTTTCCAACGTTTCGTTCGGTCTGCCCGCCAGAGACGTTGTGAATGCGACCTTTTTCGCCTTGGCGCTGGAGGAGGGACTGAGTGCGGCGATTATGAATCCTTTTTCCGAGGAAATGATGCGTTGCTACTTTGCTTTTTGCGCCTTAAAGGGCTGGGACGAAAACTGTGCCGGCTATATTCGTGCAGCCGAAGCCTTTTCAACGCTGTCTTCGGTAGCCACAAAAGAGGCAAAATTCTCCGAACAGAGTTCTGAAAGCGCTCTGCAGCACGCAATTCTCAAAGGGATGGGAGATGCCGCCGCCGAAGCCGCCGAAGCCCTGCTGAAGACCAAAGCGCCGCTTGCGATCGTGAATGAGGAGATCATTCCCGCGCTGAACACCGTCGGAGCGGGATTTGAAGAAAAGAAGATCTATCTTCCCCAGCTTTTGATGAGTGCCGAGGCGGCGAAAAGTGCCTTTGAAGTTCTAAAGAGTCAACAAAACACTACCGAAGCCACCCGTGGCACGATCGTTTTGGCAACGGTGAAGGGAGATATTCACGACATCGGCAAGAATATCGTGAAATTACTGATGGAAAACTACGGCTTTCGCGTGATCGACCTTGGAAAGGACGTGTCTGCGCAGGAGATCACCGACGCGGTCTGTCAAGCGCACGCTCCGCTTCTCGGGCTGAGCGCGCTGATGACGACGACCGTTCCCGCCATGGAGGAGACGATCCGTCTGGTCCGAACGAGCGCGCCTTGGTGCAAGGTGATGGTGGGCGGCGCGGTGCTGACCGAGGAGTACGCCAAAGCCATCGGCGCGGATTTTTATGCCAAGGACGCTCTCGAGGGTGTTCGCTTGGCGCAAGAGTACGTCAAGGAATAATAAAATGACACCAATAATTAATTGTGTGTTGTTGCTGTTTGTGTTACAACCGATTCATAAGATACCCACAGCCACGTTGGAGGAAAGCTGCTTATGAAAGCTGCGCCTGGCTATGAACATGGTGCTTGGGCACAGATTCCGGAACAAGAACTGTTTCCTTATCGGCCGAAACCATTTTATTTTATAACGTCTCACGATCCTGAGGAGCTGACCTACGAGCGCTTTTATGCAGATCTCTCCAAGATAAAAAAGCAGGGATACGGTGGTATTGTTCCTTTTAACCAGGCACGGACCGGATTCAACAAGGAATTGTATTTTACGGAACTGTGGTTTGAAACCATAGGAAATATTCTCCGCGCCTGCCGGGACTTGGGTCTACGCGTGTGGCTGAACGACGACTGGCGTGCCCCGTCGGGAAGCATTGGCCGTCGTATGACCAAAATTGCCCCACATCTGACGCAGAAACGGCTGTTTTTGGAAGACGGGGAAGTTGTGGTACGGGATGTAACCTGGGGGTTTCCTGCCTTTGAAGAGCCGGAAAGTGCTGAATTGTTCCAAAAGCATAACTATGAAGAATATAAGCGTCGCTTTGGCGAATACTTTGGCAATACCATTGTCGGTATCTTTTCTGATACAGACTCCCGACGGGTTAACTCTGAAGTGCTGTCTCCGGACAGTCCTATGAAGGATTATTTCCCGTGGTCGACCGGCTTTTCAAAGTCCTTTGAAGAAAAATACGGTTATGCCATTGAACCCTACCTGCCTTCAATTATCCGCAGAGAACCCTCTGCTCAAGGTCGGGACTATTGGGAACATTGCGGTAATCTGTATACCAGCTGGTTTGCCTCCAACTATCAGTGGTGCCGTGAAAATGGATTGGATTATACTTTCCATACCAGTGATTCCGCACCCTTCCGAATCCAAACCACCTATTTTAATTCTGCCTTTGCTGAGGGTAAGGCTATTGATGCAGGTCGCAACTGCGATTATCCCGGTACAGACCATGAATGTCTGGACTTAAACGGTGGTCGTATGTTCCTGCGGGAGCGTCGACAGAACCCTCTGTTGATCTACGGCGGTGACGACAGCCACCGCAGACCCGGCAACTTCTTTGACGTATATGCAGACCTGCGTGCTAAGCAGGCACAGTCCTGTGCATTTCTGAACGATAAGAAGGGCGTAATGTGTGAGATGTTTGCTGCCAGCCACTGGCACGCAAATTATCAGGATTTGCGAAACATTTCCGCATGGCAGATGATGCAGGGCGTCAGCTTTATTGTGCCCCATGCATACCATATCAAGCTGCATAAGGCCAGCAAGTTCTTTGCGCCTCCTTCCTTTGGCAAACATAGTTATTTTAACTTTGGTATGCGCCAGATGAATGATTTCTTTGCCCGAGGTACATATCTGTGTTCCCGCGGAAAACTGTCGGTGGACTTGGCATTGCTGGATCCTACGGACAGTATTTGGGCGGGCGTTGGTGACAGCTGGGTGGAATTGGACCTGGCGAAGCGTCTGAATCACGCACCCCAAGGGTATATCATCTCGGATATGAAGGGTCTGCACCAGAAGGCCGATCAGTTGAAGGCAGTAATCAATCCGGGACTTCCCCTGACAGAGCAGGATCGGGAGCAAATTACAAACCTTGGTCTGGAGTTGATCGAGGCAGAGGAATTGGAAGACATGTCTGTCCTGGAGCAGCGTTTCCCCACAGGCATCCGCTGGGAAGGCCCCGGAGATCTGATGTTTATGCGCCGCAAACTGGATGACGGAAATACTTTGGTGATTGTCGCCAATATTGAGAGCGGAGATACGCTGATCGGCACATTGCATATCGGTCAAAAACAGTACAAAATTGAGCTGGCTTCCGGTGAAATGGCATTTTTCGGCGGCGGATTTGATACCTATCGCAAGCCGTCGGTGTCCGGCGAGCGGCTTATGCTGGCGGAACAAGCCGCAATCACCCCGGAAAAGCCCAATATTGTCCCAATGTTCCGTTGGGTGGATCAAGCAGGAAATGTGTTTGGTTTGCCTCAAGCGGCAAAACGCGAGTCTTCCCCGGAATTGAATCCGCTGTTTCCCTTTACTGCCGGCCAGTCTCTGAAAGGATTGGAACTGCTGATCCCACCGGAGTTTATCGATGCCTATATTGGCGGCGTGTATCTGGACGGAAAGGAATTGCAGTCTGCCGGTACGACAGAGATTTTTGATGATCTCTATTTAGTCTATCCTTTTGATGTGTTGAAGGGCAGGCACGCGGTTGAGCTGAAACTCACTGCAGAGGTAGCATCGCAAGAGCGTCTGTATTTGCGGGGTAGCTTTGGCGCAAATATTACCATTGATCCTGATCGGTTGCGGTATTTCAATCCTCGTCTGTCGGAAAAAACAGAGCTGACCTTGACGCAAGCGCCTGAACAGCTGCGGACAGATTGTTCCTGGACGGAGCAGGGATATCCTTTCTACTCCGGCTGTATTCGCTATGGATTTGATTTGGAAATCCCGGAAGAATTTGCCGATGCTGATTTGGTGTTACCCGGTGTGGGGGATGGTGTGAAAGTGTACTTGGACGGAGAATTATTGGATACCGGTATTTTTGCTCCTTATCGTTTCCCGCTGCATACCACGGCAGGCAAACATTGCCTGGAGCTGGAAGTTTGCAACACCTTTGGTAATATGTTTAGCGGATTCTGCCAGCGCTCCGGTTTGCTGGCAACGCCCTATTTCGAGCGATAAAACTACTTCCCTCAAAAAGAAAGGGCATCTTTTCAGATGTCCTTTCTCTTTTTGTATAATAAAAAAACGGAGCCGAAGCTCCGTTTTTTTATTTTGTCCATTCCATACAGACCCATTCGTCCATCACGTGTGTGGTGCGGTAGACAAAGCCTGCCGCCAAGAGGGCTTGTTTGACCTCCTCTTCCCGCTCCACCAGAATGCCCGAGGCAAGCAGAACGCCGCCCTCATCGAGCGCGCGGTAAAGGATGGGTGCCATTTCCTTGATGATCTGTGCGACGATATTGGCAAAAATGAGACGGTAACCGCCGCCCATCTGCTCACAGGCCTTTTCATCGGAAAGAACGTTGGCGCAGAGAAGGGTCAAATCGCTCGCGTCAATGCCGTTTTTTTCGAAATTCTCCCTCGTGGTGCGAATGGCGGCCTCATCAATATCCACCGCGCAAAGACGGCCCGCACCAAGAAGCTTAGCACCAATGCCGAGAATGCCCGAGCCGCATCCCATATCCAAAACGGCATCTCCCGCCTGCAATAGCGGCTCCATCGCCTCCAAGCAGAGGCGCGTGGTGGCGTGCGTACCGCTGCCGAATGCGGCGGCGGGATCAATCTCGATCACCTTGCGGCCGAGATATACTTGCTCGTCGACCGTTTCCCAAGAGGGCTTGATAAACAAGCGGTCACCGACGGGAAAGGGATAGAAATACTTTTTCCAAGCCGTGTCCCAATCGCTGTTTTCCACCTTGCGGACAGAGCCGAAAACCTGCGTTTCGCCAAGGCTTGCACAAACGCCCTGCACGTAGGAGAGAATCTCGTCGGCCTTTGCCTGATCGGATACGTCGAAATAAAACTTGATGGCGGCGGGATCGTTTTGACGCTCCATCAAATCGTTTTCAATATAGTCCCCGAACATCACGCCTGCGTTTTCCACGAGATCCGAAAGATCGACGATCTCGAAGGTGTCATATCCCCCGACAACAAGAAAGGTCGATACAAGATCGACCTTTTCCTGCGGCATCGAGAATTGAAGCTCGATATAATCCATCAGAACACGAACTGCTCGAGAGACTTAGGCAGATCAGCCTGATCGATGGAAGAAGTGACGGTGCACTGAACCTCGTACTTCTCGCAGATCTGATTGAGCTTGGTCATAAATTCGACCCAAGCGGCCACGTCATCCTTGCAGATGCGAAGTGCAGAGTCAATGAACAGATCCTTCACGTCGTAGTTGGTTGCGAGAATGCCGCAAACCAAGCCGTAAAGCTGCTCGGCATTGCCAACGGAATATGCTTCGGTATCAACCAAACGAACCTTGTGGTTGACGTCAAAAATAAGTTTGTTGGACTTTTCGATGCACACAACGTGACCGGGGGAAACCTCAACTGCTTTGTTTGCCTGCTCAATGAGCTGCTTGGTCTTTCCGCTGCCCTTCAAACCGATAATCAATTTTAACATAAATCGTACCAATCCTTTCCGAACTGAAAGTTCGCTGTTTGTACTATTATGGTAGCATAAAACCGACGAAAATGCAATAGTCTTTGCCGATGTTGGGCGCTTTTTTCAAAGTTTTGTGAAAAAATACCAACACTCACATCTTATTTTCGATTAAATTGCATATCCCGGCTTTCCGAGCAAACGGAACATATTCTTCTTATACGCCTCGACACCGGGCTGGTTGAAGGGATCAACACCGAGCATATAGCCGCTGATGGCACAGGCAAGCTCGAAGAAATAAACCATATAACCGAAGTTTTTCTCATCGGCACAGCAGAGCGAAAGGACGAGCGTGGGAACACCGCCGTCGCGATGGGCAAGTGCCGTGCCGCGGAAGGCGTTTTTATTCACGAAGTCCATATTTCTGCCCTCGAGATACTTCAGGCCGTCTACGTCACTTTCTGCCTTGGGGATGGGAAAATCGACCTTGGGCTTTTCGATCTGCAAAACGGTTTCAAACATCGTTCTTTCACCCTCCTGAACGTACTGTCCCAGAGAGTGCAGATCACGCGAATAGATGGCGGAAACGGGGAAAATGCCCTTGCCGTCCTTGCCCTCGGATTCGCCGTAAAGCTGCTTGAGCCACTCGCCCATCAGCTCCATGGCGGGAGAGTAGGAAGCGTACATTTCGAACTTTTTGCCCTTGCGGTAGAACAGATTTCTGATCAGAGCGTACTGCATACAAATATTGTTCT
>JAZRZQ010000139.1:0-16965 GCA_045601445.1 Eubacteriales bacterium | reverse complement strand
AACGCCGAGATCGGCAACGATGAGGGCATCAGGGCTCGCCGTTTTGACCGTTGTCTTCAGGTATTCGTCAAGATCCAAAAGTTCACTCTCTCTTGGCATCACGTTGAGCGTTAAGTATACTTTTTTATTTCTATCATGTGCAAAGCGAACCGCTCGACAAAGCTCATCCGAGCTGAAATTGTCGGCTGCTGCTCTCATTCCAAATCTCTTTCCCGACAGGTAGACGGCATCTGCGCCGAAATGGAATGCAGACACCATCTTTTCGAAGTTCCCTGCCGGCGAAAGAAGCTCTACGGCTTGAAACGGTTTTGACATAAGGCTTTATCGCTGATAGAAGGCAAGACAAGCCTCGTAGGTGCTGTATAGATCAATCTTAGAGACGAGCTCGTAAGGAGCGTGCATCGAAAGAACCGGAACGCCAATATCGACCACGTCAATGTTGAGCTTTGCAATATATTGCGCAACCGTACCGCCGCCGCCTTGATCGACCTTTCCAAGCTCACCGATCTGCCAAACGATCTGAGAGCCGTTCAACAATCTTCTGATCTTGCCGACAAACTCAGCAGAAGCATCGGAGGTGCCGCTCTTTCCGCGCGCACCGGTGTATTTTGTAATGACAACACCGTGGTTTAGGATGGAGCTGTTTTGCTTTTCATAAACCTCAGGGAAAATCGGATCGAAACAGGCGTTCACGTCCGCAGAAAGGCACCAAGAATTCGAAAGCGCCTTGCGCAGATTGCAATCAGCACATTCGCAAAGCTCGGAAAGGAAATCATAGAGGAAATTCGTATTCAATCCCGTATTTCCACTGCTTCCGATTTCTTCCTTATCAGCCAAAACGAGAACGGAGGTGTACCGAGGATCGCGCGCTTCGAGCATAGCCATCATCGAAGGATACGCACAAACCTTATCATCGTGTGAGTAAGCAGCGACAAGATTGCGATCAAAGCCAACGTCTCTTGCCTTTAAAGCAGGCACGAGAACCAGCTCAGCAGACAGAAAATCCTCCTCAACCATTCCGTATTTTTCATTCAAATAAGCAAGCACGTTAAGCTTAACGGCATCTTTTACATCCTCGTCTTCGATCGGCAGACTGCCAACAATCACGCGAAGATTTTCGCCGGGAGTCAATTCACCGGCAACCCTCTTCATTTGATCCTGCGCAAGATGCGGCAGAAGGTCAGTGATATAGAAAATCGGATCGCTGTCCTCTTCGCCGATACAAATATCTACGCTGCGCCCATCGGCAAGAATCACCGTACCGTGAAGAGCAAGCGGCGTGGTCGGCCACTGATACTTCTTGATTCCGCCGTAATAATGCGTCTTAAAATATGCAATGGATTCATTCTCGCAAAGAGGATTCGGCTTTAAATCGAGTCTTGGCGCATCAATATGCGAAGCAATGATGCCAAAGCCTTCCTCCATGGATTTTTCTCCGATGTTGGCGAGAATGACGGCCTTATCGCGATTGACAAAATACACACGATCACCCTTGAGGTATTTTCTGCCGTATTCGAAGGGGGCGTATCCGTTTTTCTTTGCAAGGTCTACACAAAAACGAACCGCCTCGCGCTCTGTTTTTGCGGTATTCATATACTGCTTATATTCCTCGGCAAATTTGAAGGCATCGGCTCTTTTTTCAGCCGAAAATTGCTTTGCACCGTTTTTGGGACGGTAGGAGAGTTTGTCATGGAGATTGGATTTCGTTTCGTTCATAACATATCCGCCTTTCGCAATGTTTGGTAAATGTTGTTGCATTGTAACTCTAAATCAAGAATAGATCCCGTGTTTTCAATAACAAATTGAGAGCGGGCGATCAGTTCGTCATTACCGATTTGTGACTGAATTCTCAAACGTGCTAAGTCTTCGGAAATACCGTCACGACGATGAATGCGGTGAAGCTGTTGCTTCTCATCGGAAATAACGGCAATCACAAAGTCGCACCATTTTTCAAGCCCCGCTTCAAAAAACAGGGGTGCATCAATCACGCACATCGGCGCATCCTTTTTTCTCTCTGCATCAATTAGCTCACGCAGAGCATCAAGCACAAAGCGATGCGTGATTTGATTCAGTTCCGAAAGCGCCAACGGATCGGAGAACACAATATCGGAGAGTTTTTTTCGATCAAGCGATCCGTTTTGAATCAAATCGTAACCAAAGCGCTCTCCGATGGCATTCAGACATTCACTCGGTGCCGAAACCAGATCGTGATAGATTTTATCGCAATCAAAGAATGCAGCACCAAAACCCTGAAAAATCAAACCGACCGTACTCTTTCCGGATCCGCTCGATCCGCAAATTCCGACTATAATCATATCATTTCCTTATAAGTCAATTTTATCAAAGGCGCAGGCCCGAAGCAAACGGTTTGTCAACGCAAGCCCAAGCCTTTTCACATCCGTTGCACGCGCATAAATATGGGGAAGATCCATTCGATCGAAGCGACGAAGAGCGGAAAACAGCGCGTGCGCCTGCGTGTCAAGATCCAAGCGCGCACCAAGGGAAATAACCAAATTCAATTCCTCGGGGGCAAACGTAGACAGATCCTCGTCAAAGCAAAGAATGCCGCATCCTTCTTTTACCTTTTGAGAAAAGAAACGAAGCACCGACTCATCATTTCCGCATACCATTGTAACAGGGGCACTCGGTGCGTAGTGGCGGTATTTCATACCGGGCGATTCCGGCTTATCCTCAGGAGAAAGCGCATTTAACACCGCCTCGGAGATTACGATCCTTTCCGTGACACAGCGCAGATCATCGGGCGTGACGTAACCCGGTCGCAGAAGATGAATGGTATCGCCTTTAAGACTGATAACGGTAGATTCAAGGCCAACCTTGGCATCGCCGCCGGAAATAATCATAGGGATCCGACCGTCCATATCCTCTATCACGTCTCGTGCGATCGTCGGGCTCGGTTTTCCCGAAAGATTGGCGCTTGGTGCGGCGATTGGAACCCCTGAAACACGAATCAGCGCTCGAGCGATGGGGTGAGACGGGCAACGCAGTGCAACCGTCGGCAATCCAACCGTCACGGCGTCGGGAATGATCGGCTTTTTGGGAAGAATCACCGTGAGAGGACCGGGCATAAAGCGAGCTGCCAATTCGTGGAACAAATCAGACTTTTGAACTTCGGCGTATTTTTCACAGTCCATCGGATCAAGAACGTGAACGATCAGCGGATTGTCGTGGGGACGACCTTTGGCTTCAAAAACGGAATCCACGGCGGCGGAATCAAGTGCATTCGCACCGAGTCCGTAAACCGTCTCCGTCGGAAATGCGACGAGTCCACCGTTCAGCAAAATCCTTGCGGCAGGGATAAGCGCCGCATCGGAAAAAGAATTTGGATCAATGTTAAGAATGCTCGTGTTCAAATCGACTCCCCGCTTTCCAGAAGTTTAATTCTCTCCGCTGTTGCCAAGGCGTCGATCAGCTCATCAAGCTTTCCGTTTAAAACCGCATCGATGGAATGAAGCGTCAGTCCAATTCTGTGGTCGCTGACTCTGCCTTGCGGATAATTGTAGGTGCGAATCCGCTCGCTACGGTCTCCCGTTCCGATCTGCGACTTTCGCGCATCGGAGATCTGGCTGTTCATTTTATCCGTTTCGGCCTTCATAATTTTGGAACGGAGAACCTTCATTGCCTTTTCACGGTTTTTCAGCTGACTTCGCTCGTCCTGACATTCAACAATAATGCCGGTGGGCTTATGAAGAATGCGGATCGCGGAATCCGTCTTATTGACGTGCTGACCGCCCGCACCGCTCGCACGGTGCGTGTCGATCTCAAGATCCTGAGGGTTGATGTCAACTTCAATCTCCTCCGCCTCCGGTAAAACGGCAACGGTAACGGTTGAAGTTTGGATTCTGCCTTGCGATTCCGTCTCCGGAACACGCTGAACGCGGTGAACTCCGCTTTCAAACTTTAAACGGGAATAAGCTCCGTCGCCCTCGATCATAAACGAAATCTCTTTGTATCCCCCGAGCTCGGTCTCATTGCAATCAATGATCTCACTCTTCCAGCCGCTGGCTTGCGCATACATGGAATACATTCGATAAAGAACAGCGGAAAACAAGGCTGCCTCCTCTCCGCCCGCACCGGCACGGATCTCAACAATGACGTTTTTGTCATCGTTTTCGTCTCTGGGGAGAAGGAGAATTTTTATTTGATCGAGAAGCTCCTCCTCGCGAGCCTTGCACTCACGCAGTTCGTCCTGCGCCATCTCAAGCAATTCCGCGTCGCTGTTGTCGGCGAGGATGTCACAAAGCTCTTCCTGCGCCTGAACGACCTTTTGATACGTTCGGTAGGCTTCGACAATAGGGGTTAAATTTTTATGATCCTTCATCAAGGTTTTATATTTTTCGGGATTTGAAATAATTTCCGGTTTGCCGAGCTCCTGCTCAATCGAAAGATAGCGAAGCTCAGTCTGCTTTAACTTTTCAATCATGTTCACTTTCGCTGATTACAGCTTTAATACTTTTTTCAAGCTTAACGCGTGCAATAACAACCTCGCGCCCGCAACGCTCACAGCGCACCTTAATATCGCTACCTGTGAACAGCACAAGTAAACGCTTTCCGCCGCAAGGATGAGCTTTTTTCATTTCAAGATAATCGCCAACGCGGATATTCGGTATCATTTTGACTCCAAACAAACAATCGTGCAAAGCGCCGAAACGGCATTTTGCACGAAAGTAAATTATTTTTTCAATTCTTTATCCAGCCATACTTTTCCGAAATCGAGGGCTTCGTAAAGTCCGTATTTTTCGGACTGCTTCAGGATCTCTCCCGATTTGGTATCCTGAACCTGAACGAAGATCATGTCCGGGATTTCCTTTCCGTGAAAATCCTTATAGGTCAGTACCGTCAAAACAAGAATTGCTTTTCGCGCCGGATTGCCGTAACAGATAATATTGCCGTTCTGAACGAGCGGCTTTCCGCAATAAGTAGTAAATTCGTTAATCTCAGTTGCCATAGGTATATCCTCTCTAAATATTCAAGTAGCTCTTAAGCAAATGGCGCAAGAGTTCGTCACGCTCGATCTTGGCAATCAGCGTGCGTGCATTGTTATAGTTGGTAATATAGGTCGGATCTTCGGTCAAAATATAACCGACAAGCTGATTTAAAGGATTATATCCCTTCTCGATCAGAGCTTGATAAACTGCAGAAAGGGTGTTGCGTACGAATTCTTCCTCTTCTTTCGCAACTTTGTAGGTGATTGTTTTTTCCTTGTCGAAGCCGATCATTTGTACCTCCTGTTTGGTGCGAGAAAAATGTGCGATATGACTAGGCTTGTAAGCCGGGTTCTGTGATGCTGAGCATCGGCGATCATCTATCTGGGACAGAAATCACTTTCTGCCTCTAGCCACCTGTAAACTGTCTGGCCGACATTGGCAATAAAGCCTGTTCATTTGCGGTGTTGCTTCGGATAGGGTTTACAGGTCCCGATTGTTACCAAAAGGGACGGTGAGCTCTTACCTCGCCTTTTCACCCTTACCGGAAAACCGGCGGTATCTCTCTGTTGCACTTTCCCTGAAGTCACCTTCGGCGGACGTTATCCGTTATCCTTGCCATACGAAGCCCGGACTTTCCTCACCTTGGTCCTTTCGGAATCAAGGCGCGATCGCCCCACCTAGTCATATTAATGTCATTATAGCTGATATTTATATTTTTGTCAAATATATTGAAAAAAATATTTCATTCGGTATAATAAAAATATATATTCATTTCCAATTACGCATTTAGAGGTGTGAACTGTGAGAGATTTAAAGGGTTACAAGGGCTTTTGCTCATTTATCAAGGGTCGCTCCGTTGCTCTGATCGGGCTTGGCGTGTCCAATCTGCCGCTGATTCCCTTTTTGTATCAATGCGGCGCAAAAAGCATTACGGCGCGTGACGAAAGAAAGTCAAAAAACGATCCGTCCGTATTGTTTGCAAAAGAGAATCGGGCAAGCGTTCTGCTTGGTAATGATGCTTTTTGCCACCTTGACGAGGAAATAATCATTCGTTCTCCGGGTATTCGACCGGATCTTCAGGCTTTTGTTCAGGCAGAAAAAAACGGCTCTCGTGTTTATTGCGAAACGGAGCTGTTCTTTCAATTTGTGCCGTGCAAAAGCATTGCCGTTACCGGAAGCGACGGCAAAACCACAACGACAACGTTGATTTCCAAGATTCTGCAAGAGGGCGGATACCACGTCTGTCTTGGCGGCAACATCGGCAAAGCGATGCTTCCTCAGCTTGCAGATTGTGAAGAAGCAAACACGATCAGCGTAACGGAACTGTCGAGTTTTCAGCTGATGCGACAACGCTATTCTCCCGACGTCGCCGTCATCACCAATCTCTCGGAAAATCATCTCGATTGGCACCGTGATATGTCGGAATATCTCTCGGCGAAAAGAAATTTGATTCAGCATCAATCAAAGGAAGGCGTTGCAATCTTAAACTTTGACAATTCACATACCCGCGAATCGAATGTAAGCGGCTCCGTTCGCTATTTTTCCACACAGTCAAACTCTTTCTCCGACGGTGTTTATTTTGACGGCAAAACGATCTATTTACTGCGCAATCACGTAAAGGAAGAACTGCTGAACGCTTCGGATATTATTCTTCCCGGCAAACACAACGTTGAGAACTATATGGCAGCGATCCTTGCCACGCTCGATTTTGTTGATCCCAAAGCCGTGAAGTCCGTTGCCAAAACCTTCGGCGGTGTTGAGCACAGAATTGAATTTGTCCGAGAAAGGCACGGCGTCAGATACTATAACAGTTCCATAGACTCCTCCCCGACAAGAAGCATCGCGTGTCTGCGCTCCTTTGCCGAAAAAGTAATCGTAATCGCCGGAGGATATGACAAAAATTTAGACTATGCTCCGTTTGGATCTGAGCTTTGCCGTCGATGCAAAATCTTGCTTTTATGCGGAAATACCTCGGATAAGATTCAAAGCGCGGTCGAAAACTGTAACGAGCCGACAAAACCGAAGATCCTTCGTCTGAACAGCTTAGATGACTGTGTTAAAAAAGCAAGCGAGATCGCTTCGTCCGGTGATTTTGTCATTCTTACCCCCGCCAGCGCAAGCTTCGATCAGTTTAAAAATTTTGAGGAACGCGGAAATGCCTTTAAGAAGGCGGTAGCGGAGTTATCATGAAAGAACTTTTAAATCGTTTACAACTTTGGCAGAACACGCCGTGTGTGTCCGGCAGAGAACAGATTCCTTCCGAAGCGGATCTCAAAGCACTCTTTCTGAATCGAGAAACAGAGATTGATCCTTACGGGAATATCATTGTCAAAATTCCATCTTCAAATCCCGATGCTAAAACACTATTGATTGAAGCACATCGAGACGAGATCGGCGTTTGTATCACAGAAATCCACGAAGGCGGCTTCGTTTCCGTCGTTCCTTGCGGGGGGATCGATCGAAAAATCCTGCCTTCAACCGTTTTTTCTTTATATGGCAAGAAAATCGTTCGTGCTGTCGCCGCAGACCTACCTCCGCATTTAACCAAAGCAACGAAAAGCGAAGAAAAGTCTAAAACAGAAGGACTCGACGGCATTTTTCTTGACACGGGAATCCTTTGCGGGCTTGATGAAATCCTTTCCGTCGGCGACGTGGGCCATTTTGATGCTTCGGTCACCCTTTTACTAAATCGTAAAATTTCATCCCGAGGGCTGGACGACAAGGCGGGGGTTCTTGCGATGCAGATAGCCATAGATGAATTAAAAAGCCCTGCCTTTCATACCTATTTTGCCTTCACTTGCTCGGAAGAAAGCTCTCAAGCAGGAATTCGCTCGCTGTGTCGGCGCATTCGGCCTGATTATTCCGTTTCTCTTGACGTCGGTTTTGCCTATTCCGACGGTATGGATGCAACGAAATGCATTTTTATGGATCAAGGCCCCTCCGTCTCCTTTTCCGATACGCTCAGCTACGCGCTGACGAACTGGATTTTTTCCGTTGCCGATCAAAACAGCCTGCCTTGCCAGAAAATAGCAGAACCCGGCTATCCCGGCACAAACGCCACAACCATCCAGATTCAGTGCGGCGGGATTCCGTCTGCGCTGATTTCAATTCCGCTTTTGAATATGCATACCCCGTCGGAAATCGTTTCCGTTTACGACATTCAAAAAACTGCCGAGCTCCTTGTCGCAATCGCAACGGCAGAAACGCTTCCCGAAATTGAGGAATAACAGTATGACTGATTTAGAAATCAAGTTGTTGCAAACCCTTTCCGAAGCATTTGGTCCCTCCGGCCGGGAAGGCGAAGTACGAAGCATCATTCGCAGAGAAATTGAAGGCTTCGTCGATAAAATTGAGGTCGATCCCATTGGAAATCTGGTCGCTACCGTCGGGGATGGGCATCAGATCGCCATACTTGCACACATGGACGAAGTTGGATTTATGATCACGGGCATCTGTGATGACGGCAGGCTTCAATTCCAACCGATCGGTGGCATCAATCCGTCATCTCTCCCCTCAAAAAGAGTAAAAATCGGGACTCGTGGACTGATTGGTGTGATCGGCGCAAAGCCGGTCCATTTAAACAAAAGCGAAAAGAATGAAATCCGTTTTTCAGATATGTATATAGACATCGGAGCTAATTGCCGAAAGGATGCGGAAAGGCAGGTTAATGTCGGTGAGTCCGCTGTTTTTGATACACCCTTTTCCTCTCTTTCCGATGCCTCCTATTTCGGAAAAGCACTCGATAACCGGCTTGGCTGCTTTTTGCTGATCCGTCTCATCCGAAAAAAGATTCTTTCGAATGCAAGCTATGTGTTTACTGTCTGCGAAGAAAACGGATTGAGAGGCGCAAGCGCTTTTCTTTCGGAAAAGTCTTTTCCATATGGGATTGCGCTGGATACCACCACTCCAAACGATCTTCCGACCGTTTCGGGCGCTAAAACCGTGTGCAAGATCGGTGACGGAGGTGTTTTGTCTCTCTGCGACGGTGCCACCGTCTACCATAGAAAGTTAATTTTAAATCTAATGGAAGGCATACGAGCACAAGGCATCCCCATTCAGACGAAAGCCAAGCGAACGGGTGGCAATGAAGCATCCGCCATTCAAAGAAGCTGTCTCGGATGTGAGGCCATTTCCCTCTCTGTTCCCTGCCGATACATTCACGGCCCGATCGGGATCGTGCTTGAAGAAGATATTCTCAACACCGAATCCGCTCTGGAAATCATTCTAAAACAACTTTCAGGACACTGATATGATAAATACGCTTAACAAACTAACGTCCATCACAAGTATCTGCGGCTCCGAGGATGACCTTGCCGTCTATCTTGCCGACCTTTTGTCGATCCACGGTCTTTCGGTGAAAAGCGATGCCGCCGGAAACGTCATTGCCCATAAGCCGGGCACCGCAATCAATCCGAAAAGAATTATGCTGCAAGCTCCCATTGACCGTGCAGGTTTGATCTGTCTTTATCAAGACAAAAAAACGGCTTCTCTTTCTGCCCTCGGTGATTTTTCCGAATATCTGCCTCAAGGCAAGTCCGTCATCTCCTCAGACGGAACAAGCGTTCAACTACCGAATTCAATCGAAGATTTCAATGAAATCATCGTTCCGCCGCAAAAAACGCGCTTCGGCGAAATTTACCGTCTCCCTTCTGAAATCCGACAAGAAAAGAAAAAATTGATCGGACAAGACGTTTCCTTTTTCGCTCGCATTCATTTGCTTCTTGAATTATGTCAACACAGTTATCAAAATGATCTGATCCTCCTTTTCTCATCGCAAGGGAGCACAAGACAGACCAATGAGAAAAACGCTATTCTTCAAGAAAAACCCGACAAAACGATCCTTCTTGGCGTTATAGATGCAAAAAACACGGCGCCGAGGCTTCTTATCAGAGACGGAAAATCCTTTTCAAACAAAGATTTGTCGGACATGGTATTATCCCTTGATCCTTCACTTATTCCGACCGTTTCACAAAAACCCGTCACCAAGCTTGACAGTGCACTGCAAGCTTCTCCCTATGTCCTTTCGATCGCTCTTCCGTGTGAGAGGATAAGGAGTGATGCTGAGTGCGTCTCGGTCACATCAATCAAAAAAATGTCCAAACTGCTTGAAAAAATTCTCAACACATAAAGAAGAGCCACCTCAGGGGCTCTTCTTTATTTTTTCAATTTGATCTAAAAGCCGAACGTACCACGAAGCCGCACCCGTGTACCAGCTCCAGCCGCCGTGCCCGTGAAAACCGTTTGCGGTATAAACGTCTCCGCAAAGCACGTACGGCTCACGCAGATACTTTTGATACTGCTCTACGGAAATGTTTTTCTCAGGATTTAATATTTCGCAAACCCGAATCCCCTTATTAACGAGGTCATCATCACCGACTGCGCATCCGAAATTAACCAAGGCAAGAGCGAACCAAACGGCGGCGTGAGTATACTGCCCACCGTTTTCCCGAAGCCCCGCGCAATAGCGCTGAATATAGCCCGGAGATGGTATGCTGTTTACGAACGGCAACTGAAACAGCGAAACCGTTCCGGCTTTCTCATCAACAAGATTTTCGTACGCAGACAGAAGCGCAGATCGAACCGAATCTTCGCTGATGCAATCGCTTTCGCGACGGAAGTCAAGCCAATAGAAAGCCGAAAAGGCTTGTGTGATTAAATCGATGCTGCATTCGCTTTCTAAGGAAATATCAGAGCCGATCGTCTGGCCGTTCTTGCCGAAGATACGCACATACCAACCACCGTTAAATGACTCCCGAAGTCCTTTTGCAAGGTCGCGAAGATATATTTTCGCTTGACTCTTCGTCTCGTCGCTGAAGAAATTCTTGCACCGATTCAAAGATATGGCAGCGAAAAATCCGAGCCAAACGCTCTCTCCGTCGATCCGATTCATTCCGTCGTTCCAATCACCGCTCCCGATCAATGGCAAGCTGTGATCGCCGAGTCCTCTTTTCATCAACAGCTTCGCCGCTCTTTCAAGATGCTGCAAAAACGGTGCCGCAGAGCTTTTTTGCGCAATGACGTATTTTTCACTTTCTTGATCCGAAAGCGGAACATCTTCCAAAAACGGCACTTTCACGTCCAAAATGGATCGATCCTGCGTTTCACGATTGTACTCCGAAAAACAGAAGAGAAGCCAAAGATAGTCGTCGCTGCATTTTGTAACAACACCGCTATCCGAACCGCTTGCCGATTTGATTGGATGCCACCAATGAAGAACGGATCCGTTCTCCATTTGGTGCGCAGCTGCCTTGATGAGATGATAACGTGTCAGATTCGGTTGATAATTCAAAAAAATCAAACAATCCTGCAGTTGATCTCGAAAGCCGTAAGCGCCGCTGCTTTGATACAAGCCGGTTCTGCCGTAGAATCTTGCGTGTACCGCTTGATAGCTGATCCAGAATTTCAAGCTTGATTCGAAATTTGTCGGCATGACGGACCGACAAAAGGCATCTTCAAAGATAAGCATCTGCTCAAGATCTTGATCTCGAATCCTTCTGATCTGATCTTGAAATTGACGCTCGGATGTTGTTCCGCCGAGAAAGATGAGGTTGTCATTTTGTCCCTCAAATTGAATCAGAAGTCGATCCATTTTTGCGGAAACGTTAATCTTTCGGTCAGGGATCATACAAAATCCGCTGAATGGGACATCTCCATACCGACAAGGTGAAAAACGAAGGTATGATTCCTGAATTTCAATCAGCATATTTTGATCGGCATTCTTTCCAACGCAAGGAACAAACGAAAAAACCAATCTTCCCTTCTCAGAAAGTTTTCCCGAAAGAGAAACGTATACAAATTTCGATGAAATTTTCTCTACAACCGATGCGATGACTTGATAATCATTTCCGCAAATCTTGCCGCAATATACTGCAAAATGATCCCGATATCTTGTTTGGCAAGCATTTTCGATCAAATCGTAGAGTTGATCCTCAAAAAGAAGAAAAACCTTTTCGCCGTCATCACGTTCGGGACAATTATTCCACTTAGATATACGACATAATCCTGCATTTCGATACCAAGTAAAGCCGAGAGAATGCTGATCGCAGACAAATCCTACCGTTCGGTTAGAGACAACCTGCGACAAAGGTTGACGAGCACGATAGCAAGAGCTGTCAACGATGAATGCATTCTTTTCAAGTTTTCCGATTTGTTTGGGCGAATCGGATAAGCTTTCACATCGTTGAACCTTGTTTGGTAATGAAGCGAGCTGCTGAAGAGTTTTTGCTGTCTCGTGGAATGAAAAGCAAATACAGCTTAGCCTTTGAAAAGCAATCGCTCCATTTTCCTTTACTTTAACGGTATGAATCCCCGCGCGCTTACCGATCAGATAATTCAATCCCGCCTCTCTGATGACATCGGAAATGTTTTCGCGAATCGGATCAAAGTATTCTCCCTTCTCCTCGTGTAAAATGACAAGATCCATTTCAATATGAGAGAGTGAAAATTTCTTTTTCACCGAAAGAAGATCTGACAGAATATCCAGATCCTTCGGAGATGCTACAAAAATACTGACAATCGGAGCATCGCCCGAAATCCCGTATTGCCAAAGGAAATCTCTCGTTCTTGATTCAGAAATGTTGCCGAGATAAAAGATCCGTTTGTTTTGTATGGCATTCAGGATCATAGATTCAAGATCAAAAAGTTCTTCTCTGTAGCAACAATTTTGATACAGGCGTAGTATCTTTTCTTGCGAGCGAACGCTCTTTTCCGGCAACAGGCGATCCGTCTGATCGAGGATCACTTCTCTTCGAAACATTCCTTTATGCTCAGAAAAGAAGCAAAGAACGGAAAAACTGCAAACCCCCGTGCAGTGTTCCGATAGATATAGTGTACTTGATTCATTCAGCATTGCCTGCGATTTCAGAGACTTCTGTTTAGGGTTTTCGCCCGATCTGACCGCCGAAATCTTCGGCGAATAGAAAGACAAATACCAATGCTGCTCGATGCGACGACGCGAAATTAGATATTCACAGCCGTCAAACGAAGCTTCAAGCGACAAATTGTGAAAAGCGGGATGCGATTCGTATTCCTTTTCATTCGACAGGATCGAATTCAATGAAATTTCAAAATTTGCTTCACCGACAAAATCGCTCCCGCTTACATCTATCAAAACAGAATCACAGCCTCCGATCAGACGCAAGACTAAAGTCAGTGTACCGATGCCAAACTCAAACCGATAGCGGATCTGGTCTTCGTGAAACGACATACTGATCGGGTTCCTTGCTTGTGAGAAAAGATCGTATTTCCTCCCGTTTGCCACCAGCGACATTTTATTTTTTTCGGGATGAAAGGAAAAAAGACGGACGTTCTCTCTTTGAACAAAAAAGCTGCCGTTTGACGATGCCACGAGTGTCATTTTGCCGTCCGTGACCGATGTGGAAAAGACGTCTTTTTCAGAGCAAACGACTTCACGCGAACGGATATTAACATCATTTTTCACCTTGACTTGCTGCGGAGCTTGTCGTAAAACGCTCTCTTCCAACGGGAATCGCTCCGCCATCAACTCTATCTTTGATGCGTTGTCTCCAAAGTCGAGAAACCTTCTTCGAAACACTCCGTCTTTTAAAGCGTTCGTCAATGCAAGGATGCTCATTCCCTTGTAATGCGACATATACGATTTCACAATTTGATAATCATCCAAAAAATTCGTGTTAAATTCGCACGCCTCATAAAAGCCAAACTCGCCTTTCAAGCCGAAATGCTCCATCGTTTTTAAGTTTTTGAGCACTTCCGGGTCTTCCCTCTCAAGCATCAGGAAGGATGAATAAGGCGAAATAATTTTTCCATCATCGGAGCTTGGCTGAATGCTTAAATACGGAACACCGTACGCCTGATATTGATAGTTTCCGACAGCATCGGTTTGGGTATTTCCGCTTTCGCTGATACCAAAGATCGACTCGTTATCGCTGATGTTGGCCCGATACTGCTTTTGGCAAAAGAGGGCGTAGTCAAGGCTTTCATCCTCTAAAGAATTTCGTACAGTCGGGAAAAAGAGGGATGGCATAAATGCTTCGAAGGTCGTTCCGCTCCAGGATCCGAGACCAACTCTTCCTCGAAAGGAAAGCAAAGGTCTACTCGGTCTTCCCCAGGCCTCCGGAGAAATTTGACCAAGCGCAATCGACAAATAGAGCGTAATCCTTGCTTCGGAAAAATACAAATCGTAGCAAGATGCCGAATCCTTCTTTCCATCCGAAACACCGACGTAAAACAGACCTCTTTCATAGCAAAACAAGTAATTGAAATTGATCGACGCAATCTCTCTTTCGATCGACTCTCTTAAGTGTCTTAATTCCGTCTTCTCCTTCTCATATTCGCGAAGCGCCGTCTCGACGCACATCAGACAGGCAACGTAGTTCCCGCTGTCAACGGTCGAAACAAATTTTTCGCCCAAAACGCCAAGTGTCTTCAGATCGTACCAATTATAGAGGTGTCCGTGGTCGCGATCCAATGTTTCGGTCACTTTCAGAGTTGCTTTCATTTTTCTGTATAACTCCTCGGTACCGATCAAATTCAAATCTCTTGCCGCAACAAGCGAAGCAAGATACAGACCGATATTCGTCGGCGAGGTCCTCATCGCAATCCGGTCGCACAAGTTGCACTGCAAATTATCCGGTGGGAGATAATTGGTATCTTGATTCACGACGGTGCGAAAAAACTCAAACTCTGATTTCGCGTATTCCAGCATCGTATCCCGCTCTTGCTTTCTCCAAGAACCTTTTTGAGAATAAGGGCGCGACAAATAATAGCTGATAAAAGGAAATATACACCAAAGCAGGCTCATTACAAGAAGGGGGACGTTGTTACAGACAAAGAGGGTAGCGATACCGATAACAAGAGACGGAGCAAAGAAAAAAGTTCCGCCCGAGGAAGAGAGCGGCGAATATGCTTGCCATTCAAGCAACTTCTTTTTCGAAAAGAACAACCGAAACAGACTTCGTATGATTGCATCAAAATAATAATAAGCCTCAAATGCGATCGATGATATCGACAGAAGTCCTTGGTAAAGAGCATTCAAAAATACGTTTCTGTTTTTGGTAGCAAACCTTCTCGAAAAAACCGAAAAATCGTTACAGGAAACCGTTCTTTCAAAAACCGTCAACACCAAAGGAGACAGATGGAAAAGAAAGACCAAAAGCGTCGCCGCAAAGCCGTATCTCAAGTCGTAAAAACAGCTGACGAAAACCAAGGCAAATTCGACGATCGGAACGAAATAGTGAATGAGGTTTTCAAGGTAGAACCATTTTCGTTTTCGAGAAAAGCGGAAAAATAAGACAATATTCTGAACGTCACCACGAATCCAACGGTGCTGTCTTTTGTAGAAAGAAAGAAGAGTTTGAGGATTGGAGTCAAAGAAAAATTCGTTGGAAAGAAGTCCGCATCTTAAAAACGCACCCTCGGGAAAGTCGTGACTGAGAATTCTTTGCTCCGGAAGAGAATCCTTCATCACTTTGTAATACGCCTCAACGTCAATGATGCCCTTGCCGCAGAAATTCCCCTCTCCGAACAAGCTCTGCATTCGATCAAAGGCAGCAGTAACGTATGGCAATCTGCCACTGCCGTTTCCCTGCATTTTCCCAAAGGGTGTTTTTATCGGTTCTAAAAGCGAGCTCGCGATCCTCGGCTGAATGATTCCATACCCTCTTTCAACACGAAAATGTCCGTTCTGATTCACAATCTGCGGACGATTGAGAGGGTGAAGTGCCGTTCCGATCAAACGCTTTGCCTGATTGATAGATAATCTCGTATCTGCATCCAGAGTGATCAGAAGCTTTGTGCCTTCAAGTCTTTCGTAACACCCGAAAAGCGAAGAGCCGGAAAAGACCTCCTCCCCGCAAATGAAACGAATCAATTGGTCGATTGCACCGCGCTTTCGCTCCCACCCGACAAATCGTTCTTCTGATTTGTGATAGCTTCGCTCTCTCAAAACGGAAAAGATTTGGTTGGAAGTACCGTTGTAGCGTTCCGTTTGCTCCTTCAGGTATTCAATCAGCTCACGATCCTTCTCAGAGATCTTCTCTGCGTGCTCGGGAAGATCAAGAAGCAATCCGAAAACGATCTCATCCTCAGCGCTCGCATTATTGATACGATATTGATCGAGTTTCTCAAACAGCGCATCGATCTCTGCTTTCTTGCTGACAAGTGATGCAATCACAACCGCAGTCTTTTGCTCAAGATCAACTCTTGAAATCTTTAATTGCGGCAGTAAAAATGGCTTCACACACCTTGATACGATTCGATCCAAGAGGTCCTTTGAAAAATAATAAAGCGGTATTGCGGCAAGAAGAGTAAAAAACAGACTTCTCGATGCAACAAGCAACTGACACAACAAAAAAGAAAAAAACACGAAAAGTAGCTTAGGATACCAATTTTTGTTCGGGGGTGAGACGATTCGAAAACCGATATGATCTTTATTTGGTTTACAGGCCTCCACAATTTGATTGGCAAGCTCTTCCGAGGAAAGTCCGCGCTTTTTCGCCGCTTTTTTGATTCTGTCCCGATACATCGCTTGCGTTGCCGCCGTCAAATTAGGATAATCATTGGAAGGATCACAGCGCAAAATCTGCTCTAAGGGCGACATCCTTCGTTCCAAGATCGAAAAATCCACCTTGCGGATTCGATGATATGCTTTATAATACTGCGGAAAATTTGAGGGAGCGCTTTCGCGAAGCAAGGCTGCACCGAGAGAATAGAACAAGGCGGACCGAATGCTCAAAATTTCCTCTTCAGAGAGCTGATATCGTTTTGACAACAAAACATAAATCAAGTTTACGTCCTGCATATCAATCCGATCAGCATGATTTGAAAACATCCGAATCAGGCCATCCAAGGCATTTTTCGGAAAAACAAACGTCTTTGACAAAAGTCGAAGAAGATCGTTTTTCAAAAGCGGTGTGTTTTCATAAACCCATCGTCCGATCGAGGCCGAGTATTTTCCCGATGAACTCATTCGGTCCAAACTGCGACACAGAAGTCGGATCTTCCCGTTCATTCTTCGTGCAGTCATCCGCGAAGATTTGTT